>NZ_CP121666.1:8887540-9232581 GCF_029714325.1 Bradyrhizobium sp. CB1717
GGGGCCTGGGCGTTCGCGCCGGAGAGGCCGGCGAGCAGGCAGAGGCCGACAGCCAGCAAGCCACGGACAGATTTGAACGATTTCGCCTGTTGCGATGGAGCCATCGGCCGAAAGTAATGAATTTCGTTGGGATCAGAGGGCCTTATAGACCATCCACCCGGGAACGCGAGTGCCGATTGCGGCCAGGGTGAAGCTCAGAGATACCGCTTCAGGTCCGCCGCGGCCTCTTCCGGCGTGCGCTTCAGGTTGAACGGCGAGACGAACCTGCCGTCGCGGTCCATCAGGTAGATCAGCGCGGTGTGGTCCATGGTGTAGTCGCCGTCCTTGGTCGGGACCTTCTTGGCATAGACCCGGTAGGAGGTGATGACCTTGGCGGTCTCGGCGGGGTCGCCGGACAGGCCCGCCAGATGCGGATCGAAGCTCGACAGATAGTCCTTCATCGTCGCCGGCGTGTCGCGCTCCGGGTCGACCGAGATGAAAATGGCATTGACCTTGTCGGCGTCCTTGCCCATCGCCCGCAGCACCTCGGACATCTCGAACAGCGAGGTCGGGCAGACGTCGGGACAATGGGTGTAGCCGAAGAAGATCAGGGTCGGCTTGCCCTTCAGGCTCTTGTCGGTGACGGCCTTGCCGTTCTGGTCGGTGAGCTGGAACGGGCCGCCGATCGCGGCGGGCTGCGCCACCTTGCTGACCCCGCCCATGGCCCAGAACATGATCAGGAGCCCGAGGACGAGGCTTGCTGCAAAGGCGGTCGCGATCACCAGCGGGCGGGCGGCGGAACTCATGGGCGGAAAACTTCCTGTCGGGGTCAGAAGCAGGCGGCGAAGCCGGTCCTGATCATTTCGAAGAACACCTGACTGCCGTAGTGGAACCACAGCGCCAGCGCGCCGATCACGACCAGCCCGCCGACACCAGCGCCCGCCAACAGCAGCACGGACGGCGTCCGGCCGGCAGTGGACGAATTGTCCTGTAACGGATGTCCCGGGTGCAGCGGTTGAGCCATGACAAATTTGGGGGCGAAGGCCCCGGTTCCCAGGCTTTCAGATAGGCTTTAGCCCGCCTGCGGGCAAGGCGCTGGCAGCAGACAAGGCGCCGCTGACGGTCTCAATGATCCCGTCATGCCTGTGGTGTCAGTGAAGCAGCTGGCCCCGGGCCGACTCGACCTGCTCCGGTTGCTGGAGGGTCCGGCGTGCCGGCCTGATCGCCGAAGCCTGCGCGTCCATGTAGCAGGGCTTGTACATGGCCTGCAGCTGCTTGCCCCTCAGGAACAGCATATGCGGGGTCAGGCCGCCGCGCTGCGCGATCCAGCGTTTCACCTGCGACGGATACATCGAATAGAGCATCTGGGTCGCTTCGGGATTGGTGACGGCGCGGCCATTGGCGCCGAAATCCCAGGCGGCATGGAAGCCGAGCGTCGCGCTCGAGGTCACGCAGATGCGGTCGTGCGGGATGGCGCCCAGGACGATGGTGCAGGCCGAGGCGCAGAGGCCGTCGATGATGACGGTCTCGCCCGATTGCCTGAGGTCCTGGTATCTGTCGACGTAGGTTCCAATCCGGCCGCCGCGGTCATCCGCGATCCGAACCACCGCGTGAGAAGCCCCCATGCCCGCGATCAAGAGTACCGCCGCAAGCAACCCCGTCAGAAACTTCATTGTCCCCCGCCCCGGTCGAATTCGAATCTGCGTGTCAGGTGGTGATGCAGTGCTAGCGTCCGTCGTAACCAAGGTTTTGTCTAGGCAGGCCGGCTTGATCAAAACAAATTCAAATCCAGTGTTGCGTCCGCGCTGCACCCGGCCGGTCTCTATCCCAAAGTGGAACAAGTTAACGAGGTCTTACGCGCCACGCCCTTGATCTCAGTTACGACCGCTGGCTTCAATCCGGGCAACTACAGGGGAACTCATGGAGGGGGAAGCGCATGGCTGAGGAAACAGACGTCATCGTCGTCGGCGCGGGACTGTCGGGCCTCGTCGCCGCGACCGAGATCGCGGATGCGGGCAAGCGCGTGATCGTGGTGGACCAGGAAGGCGAGCAGTCGATCGGTGGCCAGGCATTCTGGTCGTTCGGCGGATTGTTCCTGGTCGATTCGCCGGAGCAGCGCCGGCTCGGCATCAAGGACTCGTTCGAACTCGCGATGCAGGACTGGCTCGGCACCGCCGGCTTCGACCGCGATGAGGACTTCTGGCCGCGCAAATGGGCCGAGGCCTATGTTGCCTTCGCGGCGGGCGAGAAGCGCGACTGGCTGCGCGCGATGGGCCATCGCATCTTCCCCGTGGTCGGCTGGGCCGAGCGCGGCGGGTATGACGCGATGGGCCACGGCAATTCGGTGCCGCGCTTCCACGTCACCTGGGGCACCGGGCCCGGCATCGTCGAGCCGTTCGAGCGTCGCGCGCGCGAGGCGATGAAGAGCGGCCGCCTCACCTTCAAGTTCCGTCATCGCGTCGATGCGCTCACCATCACCAACGGCACCGTGGATGGCGTCAGCGGCGCCATGCTCGCGCCTGATAATGTGGAGCGCGGCAAGAGTTCCTCGCGCAACGTCGTCGGCGAGTTCGCGCTGAAGGCGCAGGCCGTGATCGTGGCGTCCGGCGGCATCGGCGGCAATCATGATCTGGTGCGCGCGAACTGGCCAAAGCGGCTCGGTGAGCCGCCGAAGTTCATGATCTCCGGCGTGCCCGAGCATGTCGACGGCCGCATGATCGGCATCACCGAAAAGACCGGCGCGCGCCTGATCAACCGCGACCGCATGTGGCACTATGTCGAGGGCATCCAGAACTGGTCACCGATCTGGCCGCGCCACGGCATCCGCATCCTGCCCGGCCCTTCGTCGATGTGGTTCGACGCCACGGGCACGCGATTGCCGGCGCCGCTGTTCCCCGGCTCCGACACGCTCGGCCAGCTGAAATACATCATGTCCACCGGCTATGATTATTCCTGGTTCATCCTGACCCAGAGCATCATCAAAAAAGAATTCGCGCTGTCGGGCTCGGAGCAGAACCCCGATCTCACCGGCAAGAGCTGGCGCATGACCTTGCGCCGCGCCACCAACAAGGGCGCGCCGGCGCCGGTCGAGGCCTTCAAAAGCCATGGTGTCGACTTCATCGTGCGCGACAGGATCGAGGACCTTGTGGCGGAGATGAACAAGCTTGCCGGCAACGACCTGCTCAAGCTCGAGCACATCAAAATGCAGATCGAGGCGCGCGACCGCGAGATCGCCAATCCTTACGTCAAGGACGCGCAGGTCATGAACATCCACAATGCGCGGCGCTATATCGGCGACAGGCTGATCCGCACCGCCTCACCTCATCGCATCCTCGATCCCGCGCAAGGGCCGCTGATCGCGGTCAAGCTCAACATTCTCACCCGCAAGACGCTGGGCGGCTTCGAGACCGATCTCGACTCCCGCGTGTTCGGCGCGGAGGGCCGGGTCATCCCGGGCCTCTATGCGGTCGGCGAAGCCGCAGGCTTCGGCGGCGGCGGCGTGCACGGCTATCGCTCGCTGGAGGGAACCTTCCTCGGCGGCTGCCTGTTCTCGGGCCGCAATGCCGGCCGCGCGGCGGCGAAAGCGGTGGGATAGATCATGCGGCGGTGGATGCAGATCGGGATGTTTGTTGCGGCATTGACCGCTGCCCCGGTCGCATCCGCCGACGTCATCGACGTCAACGGTGTGAAGCGCTCCTACACCTTGCAACTGCCAGCCAAGCGGCTTGTGCCGCTGGTGGTCGTGCTACACGGCAAGACCCAGCGCGGCGCCGACATGATCGCGCGGACGGCGTGGCCGCAGGTCGCGAAACGTGAAGGTTTCGCCGTGGCATTTCCTGACGGCCTCAACCATGCCTGGGCCGATGCGCGGACCAAGGCGGGACCCGCGCTCCGCGGCCCGCCCGACGGCACCGACGACATCGCCTTCATCGCCAAGCTTGTCGAGAAGCTGGTCGCGAACGGCACGGCCGACCCGAAGCGCGTCTATGTCGCCGGCATCTCCAATGGCGGCGCCATGGCGATGACGCTTCTCTGTGCGCGCGCCGATCTGTTCGCGGCCGGCGCCAGCGTGGTCATGAACCTCACCGACGAGGCCGCCGTCACCTGTCATCCGTCGCGGCCGTTGCCGATATTGCTCATGAACGGCACGGCCGACCCGCTGGTCCCCTATGCCGGCGGACGCGGATCGAGCTATTTTGCCGCAGACGGATTCTGGTCGACCGAGGAAACGCTGGAATTCTGGCGCAAGCTCAATGGCTGCGAGTCAGATGATGCGGCCACCGTCGATCTGCCTGACAAGAATTCCGCGGACCAGTCCACGGTCACGCAGATCACCTCGCGCTGCCCGACCGGGCACGACGTCGTGCTCTATCGCGTCAACCATGGCGGTCATCGCATGCCCGGGTTCTCGCCCGATGCCCGCTTCCCGAGGGTTGCGGCCAGCCTGCTCGGCCCGCAGAACGGCGACATCGACGGCGCCGAGACGATCTGGTCATTTTTCAGCCGGTTTCCGTGACGCATGCATCGGAGGTAACGCATGCGTGCCTGGCAACGCATGCGTGCCCGGGGTGGCACGGCGCAGGCCGCTGGGCTAGACAGGGCCGCCATTCCACCAGGAGATCCCAAATGAGCATTCAGCGTTTTGAAACCGGCCCGCGCATGAGCCAGGTCGTCGTGCACGGCAACACCGTCTATCTCGCCGGTGTCGTCGCCAGCAACGCCGCCGGCGAAAGCGTGACCAAGCAGACCCAGGACATCCTGAAGACGATCGACGGCCATCTCGCCAAGGCCGGCACCGACAAGTCGAAGCTGCTCTCGGCCACGATCTACATCACCGACATGAAGACTTTTGGCGAGATGAACGCGGTGTGGGACTCCTGGGTCTCCTCCGGCAACACCCCGGCCCGCGCCACCGTCGAAGCCAAGCTGGCGGCCCCGCAATACACCGTCGAGATCATGGTGACGGCGGCGAAGTAACCTTCGCGAAGCAATACACATCCGAATGAAGCGCGATGAGGCCATCATCGCGCTTCATTTTTTTGCACGTGCCGATGACCTCCGAGGTAATCGATCAGCGCGCGCAAACCTTCGATAGTGAGGGACAGCCGGACACGGCGTCATCGAAGGAGAGCAACATGACCGACCACACCGCCATCGCCCACTGCTATATCGATCTCTGGAACGAGCGCAGACGAGCCGCCGGCGCGAGCTGCTGAGCGAGACCTGGACGGCGGACGCGAGCTATGTCGATCCGTTGATGAAGGGCGACGGCCGGGAGGGCATCGACGCGCTGATCGCGGGCGTGCAGCAGCGTTTTCCCGATTTCAAGTTCAAGCTGATCGGCGAGCCCAACGGCTATGGCGACCATGTGCGCTTTTCGTGGGGGCTCGGTCCTGACGGCGTCGACAGCCCGATCAAGGGGACGGATTTCGCCGTGTTGAAGGACGGGCGGATCAGGAGCGTGACGGGGTTTCTGGATCAGGTGCCTGCGGGGGCGTGAGGTCTCTTACCCTCCCCTGGAGGGGGAGGGTCGGCTCACATGGAGCGCAGCGACATGTGAGACGGGGTGGGGTGACAGTCTCTCCATCGAGGCGGTGCCCCCGTGGAGGGATCACCCCGCCCCGCTCGCGCTGCGCGCGATCGACCCTCCCCTCCAGGGGAAGGTGGGAGCCCGCGGATTCGGTCTAACTTACAATCCGCAGCCGATACGCAGCCTTCGCGTTCACCCCAAACGCCTTCTCACGCACATTCGTCCCCAGCTTCGCCAGGCACGCTTCCAGTGCACCTTTGATTTCTCCGTAGCTGCCCGCGAGCAGGCACACCGGCCAGTCCGAGCCGTAGATCAAACGGTCCTCGCCGAAACATTTTGCGGCGTGCGCAACGAACGGGAGCAGTTGCTCGGCATCCCAATCATCCCACTTCGCCTCCGTCGCGAGGCCGGAGATCTTGCACCAGACGTTGCCGCAGGCAGCCAGCGCTGCGATGCGGTCCGTCCATTCGTCGCTTCCGCCATCGGCGATCGGCGGTTTTGCGGCATGATCCAGCACGAAGCGCGCCTGCGGGAAGGCCTGTGCGGTTGCGATCGCGGCCGGAAGCTCGCGGGTGCGGACGAGGAAATCGTAGGCGAGATCGCGGGCGAACACTGCGGTGAGGCCGCGCTGGACGTCTTCGCGCAGCAGCCAATCCGCATCAAGCTCATCGTGGACCTGGTGGCGGATACCGACCAGCTTGTCGCCGCCGGGCAACGCGCGCAACCGGTCGAGCGTGTCGCCGAGGTCGCCATCGGTCAGATCGGCCCATCCGACGACGCCGACGACAAAAGGGTTTTCGTGCGCAATCCGCAAGAACTCCCCGGTCTCCTCCCGCGCGGAGCGGCACTGCACGACGATGCTGGCGTCGATGCCGCTCGCCTTCAACAGCGGCGCGAGATCGGCGGGGCCGAAGGCGCGGCGGATCGGTGACAGCTCGGGCGCGTCCATCCAAGGATAGTCGGCGCGTGCGGGGTCCCAGAAATGCTGATGAGCGTCGATGATCATGCCTTATGCCCCACCCGGCAGCGGCGCCCGCGCGTCGACGAGGTTTCGCGCGCGCAGCTCCTGCCAGAATGCCGCCGGCACCGCCGTCTCCGACATCGCGATATTGTCGGCGACCTCGCCGGCATTGCGCGCGCCCATCACAGCAACAGTCACCGCCGGATGGGCCATGCAGAACTGCAGCGCGGCCGCCTTCAGCTCGGTGCCGTGCTTGCGGCACAGCTCGTCGAGCGCGAGCGCGCGCGCGACGAGCTCCGCGTCGGCGTCCTGATAATTGAACTTCGCGCCCGCGTGCGGATTGGCCAGGATGCCGCTGTTGTAGATGCCGCCGAGCAGGATGCCGATATTCCCGGCCTGACAGACCGGAAACAGCGCATCCAGCGCGCCCTGGTCGAGCAGCGTGTAACGCCCGGCGAGCAGGAAGCAGTCGACGGGCACGGCTTCGGCGAAGCGGACCGGCATCTCCGACTGGTTCATGCCGGCGCCGATCGCCTTGACGGTGCCGTCACTGCGCAGTCGCTGGAGCGCGCGGAAGGCACCGGTGACGGCTTCGTCATAGTGATCGTCGGGATCGTGCACCAGCAGGACGTCGACGCGGTCGAGCCCGAGGCGGGCAAGGCTCTCCTCGACCGAGCGCATCACGCCGTCATAGCTGAAATCGAACACCGGCCGCTCGCGCGGCGTGCCCTTGTAGTGTTCGTCCTCGGCGGCGCCGCCATCGGGGGCGCGCAGCAGGCGGCCGACCTTGGTCGATATGGTATAGGACTCGCGCAGTTGTTGACGCAGGAACGCGCCGAGCCGGCGTTCCGCGAGGCCAAAGCCGTAGAGCGGCGCGGTATCGAAAAAGCGGACCCCGGCGGACCAGGCGCGCGCGACCGTCGCCTCCGCATCGGCATCGCTGACAGGGCTGAACAATCCGCCCAGCGGGGCGGAACCGAGACCGATTGAGGTGACGTCGAGAGAGCCGAGCCGCGAGCGTTTCATTCCCATTGCCTTACAGTCTTCATTCCAGCAGTCCAAACATCATCTCTCCCGCTTGCGGCAAGCGCAAGCGGGAGAGGCACGCAGGAGCGCGGGGCTGGCGGCGCTCCTACTTCAGCATCTGCGCGACGTTGTCCTTGGTGACGAGATCGAGGCCGGTGTAGACGATCTCCGGCACCTTCTCGCCCTTCTTGATGGCGAGCAGCGTGTCCATCGCCTTCTCGCCCATCTCGAACGGACGCTGGCCGACCAGCGCATTGGCATAGCCGTCACGCAGCAGCTCGAGCTGCATCTTCAGCGTGTCGGCGACGACCAGCGTGAACTTGCCGGAATCGATGTCCTTCTTGTTCCTGGAGGCGAAGGCTTTGAAGCCTTCGGGGGCGAACATCGGCCAGCCGCCGATGGGAACGATGGCGGCGAGATCCGGCGTTGCGGTGCGCATGTCCGTCATCTGCTGGACCGCGAGCGCGGGATCGTCGTTGCAGAAAGTCGGGGAGCCCGCGACCTCGGTCCATTTCGAACCCTTCAGCGCCTCGCGCACGCCATCGACGCGCTCAGCGAGGTTCTTGGCGCCGGGACCGCCCGAGACCATCGCGTATTTGCCGCCGTCGGGCCGCATCTTCAGCAATTGCTTGCCGAGCGCGACGCCGAACTCCTTGTTGTTGGTGCCGATATAGGCGATGCGCTTCGAGCCCGGTGCATCCGCATCGAAGGTGATGACGGGAATGCCGGCCGCGGTCGCCGCCTCGATCGACTTGGTCATGGCCGCGACGTCGGCGACCGAGATGGCGAGGCCGTCGACCTTCTGGGTGACGAAGTCCTGGATGATCTGCGCCTGCGTCGCCGGCTCGTGCTCGACCGGCCCCTTGTAGATGCACTCGATATTGCCGAGCTCCTTGGCGCGCTTCAGGCAGCCGTCGCGCGCAAAGTCGAAGAACGGATTGTTCATCGCCTTGGGCACGATCACGAAGCGGTAGTTCGCGGCGAACGCCGGCGTTGCCATCATCGCAACGGCGATACCGGCCAGAAGCAGTTTCCTCATTGTCTCCTCCACCCTTGTTTGGTGCCCATCCCCTCAAAAGCGTCCGGGAAGCGGACAGGCGGCATTTTCGTTGCCTTCCCGAAGCGACGTCACGTCAGGTCATCCGCGAGCGGATGCGATCGACCAGCACGGCCAGGATGATGATCACGCCCACCAGCGTCTGCTGCCAGTAGGAGGAGACCTGCGCCAGCACGAGACCGTTGCGGATCACCTCGAGCAGCACGCAGCCGACGATGGCGCCGAGCGGGCCGCCGATGCCGCCGGCAAGGTTGGCGCCGCCGATCACGGCCGCGGCGATCACGTTGAGCTCGTAGGAGGTCGCCATGTTGGCCGGCGCCGATCCGAGCCAGCCGGAGATGATGATGCCCTGGAGGCCCGCGGCGAGCGCGCAGATCACATAGACCTCGATCTTCACCCGCACCACCGGGATGCCGGTCAGCTCCGCCGCCTTCTCGTTGCCGCCGAGCGCGAAGACGTGGCGGCCGAACGAGGTGTGGTGCAGCACCACGGCCATCGTCAGCGCGAGGATCACGAGATAGATGAACGGCGCGGGCACCCCGAGCACGTCGCCGGAGGTGAGCGCGTAGAAATAATCGGCATCCGGCCCGCCCGGGAAACTGCCGCGGCCATTGGAGACGACATAGCCGAGCCCGCGCACGATCGAGAGCATGCCGAGCGTGGTGACGAAGGGCGACAGGCCGAGCACGGCGATGCAGAAGCCGTTGACGAGGCCCGCGATCAGCGCGACGCCGAGCCCGGCGAGGATCGACACCAGCAGGATCAGCCCCGGCACGTTGGCGAGCACGGTCTTGCCGTCGGCCGCCGTATGCACGAACAGCGAGGCGCCGAGCCCGCCCGGCGTCGACAGCTCGGTCATCACCATCGAGGTGATCATGGCCGAAAAACACATCATCGAGCCGACCGACAGGTCGATGCCGCCGATGATGATCACGAAGGTGACGCCGAGCGTGGCGATGGCGATGAACGAGAAGTTCTTCGCCACGTTCTGGATGTTGCCTTGGGTGAAGAAGTACGGGCTGGCGAAATGCATGATCACCAGCAGCACTGCCAGCGCGAGCAGGACGTAGCCGGTCTGGGAGGCGAAGATGCCGCGCTGCCACCACCTGATCTTGCCGACATTGGTGAAGCTGATCGGGGATTCCATGGGCATGGCCATCACGCCGCCTCCTTCGCGCCGGTGATGAGAGCGGTGACTTCCTCCGGCGAGGTCTCGTGGATCGGCTTGTCGGCGCGCTTCTCGCCGCGGCGCATGACGATGACGCGGTCGCACACCGCAAACACGTCGGGCATGCGGTGCGAGATCAGCATCACGGCAACGCCCTGCTCCTTCAGCCGGTGGATCAGGCCGAGCACCTGCTCGACCTGTCGCACCGAGATGGCGGCGGTCGGCTCGTCCATCATCACCAACCGCGCATTGGACAGGCGCGTCCGCGCGATCGCAACGGCCTGGCGCTGGCCGCCGGACATCTGCTTGACGAGATCGTCGGGCCGCGTCTCCGAGCGCAGCTCGCCGAACAATTCCAGCGCGCGTGCCGCCATCGCCTTGTGATCGAGCAAGGCGATGGGTCCGAATTTGCGCTTCAGCTCGCGGCCGAGAAAGACGTTGGCGGCCGCGGTCAGATTGTCCGATAGCGCGAGATCCTGGTAGACCACCTCGATGCCGACGGCGCGGGCATCGACGGGCCGGTTGAAATGGACCGCGCTGCCGGCAAAGCGCATCTCGCCGTGGGTGGGGCGGAAATTGCCGGCGATGATCTTGACCAGCGTCGACTTGCCGGCGCCATTGTCGCCCATCAGGCCGACCACCTCTCCCGGAAAGACCTGCATGTCGACGTCATGCAGCGCGCGGATCGCGCCGAACTCCTTGCCGATGCCGGTGAGCTCGAGGACCGGTGTTGCTTCAGCGCTTGCCATCAGCGGCGTTCCTCAGACGTAGCGGTTGACGAGGGATTCCAGATATTCCTGCCGGCCCGAGCGCGGCTGCGGATCGAAGCCGGGACTCATCGCACGGTCGGCGAGATCGGCGAGCGAGCGCTGGCCGCCGAGAATGGCGCGGCCTTCGGGGCCGGCCCATCCGTCGTAGCGCGTGGCGATCGGCGTGGTGAGCGCGCCGGCATCGAGCATGTCGGCGGCGGCGAGGAAGGCGCGCGCGCAGGCATCCATCGAGCCGACATGGGCATGGATGAGATCATCGGGGTCGATCGACTGGCGGCGGATCTTGGCGTCGAAATTGAGCCCGCCCGAGGTGAAGCCGCCGCGGTTCAGGATCTCGTGGAACACCAGCGTCAATTCGGGGACGTTCATCGCGAACTGGTCGGTGTCCCAGCCGAGCAGATCGTCGCCGCGATTGATGTCGAGCGAGCCGAACACGCCGAGCGCCTCGGCCAGCGCGACCTCGTGATGGAAGGAGTGTCCGGCGAGGATGGCGTGGTTCTGCTCGATGTTGAGCTTGACGTCCTTGAGCAGGTCGTAGCGTTCGAGGAAGCCGTAGCAGGTGGCGACATCGAAATCATATTGATGCTTGGTCGGCTCCTTGGGCTTGGGCTCGATCAGGATCGGGCCCTTGAAACCGATCTTGTGCTTGTGCTCGACCACGAGGGAGACGAAGCGGCCGAGCTGGTCGAGCTCGCGCTTGAGATCGGTGTTGAGCAGCGTCTCATAACCCTCGCGCCCGCCCCACAGCACATAGTTCTGGCCGCCGAGGCGGTGCGTCACCTCGAGCGCCGCGCGGACCTGGCCGGCGGCATAAGTGAAGATATCGGGGTCCGGGTTGGTCGCGGCGCCCGCCATGTAGCGGCGATGCGTGAACAAATTGGCGGTGCCCCAGAGCAGGCGGACCTTTGCGGAGGCCATCTTCTGTTCGAACAGATCGGCGATGGCGTTGAGGTTGGCGACGGATTCTCTGAGTGAATGGCCTTCCGGCGCCGCGTCGACGTCGTGGAAGGTGAAGAAGGGCACGTCCAGCAGGCGGAACAGCTCGAAGGCGACATCGGCCTTGGCCCGGGCCATCGCCATCGCGTCGGTGCCGCGATGCCAGGGCCGCAAGAAGGTCTCGCCGCCGAAGGGATCGCTGCCCGGCCAGCACAGCGAATGCCAGTAGCAGACCGCAAAGCGTAAGTGATCCTCGAGCCGGCGGCCGTGGACGAGGCGGTCCTTGTCGTACCAGCGGAAGGCATGCGTGTTCGCCGCATCCTTGCCGGCAAAGGCGACGGGCGTCGTTGCATCGAAGAATTTGGCTGGCGCGTTCACTTAAAGAGTCTCCTTCAATGCGGGATAAAGCGCGCGCCAGCGACGATAGGCCTCGTCATAGGCGGCGGTCAGGGATGCGCGGGGCGCGAAGCTCGCGAGCCGGCGCGGACGGGTGCAGATTTTGGCCGGATCTTCGCCGGTGGCGGCGAGTCGGCCGAGCCGTGCGGCGCCGAGCGCGGCCCCGACCTCGCCCTCCTCGACGCGGTGGACGGGAATGCCGAGCACGTCGGCGCAGATCTGCGCCCATAGCGGCGAGCGCGAGCCGCCGCCGACGAGATCGACTTCGTTGATCGGCCCGCTCGCAGCGCTCAAGGCCGCCAGATTGTCACGCGCGGCGAAGGCGACGCCTTCGAGCACGGCCTGGACGATCTGGGAACGCCCGGTCGCGCCGCGCAGGCCGACGAAGGCACCGCTGGCGGCGGCATCGTTGTGCGGCGTGCGTTCGCCATCGAGATAAGGCAGGAATTTGATGGGGCTCGGCCCGTCGACGCGCTCGCCGAGCGGCGCGAGCAGCGCGGCTGCCGGCGTCTCCATCACGTCGGACAGCCAGGCCAGCGAAGCCGCCGCCGACAGCATTACGCCCATCTGGTGCCAGAGGCCGGGCAGCGCGTGGCAGAAGGCATGCACCGCTGAAGCCGGCGCCGGAGCGAACCGATCGGTGACACGGAACACCACGCCGGAGGTGCCGAGCGACAGGAACGCATCGCCCGGTGCGATGGCGCCGAGCCCGATCGCGCTCGCCGCATTGTCGCCGGCACCGCCGGCGACCACGACGTCTTTCGCCATCCCCCAGCGCTGCGCGTATTCCGGCGCAAGCACGGCGCTCACCGCGCTACCTTCGACGAGGCGCGGCATGTGGTGGAGATCGAGGCCGGTCGCATGCAGCAGCAGGGCCGACCAGCGCCGCTGGCCGACATCGAGCCACAGCGTGCCGGCGGCGTCCGACATGTCCTCGACCAACTCGCCGCTCAGGCGGTAGCGGACATAGGCCTTCGGCAGCAGCACCTTGGCGACGCGCTTGAATATTTCGGGCTCATGCCGCGCGACCCAGAGCAGCTTTGGCGCGGTGAAGCCGGGCATCGCCAGATTGCCGGCGATGGCGTGCAACGACGGACAGCGCCGTTCCAGCATGACGCATTCGGCCTGCGAACGGCCGTCGTTCCAGAGGATCGCGGGACGCAGCGGCCGTCCGTCTGCGCCGAGCAGCGTCGCACCATGCATCTGGCCTGACAGGCCGATGCCGGCGACCCGCGCGATCTCGCGCGGATGGTGGCTGGCGAGATCATCGACCGCGCCGATCGCGCCCTCGACCCAGGCGTCGGGATCCTGCTCGGACCACAGCGGCGCCGGATGCGACAGCGCGAGCTCGCGCGCCGCCGTCGCGACCACCGCGCCGGCTTCGTTCACGAGAACCGCCTTCACACCGGACGTGCCGATGTCCAGTCCGAGATACACGTCACCCTCCCTTTTGTCTGTCGCGGTGTGCGAGCTTGGTGTCGCCTTCCCCGCAACGGGTCGTTTCCAAATCCACCTGCCGCTAAGGCAGATTGTCCCGCATCACGATGTCGATCCTGATCTTCTCCTGCTCGCGCAGGATCGGCTCGCCGCGGGCGAGCGCGAGCAGCACGCGCACGGCGGCTCGCGCCTCATGTCCCGGATTCTGCGAGATCGCGGCATCCATTACGCCCTGGAGCAGCAGCCGGCGCGTCAGCGCGGTAACGTCGTGCCCGACAAACACGACCTTGTCGCGGCCGGCCTCGCTCAACGCTTTGGCGACGCCCTGCGTGCCGGCGCCGACGTTGTAAAGGCCGACAATGTCAGCATGCCTGCCCAGCAGCCGTGCCAGGAGCTGCTCCGAGCGCGCGTCCTCGTCGCGCCCTTCCAGCACCGGCAGCACGCTGAGACCAGGGAATTCACTCGCCATCACCTGGTTGAAGCCGAAGATGCGCTCGGCGTGGTCGCGCAGGCCCTGCGATCCCGCGACGATCGCGACCTTGCCCGAGCGCCCGCCGACCAGCCGCCCGACCAGCGCCCCGGCGGTGCGGCCCGCGGCGATGTTGTCGATGCCGACATAATGGTGGCGGCGCGAGGACGGCACGTCCGAGACCAGCGTCACGATCTTGGTGCCGGTGTCGACGAGGTCGTTGATGGCGGCACGGACGGTGGGATGATCCAGCGCCACCACGGCGACGCCGTCGTAATCGCCGGACAGCGCCTCCAGCGAGGCGGCCAGCACGGAGGCGTCGAACACGTCGGTTGCAATCATCTCGACGCCGAGGCGGCGGGCCGAGAGCCAGCCTGACATCTCGCCGAGATAGGCCTCGATCTGCTGCATGAACGGGTTCGGCCCCGACGGCATCACGAAAGCAAAGCGGCGGGCGCGGCCGCGGGCGAGTTCCGCGGCCGCCACATGCGGCTGAAAGGAATTGCGCTCGATCGCTTCCCGGACGCGCCGGACCGTGTCCGCCCGCACGCCCGGCCGGTTGTGCAGCACGCGGTCGACCGTCGCGAGGCTGACGCCCGCCTCGCGGGCGATGTCCTTCAGCGTGAGCGCGGCGGTGGTGAGCGTCTCGGCCATGGCTGAAGGCTAGCAGAGGTGTTTTGAGGTACGCAACTCATTTTGAGGGGCAAGAGGGGCTGACGGCATTTTACGGCCCCCGGTTGCGCCGGACCGGAACTACCCGCCGATCAGATCCAGCGTCAGGAACAGGCTGTTGGGGTCTTCGGCATAACCCTCGAACGGGTCGCAGAGCACAAAACCGTGCGCCTGGTAGAGCGCATGCGCCGGCTTGAAATAATCCCATGAGCCGGTCTCGAGGCAGAGCCGCTGCAGGCCGCGCGCACGGGCCTCGGTGATGATATGACGGAGCATCTGGCCGCCATAGCCGCGCCGCCGCGCGGTCTGCAGCGTGTGCATCGACTTCACCTCGCCGTGGCCGGCCGAGAGCGCCTTCAGCGCGCCGGTGGCGACCAGCGTGTCGCCGTCCCAGCCGGTCCAGAACGCGACGTCGCTGGCGCGAAGGCCTGCGAGATCGAGCGCATGCGCGCTGCCGGGCGCTGTCTGCGCCCGAGCCGCCGTGACGTGATGATCGAGCAGCGCGATGACGCGGGGATCGAAGGTGTCGCCGGTGCGGATCTCGATCGTCACGGCCGCACTCCGCTTGCGAGCTGCTTCTGCATGAAGACGAGGTCGAGCCAGCGGCCGAACTTGCAGCCGACCTCCGGCATGCGGCCGACCTCGGCGAAGCCGAGCGAGGCATGCAAGGCGATCGAGGCGGCGTTGGCGGCCTCGATGCCGGCGATCATGGCGTGCTTGTCGAGCGCGGTAGCGCGCTCGATCAGCGTCGCCATCAGGCAGCGGCCGACGCCGAGCCGGTGATGCCGCTCGCCGACATAGACCGAGTTCTCGACGGTGTGGCGATAGCCTGGAAAGGGGCGGAAATCGCCGAACGAGGCGAAGCCGACGACGTCCCTGCCCTTCATCGCGACCAGCACGGGATAGCCGGCCTGTTGCCGCGCGCTCATCCACGCGCGCCGCGAGGCGAGGTCGGCCGGGCCGTCGGTCCAGACCGCCGTGGTGTTGACCGCGGCGTAATTGTAGATGGCCAAGATGTCGGTGGCATCTTCCAGCGTGGCGTCCCGCACGATCAGCGGCATCACATTTTCCCGTAAGAGGTGCCGCGCCGCGTGATGATGACGTAGCGCGCGTCCTGCCTGGTCTCGTTCTCGAAGGTCACCGCGCGCATCACGTCGAAGTCGAGACAGTCGCCGTCGTGCAGGCGCACGGTCTTGGCATCGATATGCACGCAGACCGCGCCCTCCAGCATCAGGAGCTGCTGGGTGAAGGCGTTGCGGCCCCAGGGGCTGTAGGAGACGCGCGCGCCGGCCGGCAGGTCGACGACGATGATCTCGATGCCGCTCGCCGCATCCGGCGGCGAGGCGTGACGCCGGCGATAGCCGCTGTCGGGATCGCGCCAGTGCGGTTGGTCCGCCAGCCGCACCAGGCGCTCCGGCGGCTTCTCCGCGAGCGCGACGACATCGCTGAGCGTGACGTCGAGCGCCGCACAGAGCTTGTTGAGCAGCGCCGCCGTCGCGCTGCTCTGCGCCCGCTCCACCCGCCCGATCATGGCCCGGCTGACACCGGAGCGGCCTGCGAGTTCGTTCAACGTCATGCCCGCCTGCGTCCTCAACGTCTTCAAGCGACGACCGATCGCACGGTCGAGTTTCTGCTGGTCCATGGTCTTCATCCAAACATTGCCCGACACGAGGACCGCACCCATCAGGGCGAGAGAAGCTTAAGCCGGGCGAGCCGCGCGTGCCGGGAGCCAGGAGCTAATATATTAGAATGTTTGGGCGGCAAACTCCCCGGCGTCTTGCCGCAGCCCGCCTGGAAATGGTGCGCTCGGCAAGGTGTCCTTTGGGGAAATTCGCTAGACCAGAAAATCCGGCGCCGCGCCGTGGACCTGCGGGATCAAGGACCCGGGCGCGAGGTGAAGTGTCATCGCATGATGATCCGCATCGGTCAGGGTCAAAATATTGGTCTGAGTGTCGAAGGCCGCGTTCACTTTGGTGTCGAAGCCATCCAGCACCAGCGTCGTGCCCGGCGTATAGTTCGAGATGACACCGGACGTTTGCTTGGCATTGGGCCCGAACACAAATGTATCCGTCCCCGTCAGAACGACATTGCTGCTCAGATTACCGGTGACCACCAATGTCCCGTTGTTGACGTTGACGGCTCCAGCCCCGCTCAAATTGTCGACCTTGAGCAAGCCGCTATCCAGGACAGTGGCGTTGTTGACGAAATTGCCCGAGACATCCACCTCGCTGCCGGCGTGCACATTGACGATGCCGCCATTGACCAGGCCATTCCCGAAGTCGATCGTGCCGCCCTGATCGGCGGTGATCGTTCCAAAGGTGTTGAAAACCGCGTCGTCGAAATCGAGCGAGGCGTGCACGGCTTCGATCAGGCCGCTGCTGGTGACGGAATTGCCGGTGTTCACGCTGAGCGGCTGGGACCCGTGCGCCTCGAGCGTGCCGGAGACGCCGATATCCAAAGTGAGGCTGTGATCTCCGTTTCCGATGGTGCCGGCGCCGTCGATCGTCCCGCCGGCAAGATCAAGCGTGTGATGCGCACCGCTGTTCAGGATTAGGGAGCCCGGATCGAGCTTGATCTCGCCATTGCCGATGACCGTGGCGTCGCCGGTCAGGACGGCTTTCGCGGCATTGAAGAGCTCGATCCTGCCGCCGTTGTTCAGCGTGCCGCTGACAAACAAACCGCTTGCGGCACTGACGTCAAACACAGCGCCAGCCTTGAGCGTCACGTTGTTGAAGCTGTTGCCGCTGCCTGCAACGGATTCGATGAGTCCGCCTGATGTCGCATCCAGCGACGTCCCGTCCAGATGGACATTGTCGAAGGTGATGGTGCCGCCATTGGCGACGATCGCACCGAGGGAACCGCCGGTGATCGTATCGTTCACGAACGCGAGCATCGCCTGGGCTTCGCTCAGCGAGCCGAGATTGTTGATCGTGCTGTTGCTGATCACACCGGCGCTGCCGGTCTCGTGCAAATTGCCGGTCACGCTGATATTGATCGTGGCCCGGTCGATCGACGTGAAGCCGGTCGAGCCGGTGACAGTCAGAACGCTACCGCCGCCGCTGGTGTCATTCACGTCAGTGACCGTGATCGCGACGTTCTTGGTCGCGATCTCTGTCCCGTCGCTGACCGCGACGGTGAGGTCATAGACGTTGTCGCGGTTCGCGTCTTTCGGCGCCTCGAAGTCGGGCGCGGACTTGAACGTCACATCGCCCGTCGCCGACACGTTGAACAGAGCCGCGTCAGTGCCGGACAACGAATAGGTCAGCGCAGGGCTGTCCACATCGGCCGCCGCGATGTGGTAGGCGACGCCAGTGCCATTCTCCGCGAAGCTTGCCGTCGTGCCCGAGCTGATCACGGGCGCATCATCGACTCCCGTCAGCGTCACGGTGATGGCCTGTGTCGCGGAACCGCCGTGGCCGTCGTCGAGGGTCACGGTGAAGGTGTCGGTATGGGTCTGTCCGGCCGCGAGCGGAGCGATGCCGGCGTGAGTAACATCATAGCTCCACGTCACCTTGCCATCGGCGTCGTCGACGACGGCCGTGAGTGTGCCGAGATTGCCGCTTTGCGACGTCACCGATACCGTGTGAGTGTCGGTCGCGTCGGCGTCGGCAAAGAACACTGCCTCCGATGTCGAAACCTTGGCGCCGCCATTGTCCGTCAGATGCGCTTCGGTGACGGACGGCAGACCAATATCTTTCACAAAGATATCTTCACTGCCGTTGGTATCGCCCGGCACCAGATTGCTGGCTGACGACACGAATACCAATTTGGTGCCATCTGGCGAGAACACGGGAGTCTGGCTGTAGCCGTTCGCCTGCGTCCCGCTCGCGTTGGTCGAGACAACCGTGATGGCGCCGGTGGACAGGTCCTTCACATAGACCTCAAAGGCATTGACACCCGACACCAGATTGGCGGCATTGGAATAGAACGCGATCTTGGTGCCATCAGGCGAGAACACCGGTTGCTGGGCCAAGCCGTCGCTCTGCGGTGCTCCTCCGGCATTCGCCGACACCAACGTGACTACGCCGGTGGTCAGATCTTTAATGACGATGTTGCCGATTCCGACATTGGCACTACCCGGCACAAGATTGTCGGCGAAGGTATAGAACGCGACCTTGGTGCCATCGGGCGAGAACACCGGGTCGTAGCTGCCGCCATTTCCACGAACGCCGCTGGCGCTGTCCGACACCAGTGTGGTGACCCCGGTGGCAAGGTCCTTGATATAGACGTCGTTGATAGCGCCAACCCCTCTCGTGGACCCGAACACGATTTTGCTGCCATCGGGCGAGAACGAGGGGGCGAAGGTATAGCCATTCTGCTCGCCGCCACTGAGTGGACCATTGTAGGGGCTGGCGCCCACGAGCGTTATCGCGCCAGTGGTCAAGTCCTTCACGAAGATGTCGCGCGCGTTGTCTGTGTCGCCCGGCACCAGATTGTCGGCGTCGGAATAGAACGCGACCTTGGTGCCGTCAGGCGAGAATATCGGGTTGGTGGTCTGGAAGCCGTCCGCCTGCGCCCCGCTGGCACTGGTCGACACGCGCGTGATGGCACCGGTGGTCAGGTCCTTCACGAAGATATCCCAAGCTTGATTGGTATCGCCCGGCACCAGATTGTCGGAAGCAGAAGCGAACGCCACCTTGGTCCCATCAGGCGAAAAGACCGGCTGGTAGCTGAAGCTATCCCCCTGCACCCCGCCGGCACTGGTCGACACGAGCGTGATCGTACCAGTGGTCAGATCCTTCACGAAGATGTCGGCTTGGCCGTTGGTATCGCCAGGCACCAGATTGTCGGCAGAGGAATAGAACGCCACTTTCGTGCCGTCGGACGAGAACACGGGCGAGAAAGTCGCGCCATCCGCCTGCGCCCCGGTTGCGCTGGTCGACACGCGCGTGACGGAACCGTCGCTGCCACTGTCAGCGGTGAAGACAGGTGCCGAGTTTGTCATCAATGCCTCCGTTTGCCCGGCAACAGGCCGGGCCCGAATGTTTTGTTCGATGATCAGAAACAAAAACGCGGCGCCAATAAGTCGCTGCCGACCAGACTGCTGATCAAAGCAAGTCTAGTGCCCCTGGATGACGAACGCTTGATGCCGCGCGATGCGTCATCGCTGCAAAGCTGCGAATGATGGTGCATGGATTCCGGTATGGCCCGAACGACAACGCGCATGCTCAAGCAATCAGCATCCATGAGTCTTGCTTCGTCTCCGACCAACAATTGAGCAGAGTTTAGCCGCTGCGGTCGCTCTGAAGGCTGCTCCGGACTTGACGTCAAGGCCGTCGATCGAATCGTTGAAAGGCATCGATTCGCCCGGGAAGACGTTCGAGTAAGCCGGATGCCGTCACCGCCCCCGCGATTCGACCGTCGCATTCGGCCAGCGGCAGGCATTCGCGAGTCTGGCGCGGACAATGTCGATGCCGGCGAGGTCGAAGGTCGCACTGATGGTGCGCCCCGCACCGTCGGTCACGGCGATCGACATCCGCCCGCCGACGAGCGCGCGCACCAGATCGACCGGGTCGTCCGCCATGGAGGCGGTGCGGCCATCGACTGCCAACCGCCAGCGCGACGGTCTTGCCGCCGGCAAATCGGAGGACATCACGACCTCGACGTCACCGCCGCGCGAGGCGCGCCAGACGCCGTTGGCGCCAAGGGACATCTCGGTCCGCTGGTTCCGGCAACGCAGGATCAGCGTCTGCGGCGCGTCGACGGTAATTGGGGGAAGCGCATAGAGCTTGGCCACGAAAAGCGGCGAGAAGTCGCGCGGAGACGTCGTCTCGCTGACCAGCCATCCTCTTGCGGCCGGAAGTGCTGCGGTCGGATCGTCGCGATCGGAGGGTGCCGCCACTGGCGGCGGCTCGGATGCGGTCGGCGCGGGCGGCATGCGGGCGCGTGGCTTCGCAGGCACATCGCCGGACTGCCGGGCCTCGTCCTTGTTGGCGAACAGATGATCGAGGCATTGTTTCTCCGCACTGTGCGCCTTCAACCTGCAGCCAAGACGAGCCGCAGTGTCGCTGCCGGCCTGATCGCAGGCGGCTTCAGCGCTGCGTGTCTGCGCGAAACATTCGTCGAGGCCCTTCAAGGTGCTGGACGCGGATTGACCGTGGGCTTCCGCGATCTCGATCATGGCGAACAGGAGAGCGGCGAGCCGCCTCATGGGCGCGCCGTCCGATTGGCCATCTGGGGATCCCGCCAACTCTCAGCCGCCTTCAGGCGCTGCAATCCGGGAACGCTGGCAGAGGGATCGGCATCCTTCCATTTCGGATCGAAGCCGGACACGCGCAGCTCGTCGAGCTTGCCGAACAGCTCGTTCACGAAGGCGGTCACACGGTCGTGGCGCGGCGAACCCGGGGTCCAGTTGTAGGCGACCAGGACCGTCGGCACCGCGATCGTTTCGACCGTTTGGCCCGCCGGCACGAGTGCCGGATAGTCGGCCGACGTCAGTGAAGCGGGTACGTAATAGTCGATCAATCCCGGACCAAACGGCACCGGCAGAAACTTGAAGCCCTCGTCCCATTTGCGCTTCACGAATGCGTCTACCGGCTTGGAGGTGACGAAAACCACGGCCGCCATCTCGCCCTTGCGCATCTGCTCGAGTGCAAGCGGGTGGGGCACGAAGGTCTTCTCAACCTCGATGCCGAGGCGGCTGAAAATGAGCGGCCCCGAATAGGCAGCGGCTGTGCCCTGCGTGTTGAAGTTCACCTTCTTGCCCGCGAGGTCGGCGAGCGAATTGACCTCCGGACGCGCGAAGACGTGCAGCTCCGACGGAAACAGGTTCATCACGTGGACGATACGGTTTCCGATCTCGGGCACCTGAGCGCGGTACTCATCAAGCGAATCGCTGTTGATGATCGCGACGTCGACCCCCTTGAGATAGAGCAGATCGTTGACGTTCTCGGTCGGTCCGCGCGTCACGATCGGAAGCACGTTCACCTTTCCGCCCTCGTTGACGACGCGCGAAATCTCGGTGGCGAAGCGGAGCGGCGCGCCTTCCAGCAATCCGGCGGCGAGACCGACCGAGCCCGCGTTGATGCGATCCCTCACCTCCGCCTCCGCGCTTCGCGGTTGAACGGGGCGCGCAGCGTAGCTCCCGCGCGCCGGTGCGGGTGCGGATCGCTCAGCGGACCGCTTGTCAGCACCGGCCCTGTTGGCATTTTGCGCGGAAGCAGGCAGCTCGAGCAGCGACAAGACCAGTATGAACAGCAGCTTGCGCATCAGCGCGCCTCCCATGCTTCGCCTGTCTACGGCCGGACGTAGCTCCAGCCCTTCTCCTGCAGCTCCATCATGTGGACGACGCCGGAGGGCACCATGGACGCCTCCGACAGCAGCTCCAGCGGCTTGCCCTCCTTCTTTTCCATCCCTTCCCGGGTGACGCCGCATGCCGCGAAGCGGATCCTGCTCGGGAAGGCGAGCTCGTTCATGGCGTGAATACGATCGGCGACCGGTGTCGTGTCCTTGCGCAGCATGTGCAGCCCGGGACCGAACGCCACGATCTCGACATCGGCTTCCTCGCCCTTCTTGCGGTAGTATTCGAGCACGTTGGTTGCGTTGTTGAGCGCCAGATTCATCACGGCGGGATCGTTCTGGTTGACCTGGATCACGAGCCGATGCGCCGCCGGCTTGTCCGGGCGGGCCGTGGCTTGCTTCTTCGGGACCATGGTGCGCGCCGCGCTCACAGAGCCCTGCTGCTGTTGCATCGAGGTCATGGGATATGCCGAGCTGATTGCGAATGTGGCAATCATGGCTGTGACGATATGGATTCGTGCATCAGGCATGGACCATCTCCCCTCTGGGTCTTGCGCTCTACATGCGGTGCAACTCGTTCGATCTCGATCCGGCCCTTGAGCCGACCCCGTTGATGTTGCGTGCGGATTTGCGGGCGGTGCCCGAACCACGAAACATGAACTCCGCGTCGGCCCGCCGACAGACTGCAGTTCGTGCTAAGCGCAATGGATTAAGCGCGGCAGGACGTCAGCTCGACGTGCCGCTCGTTGCGCACCAGCTCAAAACAGCGGGGAGACTTCAGGCCACAACACCAAATGGCCGATCGGGCCGCGGTGGAGGGTTTGGAGCGGGCGAAGGGAATCGAACCCTCGTATGCAGCTTGGGAAGCTGCCGTTCTACCATTGAACTACGCCCGCGCTGTTCGCGCCCATCCTGATTAGCCGAGACGGCGCCTCCCGCCAAGCGGTTTGGCGCGTCTGCCCGGACAGTTGTTAACGTCCTGGCAAGATTTTGGGTGCGCCCGATTGTGGCGGTGTTATGATCGGCCTGTCGGGGGAAAAGCGTGCACTGAGTGGGGCGTGTGCATGGTGGGGCGTGGCTACACGATATTCGACACGGCGATAGGCCGCTGCGGCATCATCTGGAGCAGCACCGGCGTGGTCGCCTTGCAATTGCCGGAGGCGCGGGAGATCGACACCCGCCGCCGGATTTTCCAGGCTCATCCCGAGGCGCGCGAGCAGCAGCCTCCGCTCAATACCGAGCTTGCGATCGAGGGCATCGTGGGCCTGCTGCAGGGCAGCGAGCCTGATTTTTCCGACGTCAGCCTGGATGCCGGCGGCGTTCCCGGCTTCAACCGGCGGGTCTATGAATACACCTGCACGATCCCGCGCGGGGAGACGCGCACCTATCACGAGATCGCCAAGGCGCTCGGCGCCTCCGGCGCCGCGCATTCGGTGGCGCAGGCGATTGCGAAAAATCCCTATATGCTGATCGTGCCGTGCCACCGCGTGCTGGAGGCCGGCAATTACACCGGCCGGATCTCGCCGTACGGCGGGGTGATCTCCAAGCGGCGGCTGTTGTCGCTGGAGGGCGCCCAGCCGGTCGCCAGCAAGACGCTGTTCGAGGTGCTGCTGCCGGTTGCTCCGCCGAGGCCGTCTACCTAGATAAGGTCGCATGGATGCGACCACGCTGCTGACGACACGATCGATCACCGTCTCCGAGTTTCGCTGCGATGCGGGACCGGACGACACGCCATTTGCCGAGTGCCGCACCGGGCATTCCATCGCCTATGTCCGCTCCGGCAGTTTTGGCTGCCATTGCCGTGCCGGCTTTTTCGAGCTGGTGGCGGGCTCGATGCTGATCGGCGCCCCCGGCGAGGAATACACCTGCACGCATGAGCATGTCAGCGGCGACGTCTGCCTGGGCTTCTTCTTCAGCGAGAACCTGGTCGATGCCCTCGGGGGACGGCGCGAGATCTGGCAGGTCGGCGCAACGCCGCCGCTGCCCGAGCTGATGGTGCTGGGCGAGCTGGCCCAGACGGCAGCAGATGGCAACAGCGACTTGGGGCTCGACGAGATCGGCCAAATTCTTGCGGGCCGTTTCATCGATGTGGTTTCGGGCAAGGCGCGCAAGCCGGCCACACCGACCGCGCGAGACCGCCGCCGCGCCGTCGAAGCCGCGCTGTGGATCGACGACAATTCGCATGCCGAGCTCGACCTCGAACAGGCAGCAAAGCAGGCCGGCCTCAGCCCGTTCCATTTCCTGCGGCTGTTCTCGGCCGTGCTCGGCGTCACCCCGCATCAATATCTGGTCCGCTCGCGGCTGCGGCATGCCGCGCGCAAGCTCGCCGACGACGACATCGCCGTCACCGACATCGCCTATGACGTCGGCTTCGGCGACCTCTCCAATTTCGTCCGCACTTTTCACCGCGCCGCCGGCGTGTCGCCGACGAAGTTCCGGCAGGCCTCGAAGGGGATGCGCAAGATTCTCCAAGAGCGGGTTGCCCTCAACTGACTAGGGTCGTCTCCGGCGCGCGCCAGTTGCGGCGCGCTTTGCAATGGAGACGATCATGTACGACCACATCGGACTGCGCGTTGCCGATCTCGACGCCGCCACGCGCTTCTACACCGCGGTGCTGGCGCCGCTCGGCTATGTCCTGTGCTCCAGCGGAGACGGCTATGCCGGGTTCGGGCCGAAGGGCGAGCCGGGGCTGTGGCTGCATCTGAACAAGGGCCGGAAGGCCGACGGCGCGCATATCGCGTTTCGCGCCGGCAACCATGACGCGGTCAAGGCGTTCCACAGTGAAGGGCTGAAGAGCGGCGGCCGCGACAATGGCGGCGCCGGGCCGCGCAGGGATTACAGCCCGACTTATTACGCGGCGTTTTTGATCGACCCTGATGGCAACAATGTCGAGGCGGTTTGTACGTAGAGGACGCCTCGCATGAGCACTCGTAGGGTGGGCAAAGCGAAAGCGTGCCCACCAATTGCTCGCGACAATGTCGATGAATGGTGGGCACGGCGCGAAGAGCGCGCCTTTGCCCACCCTACGAACTGCGTGTGAGACGCGACCAAACGCTCCACGTACGCCGTCATTCCGGGATGGTGCGTAGCACCAGACCCGGAATCTCGAGATTCCGGGTTCGCGCTTCGCGCGCCCCGGAATGACTCCAGCAAAATGGGAATCTTCATGGCCTCCATCCACAACGACATTCTCCTCCCCGTCCCCGCTCGCGACGTCTGGGACGCCGTGCGCGATTTCGGCGCGCTGCCGCGGCGGCTGGCGCCGGGCTTCGTCACGGCGTGCACGCTCGACGGCGATGCGCGCATCGTCACCTTCGCCAACGGCTCCGTCGCGCGCGAGGTGCTGGTCGATTGCGACGATGCGCGGCAGCGTCTCGTCTATGCGATCAACAACGAGCGGCTGAAGCATTACAGTGCCTCTGTGCAGGTGATCGCCGAGGGCGATGCACGGTGCCGGCTGGTCTGGATCATCGACATGCTGCCGAACGAGCTTTCGGCCTACGTCCAGGGCCAGACGAAGGAGGCTGTCGCCGCGATCCACAGGGCATTCCCGCCTGCTTCTGCGTGACGTTTTTCACAGAGCCGCGCCCTCGCCATCCGTAACCATGCCCGCGTGCGTCCGGTTGGCACCGCTCTCCCGGCGGCGCCACGCACGCGAGGAGCCTGCCATGAGAGGTGCGGACAAGGTGATCTGTCAGGCAGCCGCCGTGCTGCTGCTGTTTTCGATGTCGAGCGTGCCAGCAAAGGCGCAGTTCCTCGGCGGCGGAGGTGCCGGCGGCGAGGACATGATGACCCAGATGGCGCCGATGCTGGAGATGATGAAGGCGAAGATGGGCAAGCGCCGCTTCGCCATGCTGATGCAGACCATGGGCCCGATGATGAGCCGCATGATGGAGAACGGCGGCGGGCTCGGCGGCATGATGGGCGGCGGCAATCTCGGCGGCGGCTTTGGCGCTCCGAACTACGGCGGCTACGCGCCGATGGGCGGAGGCGTCACCATGCCGACTGGCATGGGCGGCGGCGATATCATGGGCATGCTCGGCGGTTCAGGTGGCGGCGACATGATGGCGATGATCCCGCAATTGATGCGGCTCGCCAATGTCGGCGGCGGCGGCCATCGGCGTCACAAGCATCGCTGACGCGGGTCGGCGCATCTAGAAGCGACGCAACCACCCTTTCGCGGGGCACGAAGGATGGTTGCGCCGGGCCGGCGGATGGGGCGGTCGCCGGGTTCAGATCCGGTCGTTGAGCAGGACGCCTGAGAGCGAAGGGTCGCCCGCGTTCGTCGCGTCGTCTGATCCCATCGCGCTGTAGGTGGGATCGGCGAACGAATCCTTGAGCGATTGAAGGAATTGCTGCAGCAGCTCCGTCGCCGAACTGCCGCTCGACGAACCATCCGTGCCACCGGCCGAAGCGCCGTCGGACGGCGGCGGTCCACCTGCTCCGCCCGGTCCACCCGGACCATGCGAGAACGCCGCCTTGAACACACCTTGCAGCTCGGTCGCCTGCTCGTCGGTCAGCTTGCCGTTCGACACTTCCTGCTGGATGAGGTCGTCGATCTTCGATGCGAACCCGTCGGGCGACAGTCGGCTGCCGCTGGACTGATCGCTCGCGCTGCTCGATTGCAAGGCGGAATCGATGTCGCTAAGTGCGGAGGACAGCGCCGTCTGATCGGAGGAGCTGATCGCGCCGGAACTGACTTCCGCCTGCAATTCATCCTGCAGACGCTGCAACGGCGATGTGTGGTGATGGTGGGAGGAGAGCGCCGAAATCGAGGTCATGGTGGCTTTCCGTGCTGATGAACTCGCGGCGAAGTTCTCGCCAGGAGCTGGCGCGGAGCCTTCGGCAAGGCGCAGCTTCGGTTACCCTTCATTGCCAGGAAACCGATGGAAACATTCAGACACAAAAATCCGGCAAGCGCATCTAATCCGCCGCGCCGGACAGAGCCGGCCTGATCGCGGGCTTGCCCTCGCGCGGGCCCCAGCGGGTCAGCACCACGCTGGAGCAGGACAGCAGGCCGAGCACGACCATCGAGCTCGCGGCCAGCCAGAAGAAGCTCTGCGCGGTGGCCTCGTGCGTCAGCAGCCACCAGCCGACCGCCGAGATGTAGATCAGGCGAGCGGTCTGCGCCAGCACCGGGCCGATCACCTTCGCCGCGCCTTGCGAGGAGAAATACATCGTCGTTGCAAGACCGAAGAACGCGTAGAACGGCCCGACCGTCGAGAGATATTGATGGCTTGCCGCGCGCACGGCCGCACTGTCGGTGAAGATGTTGACCCAGAGATCGGGGAAGATCGCAACGAGGCATGCCGGCGCGCCGACGGCCACGAAGGCGGCGGCACTGGCAATCCAGGCGATGCGCCGGGCTCGCGCGATGCGGCCCGCGCCGATCGCCATCCCGACCATCGGCACGCAGGCAATGCCGAACGAGAACGCGATCGAGGTCAACAAAAATTCCAGCCGCGCGCCGACGCCATAGCCGGCGAGGATCGCTGTGCCGAACTTCGCCAGCATGTGGGTGAAGATCGAGATCGTCAGCACCGATTGCAGCGGGGAGAAGCAGGCGATGGCACCGACCTTGAGGATGTCGAAGAACATCGCCCATTGGATGCGCAGGCCGCGCAGCCTCAATGCGATCCGCGCGCGGCCGGAGAACAGGTACCAGCCCATGATGCCGATGTTCATGGTGTAGGCGATCAGCGCGCCGGCCGCGACGCCGCGCATGCCGAACTGCGGCACCGGGCCGAGCCCGAGGCCGAGCGTGCCGCCGAGCAGGATCTGCCAGGCCGCGGAGTTGAGGATGAGGAACGACGGCAGCTTCATGTTGCCGGTGCCGCGCAAGATGCCCGCCATGGTGTTGAGCAGCCAGGGCAGCACGGCGCCGCCGAAAAACACCTGCGTGTAGGCGATCGCATGCGTCAGCACATCGCCGCGGCCGCCGAGCATTTCGAGCACCCTGGGCCCGAAGATCAGCATGCCCAGCATGAAGACGAGGCCGAAGCTGATTCCGATCAGCATCGCATGCACCGCGAGCGTGCCGGCCCGCTCGCGGTCGCCGGCGCCGAGCGCACGCGCGATGGCGGACGCCACCGCGCCGCCCATGGCGCCGCCCGACATGGTCATGGTCAGGATCACTGTCGGAAACACCAGCGCCATTGCGGCCAGCGCCTCGACGCCGAGCCGGCCGATATAGGAGGTCTCCGCGATCACCGTACAGGTGCCGGCCGACAGCGCGATCACGTTCGGCCAGGCAAGCCCCAGCAGCGTGCGCAGGATCGGCCCGTCCAGCAGCGCGCTACGCACCGGGCGCGGAGGCGGCGGCAGCGGACGCTCTTGTTCATCGACCGGAATTTCGGCGATGTCGGACATGTCCTCCCCCGGACGCAGGCGCCATTTGCGGCGCGGCAATCACTTGGTGTGCCAATGCATTTGTGCGCGTGAGGCGCGCGGCGAGAGGCTTGTTAGCACGGCAATTGCCGATTCCTCCTGCGCCAGGTGCAGGCGTGCCCTGCGGCAGCGCATTTCAAGAGGTGGAATTCGTTTTTCTCCCTCTCCCCGTTCTTACGGGGCCGCGACGAGCTTCGCTCGCGCTGAGAGGGTTGGGGTGAGGGGTCTATCCGCAGAGACGGTGACAGCAAGTCTCGTGGAGACTCCCCCTCACCCGCCGCGCTACGCGCGTCGACCTCTCCCGCAAGCGGGGAGAGGCGAAATGCGCTGCGACACCGTCGCTTACGTGACTGTCCACACCAGCGGCGGACGGCCGCCGGCCGTCGGAAGCAAGTGCACGCCGATGTGTCGCCCGCATCCCGCAGCGAGCCCTTCGAACAATCCCTCCAGGACCTTTGCGCAGGCGCGGTGATAGTCGGCGACGTCGTCCATCAGCTTCCAGCTCTGCTGGCGGATTTCGCACGTGCCTTCGGATTGCGCCATCTCGGCCGCATCATCCTGCGCAGCGAACAGTGCGTTCAGGAACGATGCGAACTCGCCCGCGCCGCCGCGGGTCATCGACAGCGCCGCGGCGACCTCGTCGAAATATTGCATGCCGATCAGCTTGCCGGTGAGGTGCAGCAGATAGCCGGCGTCCTCCGGGCCGAACAGCTGCACCAGCACGGGCGCGGCGGTGCGGACATATTCCATCGCGTAGTTGCGATAGGCCTTTTCAAGCCGCGGTTTCGGCCAGCTCTCGACCGGCAATGCCGGTGCGGTCTTGGCGTCGAACAACGGCGCCTCCAGATGCCGCGCAAAGACGAGGCGCTGATCGAGCTCGAGCGGATGGTCGTATTGATGGTAGTAACCTTCGAGCCCGTCCTGGCCGTCGACGCTCTGCTTGGTGCAGACGAAGCCGAGGCGGAGATCGCCCAGCGCCGCGCCGTTGTTGGCGTGCCAACCACGCAGCATCGCGCGGCTGACGTCGCCCGGCACGCCGCAGATCGCGGTGCCCTTCCAGATCCAGCGCGGCGGCGGATAGCGGATCCAGGCTTTGCGGTCGCTCTCATACATGTATTCGACGTGGACGCCGCCGATCCAGTTGGAGAGATAGTGATATTGCGCGGCAGCCACCGCCGGCGGCAGATGGCTGAGCCCGAGCTTCTGCAGGCCCGGCAGGAAGCGTTCCTGCTGCTGACGGCGGAAGACGCGGAAGACGAACTCCGCCGCATCCGCCGTGCCGCGGCGCGTGACGACGGTGAGGATGAGTCCCGTGAAGTAAGCGTGACAGAGATCGGCGACCGCGCGCCAGCGCTTCCATTGGGCTTCGTGCGCGGTGTCCGGCGCGGTGGTCATGTTCACTCCCGATCGTTGCTGCGATCGAGTGTGTCATTGCAGGGAAAAGAACGCAATTGAGAGAGGAAAGACCGCCTCAGCCGCACGCCCTGTCCGGCCGACGACGTCCTCGACGGCGATAGCGTCCCATTCCCGAACTGACGTCAGATCAGGCGCGCCTTTCGACGCAGCCGCGAATGCATCTATTTCCTGTCACACAATTTGTGATAGCATTACCGTCTACGAAGTTGCAGGGGGCGGTTTAATTTGGAGCATTAGCCATGTCACGCGAAGCCGATATTTATGAACTGCGAGATTTGATCGCCCGGCTACGGCAGGAACTGATTGCGAAGGAAACGGCGGCGAGCGACGTCGCACCAGATGCAGAGATGCTCGCTGTCGAGATATCGCAACGCAGGCGGTATCTGGACGAGCTCATGTCGGATCTGCAGGGCCTGTCGAGCGCCCCCGATGCGCCGGCGCCGGCACAGGACGATGCGCCGGCGGCGGACGCCGCGCCGCAGGGACTTGCGATCATCATCGGCCACAGCTCGGAAGGTACGGACAAGGGCGCAATCGGGCTGTCGCCTCCTTTTCCGAGCACGGCTGAGCAGGGTCGCGCCGAATACTTCTGGAACCAGGATCTCGCCGCACGAATTGAGGCCATTGCGAACACGCGCCAGATTCGCGTCAAGACATTTCGTCGCCGGGAGAATGGCGGCGTCGGCATTCGCGAGGCGTATCGTCTTGCCGCGGAGTGGAAACCACAGGCCTCGGTCGAGCTTCATTTCAACTCCGCGGGGCCCACGGCGCGCGGAAGCGAGACGCTGTTCGGACGGCAAGGTTCGCGGCCGTGGGCGCGAGCGCTACAGGACCGAATGGTCGCCCTTTATGGCCGTACCGGCACGCTCGATCGCGGACTGAAAGACGCCAACGTCGAAGGGCGCGGCGTGCTCAGCCTGACCAATGAAGTGCAACCGTCGGCCCTGATCGAGCCGTTCTTCGGCTCGAATATGGAAGATGCCTCCCTGGGGATTGCCCGCAAGGAGGGTCTCGCCGAGGCGGTCGTGAACGCCTTTGCAACCTTCGTCGGCCTGCCCGTGCCGTCGGCCGACGCCGTTACGGCGGACGCGCCCGCGGACACCGGCCTTTGGGACTCGCTGCGCGCGGCCTATGCGGCAATGAGTATCGAGCATCCGCATCTGAAAGCGATCACCTTCGCCCAATGGGCCCTCGAGTCGGGTCATGGCGCCTCCCTACTCGCGAAGAACCATCTCAATTTCGCGGGAATGAAGTGGCGGCCGTTCATGAGCGATGTCGCAAGTAAAGTATGGTACAATGCGCATGATGGCGGCGAGTTTTATTGCGCATTCGCATCGCTTCAGAACTTTGTCGCCGGCTACTGGCTTCGATTGGATCGTCATCCGAGCTATCATGGGTGGCGGCAGCACACCGCCACTCCCGAAGCTTTCATCAATTTCATCGGGCCGATCTGGGCGCCCCCGTCCGCAAATCCAAACTATGTGGCGAAGGTCCTCGACCTGTTCGAGGAATATCGCAACGTCTTCGACACGATGGCCGACGCGACTTACGTGGTCGCGGCTGAGCCAAGCGATGAGGATTTTTGGGTCGATCGCACGGAGGACGCGATTGCTCTTCGACGGAATGGGGAAACCGCGGACGCCGCGGCGCGCAGGGCCGATCACGAATCCGGCGTCTCCTGGGCTTCGGATGCCAGTTCATGCGACTACGCGCATCTCGGCGCCGGCCTGCCGGTCGGCATGCAGTTCTCGTTTACGGCCGCGGATCTGGAATTGCTTTGCACCCTCAACGATTTTCCGGTGCAGGATTCCGGCGGCACGCCCGTTCTGTTCGGCTTGCGCGGTGCGGGGATCGTGCAAGGCGGATCGAGCAGCGATGGCAGCTGGCGCGATGAGGTCATTCTGAAGAACCTCAGGCCCAACCATCACGAAATCCGATGCGTGATGGGCGTTTGGGATCGGCAACTTGGCAAGATTGCGGTGTATCCGGCCTCCACTGTTCCGAACGCAGAGGCGGTCGTATCCTGGTTCCAGACGCAGGAGTCAGGCAACCTGCTCGCAACAGGCTTTTATCGGTACATTTGCGGGGAGCATAACGGCCGACCTGGCTGCTTCCTGTTGCGCAAATCCATATCCGAGAAGCGCATCGTGATCGTTCGCCGGTCCGAAGATGACCTGATTTACGAGAGCACCGATAAGGTGCACAAGACGGCTCCGGGCGACAACATCCATCCGTCGTTCTCCAGCGAGACGAGCTGGTTTTCATCGTTCGGGTGTCAGGTGGTCGTTGGCAGCGCGACCTCATCCGGAGCCCATTCTGGACCTTGGGCGAGATTCCGCCGCTCGGCGGGGTTGACCGATGGCGACGGCGATCCCGGAAAGCCCTTTATGTACGTGCTGCTGACCGGACAGGAAGCCCTGCAAGCGTCCGACGCGCGCCGGCGCAATCTTCCTCTCGCCGATCCCGAGATACGCGCAATGCGGAGGCTTCGATTCGGATCGACGAGCCCGCGAGTGGCTGCGCTGCAGGCGCAGCTTGGGCAATCCAACGACGGCGATTTGGGTCCAGCGACGGCCGAAGCCCTGCACGCGAAGCAGCGATCACTGGGCAATCGCAGTGACGGGATCTACACGCCCGCCCTTGACGCTCAGCTCGAATGGAACGTCTACGCAACCTGAGTGCCGGTCGGTGACTCAAACGCGGGGTGGCGAGCCGATATCGGACCTGCCACCCCGGGCGACGATGGCCAGATCTCGATGGGTGGGGCGTCTGACCGCATCGTAGGATTGACATTCGCAGGCATAAGAACTCAACTGGCGCGGGTACTTTAAGCTCACTATTATCTTGGCGGCGGTCCGCCGACCGGCCATGACCTTTGAAATTAGAGATGATCGCGCATGCCCGCTGATACGGCGCTGGTGCATCAGGTTGACTTGGGCGGACGACCGGGGACCCACGTCATCGCAATCGGCATCGGCACTTATGATTATTTGAAGGGCGGCAGCGGTCCGCTCACCAAGCACCACCTCGACCTGGAACAGCTCAGTTCGCCGCCTGTTTCGGCCAGGGCAATTGCCACCTGGTTTATCCAACATTTCGACTGCAGCGAACTGCCGCTGGCAAGCGTTTCCCTCGTCCTGTCGGAGCCTCAACCGGCATCCTTCGACAAGGGCAACCTCGGACTACGGATTGTACCGAACGGGACAATCAAGGACGTCGGCGATGCGATCGCGGCATGGATCGAGCGGGCCGACGTTGATCCGAAAAGCCGGGTCATCCTTTATTTCTGCGGTCACGGGCTCAGTGGTGGAACGCAGAATCTCTATTTGATGCGAGATTATGGGCAGGACAAGAACGACCCCATGAGCGGCGCATTGAACTATACGAATTTCGTGCTGGGGCTCGAATGCCGCATTCCGAGCACCCAGTTCCTGCTGTTCGACGCGTGCCGTTCAACCCCCGAGATCGCCGAGTGGAATCAACAGGGCGGTCAACGCATCTTCGCCGTCGATCGGGATATCCGGCTTGGCATCAACGAGCCGATGCAGCAATGTCCAGTGTTCTCCACCGAAATCGACCGCAAGGCGCTCGGCCGGCCCGACGAGCCGAGCCTGTGCGCCAGCGCCTTCATCCTTGCCCTGAGGGGCGCAAGCGCGAAAAAGGAAGGACAGGACTGGTACGTTACGACTCATCGGATGGTTGAAGCGCTGACCGATCTCCAGAACCAGGCACTCGTCGGAGCAGGAAGTCTCCAGCAGAACGCCGACGCGAACAGAACCGCCAGGATCCGCCTTCGCAAACTGGCGAATGACCCTGAAATACCGGTCTATGTCGGGCTGGACGACGAGGCGCGTCGCGCCAACACCATGATTTCCGCCATTCGCGGTGCGCCGCCGCCACGGACGATCAGCGATCGCCTCACGATGTTGTCACCCGGCGAATACGTGTTCCGCGCAAGTCAGATCGCGGGTAACAAGCTCGCAGAAGTCACCGAAGTCGTGTGGCCCACGTTCTCCAACGTGCTACTGAAGGTCTCGACATGGGACGCTTAGACATCAGGCTCGACAAGAAGCACCTTGGCACGGACCTCGAACTGGGCGTCGTCGCCGACGTGCTTCAGATAAAGGATTTTCAGGGGAAGTTTCCAGAGGCACCGTTCGAGCAGGAAGTGGTCATTCCGGCTGGCGCAACGGGTTTTCGGCGGGTGAACGTTCCGCCCGGGACTTACCGGATCGAGGCGCGACTTCCCTCCGGCGAGGTGATGTCGAAGACCCAGGAGGTCTCAGACAACACGGCGGAAGTCCCCGTCGTGTTCGAGCCCGCGGCTTCGCCCCACGAGTGGTTGAGTTGGCAGCGGCTCGCGGGGAACGTACCGTCTGAAAAGGAATACGAAGAATTCCTGAAAGATATTGCGGGGAAAATTTCAAAGGCGGCCAAGTCCAAGGATGTCAGGATCGACATCAGTCCAACGGTCATCGGATGGGCCGCCGGCCATCTCCGGCAACTCCACGTGCGGGTCAAGGCGCTGCTTGAAGGAACGTCCGCAGCGCCGACGGCCGGAGACGACCCGGCCGAAGCTGATGCCACAGCAGAGCCCACGACCGCGGATTTCGAGCTCCTGCAGGCGAACCCGTCCGATGGGACCGCGTTGTGGAGCACGCTAGGCTCCCATGCGGCATGGACCGAATGGCGGAGGTCTGCATCGCCCTATCCGGGTTGCTCATTCGTGCGCAGGGATGATCGCGCGCTAAGCCTCTGGCAGGTTACTCAGTCTGATTATCAAAAGAGCATCGTCGGGACACTCCGCGGGATGCTGCCGCTCCGTTGCCTGGCCGCGATGCGGCGCGGCGATGGCGTCGACGTCATCCTGCTTCCGATTCCATGGGCGTTCGAACCGGATCCGGACAAGACCCCCGTGACAATCGAAGTCCTGCGCGAGGCAGGCGCGTCAGCAGCCGGCCGGACGACCGTCATGGTCCAGGATCCGAGCCTCGGCGGCCTGCTGATGTATCTCAACAGCAACAAGATCGGCAGCGCATCCACCGTACTGGCCGAGGCCAGTCAAACCGGCTTGATCAATTCTCTGCTCGCAGACAAGCGAAATCCGCTCGCAGCCTGCGCAGCAGGCTACGTTGCCATCGCCGGCCTGGCCGATAGCAATCGCGAGCAGTGGACGCAGTGGCTTGGGCTGTTGTCGCAATTTGCCTGGCTGCCGGACGGAAACGTCATTCAGGCCGCGTACCTGCTGAAAACGGCCCGTTCAAAGTCAGAACTCGATGAGGCGCTCACCAGCCTGAAGAAGGCCTACGGAAAGGGAATTCCGTTCTTTATCGCCGGCGTGCAGCATCTGCAGCAAGGCCTCTACTCCTTCAGCGAAAAGGATGCCGAGGCACGCCAGATGTACGAGTCGGTGACGAACGTCGCATTGAAGGTCGACGCCAATCAGGTGTTCACGCTGCTCCGCCTTCCGTCCGAGCAGAACTAGAGCGCGATGAGATTTGGATGAATCATCATCGCACTTTGGGTTGTTGTCTGCGCATGATCTTTCCGGAAAACCGCTTCGCACTTTTCCGGATCATACTTTAGCTGCTGACTGCGTCGCCGGCCGCGACATTGTCGCGGCCGCCTTGCGCTAGGGATACAATTCCTCGACCGCCTTGATATCTCCGGCACTCAAGCCGAGCCTCTGACCTATGTCGGGTTGACCAAAGACGGGCTCGATGGTCGCGCTTCCATCCCTGGAAAATGCGGTCTTCGGGTAGTGCATGATCGAGGCGTAGTCGTACGCCCCGAGGTCGATGCCGTCGTTCAGATGCTGGGTGAAATTGTGCTCCATGCCGGGTATCACGTTCTCCAGATGAACCCGGACGAACAGATCGCGGTCCCGCCGGCTCTGCTCGTGCCACAATCCGACGGTGTGGCCAATCTCATGGATGCAATTGCCCGTCGTGCAGTCCGGCCCGAGCGTGACAAACTGCTGCCCTTGCTGTCTGCCGACTGAGGAGGAGCACCCGCTGCCCGGCCGAAATGTCACGAAATCGTCCTGGTTGGTTCGCTGGACGAACTTGATCTTGGTCTTCTCGTGCCAATGCGCAATGGCTTCCGTCACCCGATTCTGGTTCGGCAAGTTGGGGGCGATCGTGTAGGGCACGGTCTTATCCGGCCAACGAAAGCGCAGCTCCTTGATGCCGACGCCGAACGTCTGGAAGCCGGCCACTGTCGCCGCGGCGTTCTCGCGAATTTGGCTGGAGGTGGCCTCGACCTCCTGTGTCGGACCGAGATCGATGCAGCCCTCAGCGCGCGCCCGCCCTTCGATCTCGACATAAAGCACTGGACGGACACCGGCACCGTGAATTTTCACGAAGGCGGTCTTCACCTGAGTGCCCGAAACAAACTCCGCATTATCAGCCACGGGACAACCTCTTTTTTCAAATTATGCTCTGCGCCCTTCAAATTTCAGCGCGCCCGACATTAGACCGATTTCGGATGAAGCGCAACCTGGGCATGCAGCCCGCCACTTCTTCTCAATTAGATTGACGCGTCCAGAGCCGTGCAACAATCAGATGGTCTTGCGGAGGATCATGCGGCCGCCACGGATAGGCAACGACGGTTCCGAACACGCATGCCCGTCCGGTTTGCAAGTGCTCTCCCTCCAAGCGCGCGCTCAAGATGTACTGCGCCCGCCGCTCGATGTCGTCGGGGACCGATATGCTGAAGCGACCTTCGTCCTCTCCGTGTTGCAACACGATCGGTCCCGTCGCGATCACCCGGGAACGCGCATCAGCAAGCGTCACATCTTCAAGCCGGACGATGCCGCGCAAAGCGCCGACTTCGCCACGATCAGTCACGCGCAGGGTTCCGGTGATTTCCACAGTACATCAATGCTCCAGGGGAGCGCATCGCACGCGACGATGCGTCCCGATGTCGCAAGCGATCGTTCTACCGCGGCAGCGAGTTCAAGATCGCCGCCTCGTAGGCCGGATCGTGCTCAGGCAATTCTCCGGCATCCTCCGGCATTGCATCCGCCTGCTCGGCACCGGCCCCGATCGCCTCGAAGATTTCCGCCCGACGCGTTTCCGACAGCACCGACGCCGCCGCGTCATTGCTCCCGCCAGCATTTATGAATTCGCCGACCTTGTCGAGAATGTCCTGCTTGGATACCGCGCTTCCCGGACAGCTCTTGGTGGACATCTCGTTGTGGAATTTCAACGCCGATGCACTCAGATCGAACTTCTTCATCAGCGTCGCGATAACGAGGACGACTGTGTCGAGTTGGGCACCCGTCAACGGATCCTTGCCTTGGTCGAAATCGCCGATCGTCTCGAACATGAAAACGCGCGAGCTGTTGTAGCCGGCTGCACTGGCGGGCGACATGTTCCAGGGGCGGCCCGTCCAGATTGTCCCGTCGGGCGCAAGCGACACGTGCTGGGCAATGTCGGACCAGTGGTTGGTGTTGACGTGATAGTCGTACATCGCCTGAATCGAGTCGACCCCGTGATACTGGCTGTGGTTCGGCCGCCAAGTATGATGCATGTGGATAAGAGTTTTCGCAGGCTGCCAGCCGAACTGCTGGACAACGTGCACGAATTCGGCCGGTTGCAGCTGCTTGAAAGGAGGTGCCATCGCAGTATTACCTCGTTTGAAGGAAATATGGATTCTCACACGGCGCTCTCTTTGGTTGTGCGCCACGGCTCATTCTACTACATACTATGCCGTGGTGTCGCCATTGATGAGGGGGCTCATGGGCGGGTTCTGCCGACAGCATTGGTTGCTCTGGCGTGCGCTTGGGGCGACGCACAATATGTCGCGACAGCTTCGGATGGCACTGCCCAATTTCTGGGAGCATCACCGATCGAGATCGTCGGCGAGTCCGGCAAGCAGAGCGAAACACGGACCATCCGGTTTCAAACGACAGGCACGCCGACCATCCAGTTTGTAACCACGGATCTGACACGCTCGGCCCCGGCAGGCCTTCCAGCGGCTTTGATCGATGGCGGGCAAGTCCGCATCACTCCGCTGGCTCCGCCGAAGACCGAAGTGACGGGCATCTCAGCCTTTGAAATCGCGATCAACGCGCTCCCGTCCCGATACGGCATCTTTTCCGGAGATATCGCGGTCCGCGTCAACGGCCAGCCGACCGAAACGATCAAGCTGAAACTTACCGTCCAATATCCCGCGGCGCAGCCGATCGCGATGCAGCCAGCCACGTTGAGCAAGGCGATGACTTCGGCGTCGACGGTCCTCCCCTGGTCTGCATTGCTTGCCCAACGTCCGGCGAAGGGGAGCTTTCCGATAACCATCCCGGGACTGCCTGAAGGCGTGGAGGTGACGGGGACGAGTGGCAGCGTGCAGTTGATGGCGGAAGGAGGCCAGGGACCGCTGACCGGGACGGCCGAGCTTCGATCCACCAGGCAAGGTGCGGTGCTTTTCGTCGATACTTCAGCTTCCGCACCGGGCAAATATACCGGCACAGGCGAGATCGCCCTGAACGGGGGGCAGCGCCGGCTGCTGCTCCCGGTGGACATTTCCGTCCGCAGCAATCCCTGGACTGTCCTGTTCCTGGTCCTGATCGGCGTTCTGCTCGGCCATCTTGCCAAGTGGTCCAATGAACGCGGCAGCAAGATCGTCTCGGCTCAGAACAGGATCTTCGAGATCGAAGCACGCGTGCAAACGGTCCGGGCGGAGTTCAGGGAATGGCTTGGACCGACCCTCAACGACTTGAGAACGAAATTTCTGAGCGGCCAGTTCGACGCAATTCTTACGCTCGCGACCGCTGCAGACGCGCGCATCGCATTGACAGAGCGACTGGTCCGGCTCAGCGAGCGCGCCGAAACTCTCCGAAATAATGGAATCCTGGCCCGCATCTCTGCGCTGAGGGGAAGCATCTTGGGGTTGAGCGACATCGAGGACATACGTCCGACGGTGTCGTCCATCGAGACAGCCTTGCTCGCCGCTGAGACATTACCGGCGAACGACCAGGACCAGGCCGGCGACGACGTCGCAGCCCCGCGCCCGAACGCTCAGGCGCAGCAACTGTCGCCGGGATCCCGGCTTCAGCAACGGCTAGTGGCATTCCGTGCGAAGGTTGCGCCAAAGCTTCAGGTGTTCCTGAAGTTCGCCGCCATCCTGCTCGTCGCGTTCATCGGCTTCGAGGCGATCTATCTCAACGGCTCGCAAACATTCGGCGCCAATCCAGTGACGGACTATCTGAGCGCAATCGTCTGGGGATTGAGCGCCGATGTCGCGGCGCGTACGTTGCTGGCGCTGGGGCGATGAGGCGCCAGACGAGACTTCAGACGGCCGTTCGACGATTCACCTCCCGCCCAACCTGCGCTGCGTCAGCCTTCACGCAGATTCCCGGTGATGGCGGCTACACCCGAAAATGCTTCGATAGTTTGAGGCCCTGCGCCTGGTAGTTGGACCCGATGCGCTGGCCGTACATCGCGTCGGGGCGTGCCAGCATCTTCTCGTAGACGAGGCGGCCGACGATCTGGCCGTGCTCGAGGATGAACGGCACTTCGCGCGAGCGCACCTCGAGCACGGCGCGCGATCCTAGCCCGCCCGCACCGGCATAGCCGAAGCCGGGATCGAAGAAGCCGGCATAGTGCACGCGGAATTCGCCGACCAAGGGATCGAACGGCACCATTTCCGCGGCGTAATCAGGCGGTACCTGCACCGCCTCCTTCGAGGCGAGGATGTAGAACTCGCCGGGATCCAGGATCAGGCTGCCATCGGGACGGGCCGAGATCGGCTCCCAGAAATCCTCCACGGCGTAGCCGGCGCGGCGATCGACGTCGACGACACCGGTATGGCGCTTGGCGCGATAACCGACGAAGCCATTGGCTTTCTCGCCCGAGAGATCGACGGAGACGGCGACGCCGCCCGAGAGATCGGCATCGTCGATGTCGACGAGGCGCTCAGTGGCGTGCAGCGCATCGAGCTCGTCGGCGTTGAGGATCGCATCGCCGGTGCGGAAGCGCACTTGGCTGAGGCGCGAGCCCTCGCGCACCAAGACCGGGAACGTCTTCGGGCTGATCTCGGCATAGAGCGGGCCGTGATAGCCGGCGCCGATCATGTCGAAGCGGCGGGTTCCGTCGGCGATCACGCGGGTGAAAACGTCGAGACGACCGGTCGAGCTTTTCGGATTTGCGGCTGCGACGATTTCGGGCGGCAGCGCCAGGCTCTCGAGCAGCGGCACGATGTAGACGCAGTTGGTCTCCAGCACCGCGCCGTCGGCAAGGCTGAACTCGTGCAGCTTCAATTCGTCGATGCGCTCGGCCACCGTGGCGCCGGGCCCCGGCAGGAAGCTGGCACGGACGCGATAGGCGATGTCGCCGAGACGCAGATCGAGGCTGGCCGGCTGGATCTGGCTTTCGACGAAATCGTATGCGGGCAGGATGAGACCTGCCTCCGCCATCGCCGCGATCATGCGGTCGGGCAGGATACCATTGGCGTCGGCGGCGATCGTGAAGCTCAACCGGGGGTCCTCGTCAGGGGTCAAACGCATCCGGACATGCAGGAAATACTAGCCTTTTACGGCTATCCGATGGACGCCTTGACGGAAAGGCCATTGCGGAATATGAGCATCACTTATCCCGTGGTGATTTGAGCCGGCCGGCTTGCAGCCACGTTAAATAAGTCGCTAAACAGGCCGGGGACCTCTGTGATCCCGGCCCGTGGTTTTGTCCAGGCCGGTTTTTTTGTGACCGTTTTCGACGAAACGGTCATGTCGGAGGGTCCTATGTCGAAGTCGCCTGCCACCTACCGTCCCGAAACCCGCCTGGTCCATTCCGGCACCCTGCGCTCGCAATATGGCGAGACGTCGGAGGCGCTGTTCTTGACGCAAGGCTATGTCTACAACAGCGCCGAGGAGTGCGAGGCGCGGTTCAAGGGCGAGGACCCCGGCTTCATCTATTCGCGCTACTCCAACCCTACCATTGCGATGTTCGAGCGCCGCATGATCGAGCTCGAGGGCGCCGAAGCCGCCCGCTCGGCGGCAACCGGCATGGCGGCGGTGACGACCGCGATCCTGGCGCCGCTCAAGGCCGGCGATCATGTGGTCGCCTCCCGCGCGCTGTTCGGCTCGTGCCTCTACGTGATTCAGGACCTGCTCCCGCGCTACGGCATCGAGACCACGCTGGTCGACGGAGCCGATCTCGACCAGTGGCAGCGGGCCTTGAGGCCCAATACCAAGACGTTCTTCCTGGAGAGCCCGACCAACCCGACGTTGGATGTGCTCGACATTCCCGGCATCGCCGAGATCGCGCACAGCGGCGGCGCGCGGCTCGTCGTCGACAATGTGTTCGCAACGCCGATCTGGCAGAGCCCGCTGGCGCTGGGCGCCGACGTCGTCGTCTACTCCGCAACCAAGCACATCGACGGCCAGGGCCGCTGTCTGGGCGGCATCATCCTGTCTTCGGAAGCCTTCATCGCCGAGCACCTGCATAATTTCATGCGCCAGACCGGCCCGTCGATTTCGCCGTTCAACGCCTGGGTCCTGCTCAAGGGCCTGGAGACGCTGGGCGTGCGCGTGCGCGCGCAGACCGACACGGCCGCGCGTATCGCCGAAGTGCTGGCGAGCCACCCGAAGATTTCGCGGCTGGTCTATCCGGGCCGCGCCGATCATCCGCAGGCGGCGCTGGTGAAGAAACAGATGCGCGGCGGCTCGACGCTGGTCGGCTTCGAGGTGAAGGGTGGCAAGGCGGCGGCGTTCCGCGTGCTGAACGAGCTGAAGCTTGCGAAGATCTCGAACAATCTCGGCGACGCCAAGAGTCTCGTCACGCATCCGGCGACCACGACGCATCAGCGCCTCAAGCCGGAAGACCGCGCCGCGCTCGGCATCAGCGAGGGCTTTATCCGCTTCTCCGCAGGGCTGGAGCATGCGGATGATCTGATCGAGGATCTGACGGCGGCGCTGGAGAAGGCGTGAGGCGACGGCGGTCTCGTAGGGTGGGCAAAGCGAAAGCGTGCCCACGTCTTCTTCCTTCGTATCACTGAGCGATGGTGGGCACGGCGCTTTGCGCCTTTGCCCACCCTACGGCACCTCGCTACATCGGCCGATACGTCCTCACATCCGCCGGCACGTTCACCCCGAGCTTGATCTGGCCGACGGAGCGGATGATGTCGTCGCCGAGCAGCTGGGCGAAGCAGGCATAGCCCCAATCGTTCATGTGCAGGCCGTCGGAGATGACGAAGCTCTCGACCGGGATCGACTGGTTCTCGTGCCAGTCGCGCATCACCTCGAAGCGCGGGAAGATGCCGACCTTGCGGAGCTCGGCGACCTTGCCGAGCAGCTTGATCATCTTGCCGGCGCTCTCGGCACGCTGATTGACGGCCGGCGAATATTGCGGATCGACCAGCACGATGTCGGCGCCGCCGGCGGCCTGGATGCGGGAGATGCCGTCCTCGACCAGCTTGGCGGTATCGCCTGGATCGAGATTGCGCAGCACGGCGTTGGTGCCGACCTGCCAGATCACCATGTCCGGATGCACGTCGATCACCTGCGTCTGAAGGCGCTTCATCATCTCGGGCGCGTCCTCGCCGCCGACGCCGGCATTGACGACAGTAATGTCGGCGGTCGGATAGTGTCGGCGCAGCTGTGTGGCGAGACGGTTCGGATAGTTGAAATCGGGCGAACTCGCGCCGTAGCCGGCGGTCGACGACGAGCCGAACGCGACGATCACGACGGGCTGGCCGGCAACGAGCTTGGCCGCGACATGCGGCAGCGAGCCCATCGTCTTCGAGCCGCCCTTCGGCGGCAGGCAAGGCACGCGGCTGAAGATGTCACCGGCGGATTTCGCGACCTGCTTCACCTTGTCGATGGCGCGCGAGGTGATGCCGCGCTGCTCGGGGGACGTCACGGCGACCGTGGTCTGGGAACGCGAAGCGGGAGCGGGATTAGCGGTTTGCGCCGGTGCTTGCGTCGCCTGCGCGGCTTGTGCCTGCGCGCGCGACGGCGACGCCGGCGTCAGCAACAGCAGCGCTGCCGCTGCGGTCGCAGCCAGCGATGCCGTCGGGAAAAAAGGGCGGAGAGAACTCATTAACGCTAGACCTCAATTTTGCTGCTGGGCCGGCCCCAGATGGGCTGCGTCAAACACGAATTGTGCCAACGCCCGGCCAAGGCAATCATGGACCTGTTTCGCCAGCTCCGGCCCGCGGGACGGGCTGAACAGGTCGAACTGACCCTGGTCATTCCACTGCCGCATGATCGCGAAACGGTCGAACAGCGGAATGTCATGCTCCTGCGCCACCACCCGCATATTGTCGAGATAGGGCGGCACCGAGATCATGGTCTCTGTGCGCGGGCTGTACTGCAAGTTCATCAACACGACGTCAGCCCCTGCATTTTGCAGCGCGGCAACCCCTTCGGTCACAGCACCGCGAAAATCGTCGGGATCAATGGCTCGGATAGCATCCACGGTCCCGGTCTGCCAGATGACCAAAGTAGGCCTTTTTGCTTCCATCAGCTTAACGAAGGTGGTGGCCGCCTCCTCTGCCGTTTTCTTGCTCTGTATTTCTACGGAGACGTGCACGGCCTCCGACGGTGGCAGCTTGTCCTTCAGGATGGCCTGCATGCGCGCCGGATAGGAGGCGTCCTCGGAGGCCGGAATCGTGGTCGAGCGGCTGCCGATGACCAGGATTTCCAGCGGCTTGCCCGATTTGACGGCCTCGGCGACCTTGGGAAGCTGGCTTTCACTGCTGAGCAGATAGGACGGCAATTCGCAGGCTGGGGGTACGGCCGGCGCGGCAGGCGCAGCATCGTCCGCACGCGCCTGGGGCGCGGCGAGGTAACCGCATAGCAGGATCAGGCTCAGGAGAACCTTCGCCTTCATCAGCCCCCTCCCGCCAGATCGGCGTTGCCGACGGCGTTTTTGGTTTTCGCACCGCTCTTGTCAGCCACGCGTTTGTACCACGAAATCACCCATGCAACGCCCCACATGATCAGGATTCCGGAGAGACTAATCAGCGCATGCATGGCTGCGCCGCCGGAGACCTCGGCCAGGATGAAATGACCGGCGAAGGCGAGGAAGACGCCGAGGCAGAAGATCTCGAGCGAATGCTGGCCGCACAGGATCAGCGGCCGCAGCCACTGCGATTTCAGACCCGGCCAGTCCCGCGGCAGGAAGCGCACGGTGAGCGCGGCCAGCGCCAGGAAATGCGTGAAACGCAAAACGTCGAGATCGGTCTTGTCGATCGGATACATCCACTGCTCGAGCCGCTTCGGCATCAGATGGGACAGCTGCGGCAGATACCAGGTCAGCGTCACGTAGAACGCCGCCACGATATAGGCGATCGAGATCCACATCGTTACCGGCGACGCTAAAATACGCGACATGCGCCGCGCACCTCCGAGCGCACACCATGCACCGAAGACGAAGAGCAATTGCCAGGCCAGCGGATTGAAGGCCCAGAAGCCGTTCGGATAAGCGGAGAAGTAGAGATCGTATTCCCAGGTCACCGCGTAGAGCAGGACGGAAAGGCCCAGCGTGACGTCGGGCTTCCACCGCATCGACCACAGGATCACGGGCAGCGCCAGCATCAGGACGATATACAGCGGCAGCACGTCCATGTTGACGGGACGGAAACGCAGCAGCAGCGCCTGCACGATGGTGACGTCGGGCTGCTTGAGGAAGTCCATGATCCCCATCTCTTCGGTGTAGAGCGGGTTCTCGAAACGGGTCGCCACATAGGAGATCTCGGCGAGGAAGATCGTGAACAGGAAGACGTGCGCGACATAGATCTGCCAGACCCGCCGCAGGATGCGCGCGGTGGCGATGACGACGCCGCCCTCCAGCATCGCGCGGCCATAGACGAAGGCGGCGGTGTAGCCGGAGATGAAGATGAAGATCTCGGTGGCGTCGCTGAAGCCGTAATTGCGGATCGTGAACCAGGTCAGCAGGCTCGTCGGCAGATGGTCGATGAAGATCAGCCACAGCGCCAGCCCGCGGAACAGGTCAAGGCGGAGCTCGCGCTCGCCGATGGCGGGCAGCGAGATGGCGGCCGCACGCGGCTCCGCAGGTTTGGCGGTTCCCGCGATGGTCGATCCCGTCACTTGGTCAGCAATGGTCATCGGGGCCTAAAAACCCTCACCCAAATCGCGACGTTGAAGGAGTGTACCGGTCCGGCCGTCATCTCGCAAAGCGGCCGGATCACATGGGGGTGTACTTCCTCGCCAATTCTGGCGGCACGATGTCGCCAAAACTGCCGCCGGGGTTTGGTTCCGGCGCCGGATTTCGGTATGATGGCAGCCATGTACCGCGCCGTGACCCGCCAGATCGAAGTGACCGTCGAGCCGAACTTTGTTCCGGAGCAGTCGTCGGCCGACCGCTCCCGCTATTTCTGGTCGTACACCATCGTCATCACCAATTCCGGCGATGAGACCGTGCAGCTCAAGACGCGGCACTGGATCATCACCGACGCCACCGGCCGCCAGCAGGAGGTCAAGGGCGAGGGCGTGGTCGGCGAGCAGCCGACGCTCGCCCCCGGCGAGCGGTTCGAATACACCTCCGGCGTGCCACTCACGACCGCCTCCGGCTTCATGACCGGCCGCTACCAGATGGTCAGCGAAACCGGCGAGCGCTTCGAGATCGACGTGCCGACGTTCTCGCTGGACAGCCCGGACAATAAGCGGGTGTTGAACTAGCGCGGTGCCGTAGGGTGGGCAAAGCGAAGCGTGCCCACCAATCACCATTGCAATTGCGCAGGGGGTGGTGGGCACGGCGCGTTGCGCCTTTGCCCACCCCACGATGTCCGAGCGCTCGGCAAGCTGCCTCCCCATGGTCATCGCGAGCGGAGCGAAGCAATCCAGGGTCTTTCCGCCGAGGGTTTCTGGATTGCTTCGCTGCGCCCGCAATGACGGAGGATGGACTTACGCGTCCTCCACGCCCGCCTCGTGCGGCGTGAACTGATACACCGAGCTGCAGAACTCGCAGGTGACGACGACCTTGTCGTCCTTGACCATCGCGGCGCGGTCGTCGTGCGAGAAGCTCTTCAGCATGGACGCGACTGCGTCGCGCGAGCAGGAGCATTGCGCCTTCAGGGACAGCGGATTGAACACGCGCACGCCGCGCTCGTGAAAGAGGCGATAGAGCAGCCGCTCGCCGGAGAGTTCGGGATCGATCAGTTCGACGTCCTCGACGGTTTCGATCAGCGAGCGCGCCTCGACCCAGGCGTCGTCTTCCGCGACGCTGTGCACCTCGGCGCCGTCGGGTGCATCGCCGGGATGCAGATCCGCCTGCCGCGCGCGCTCCGGCGCCTTCGGCAAAAACTGCATCAGCATGCCGCCGGCGCGCCAGCGATGCTTGCCGCCGTCGCTACTGCGCCACTCCTCGCCGACCGCAAGCCGCACCTTGGTCGGAATCTGCTCGGAGCGGAGGAAATATTCGTGGGCGGCGTCTTCCAGGCTGCCGCCGTCGAGTGCGACCAGGCCCTGGTAGCGGCTCATGTCGGGGCCCTGGTCGATGGTCATGGCGAGATGGCCGCGGCCGAGCAGCGTGCCGGAATCCTTCGCCGCACCGAGGCGCGAGGCGTCGTAGCGCGCATAGGCGCGCAGATGATCCGGTGCCTTGTAGTCGACGACCAGGAACGACACCGGACCATCGGTCTGGGCCTGCAGGATGAAGCGGCCCTCGAATTTCAGCGCCGAGCCGAGCAGCGTCGCCAGCACGATGGCCTCGCCGAGCAGCTTGCCGACGGGCGCGGGATAATCGTGCTTGGTCAGGATGTCGTCGAGCGCAGGGCCAAGCCGCACCAGGCGACCGCGCACATCGAGCGCGTCGACCTCGTAGGGCAGCACGGCGTCGTCGACCGGAACGGCGGATGGCGCGCGAACCGGGCCTTCAGGCCCGGTTTTCATGTCAGGGGATTGAAAAACCATGGCGCTTTATCTGGGGTCGGAGAGCGGGGAATGGAAGGGGGTGTGTTCCGGCGATGGGATGGCATGCAAGCGAGTACAAACTCAGTGTCGTCCTGGCGAAAGCCAGGACCCATTACCCCAAGCGGGAGTTGGGGCGCGAGATGACAATTGCCAACCTTCGCCAAACCACGGCCGGTGGTAATGGGTCCTGGCTTTCGCCAGGACGAGGATCCAATTTTACGCGACTGCGCCGCTACTTCACCGCGTCGAAGCACCAGGCCAAAATGCCCTTCTGCGCGTGCAGGCGGTTTTCGGCCTCGTCGAACACGACCGATTGCGGGCCGTCGATCACCTCGTCGGTGACCTCCTCGCCGCGATGGGCCGGCAGGCAGTGCATGAACAGCGCGTCGGGCTTCGCCAGCGACATCAGCTTCGAATTGACCTGGTAGGGCTTGAGCACGTTGTGGCGGCGCTCACCCTCCTTGTCGCCCATCGACACCCAGGTATCCGTGACGACGCAATCGGCGCCCTTCACGGCGGCTTCGGGATCGGTGCCGAGCACGATCGGAGCGCCTGTTGCCTTGATCCAGTCGCGCATCGCCTTCTTCGGCGCGAGTTCCGGGGGCGTTGCGACATTGAGCTGAAATTTGAAGCGCTCGGCGGCGTGGGCCCAGGACGCCAGCACGTTGTTGTCATCGCCGGTCCAGGCCACCGTCCGGCCCTCGATCGGGCCGCGATGCTCCTGATAGGTGAGGAGGTCCGCCATCACCTGGCAGGGATGCGAGCGCCGCGTCAGGCCGTTGATGACGGGCACGGTCGCATTCGCGGCAAGCTCCAGCAGCGCATCATGGTTGAGGATGCGGATCATGATGGCGTCGACATAGCGCGACAGCACGCGCGCGGTGTCGGCGATGGTCTCGCCGCGGCCGAGCTGCATCTCGGCGCCGGTGAGCATGATGGGCTCGCCGCCAAGCTGACGCATGGCGACGTCGAACGAGACGCGGGTGCGCGTCGAGGGACGCTCGAAGATCATCGCCAGCGTCTTGCCTTCGAGCGGCTTCACCGGCTGATGCGCCTTCTGCTTCGCCTTCATGGCGGAGGAGGCGTCGAGCATGCTCTTGAGCTCCGACAACGGCAGCTCGTTGATATCCAGGAAGTGCTTCGGCGACCTGCTCATCAGCTTGCCGCCCGCTTGGTCTGGCTGGACGAGATCGCAGCGCAGGCGCGCTCTAACCGCGTGACGCTGTCCTCGATCTCGGCTTCGGTGACGATCAAGGGCGGCAGGAAGCGCACGACATTGTCGCCGGCGCCGACCGTCAGCAGTTTTTCATTGCGCAAGGCCGCAACGAGATCGCCCGAGGGCACCACAGCCTTGATGCCGATCAAGAGGCCCTCGCCACGCACTTCGCTGACGACGTCAGGGTGACGGTCGATCACGGAGGCGAGCTTCTGCTTGAGCAGCAGCGACATCTTTTGGACGTGGTCGAAGAAGCCGGGCTTGAGCATGACGTCGAGCACGGCATTGGCAGCCGAGATCGCCAGCGGATTGCCGCCGAAGGTCGAGCCGTGCGAGCCGGGGCCCATGCCGGCTGCCGCCTCCGCGGTGGCCAGCACCGCGCCGATCGGGAAGCCGCCGCCGAGCGCCTTGGCGAGCGACATCACATCAGGTGTAACGCCGGTGCGCCGATGGGCGAAGAGATCGCCGGTGCGGCCCATGCCGGTCTGCACCTCGTCGAAGGCGAGCAGCAGTCCCTTCTCGTCGCAGAGCTGACGCAACGCCTTGAGGAAAGCGGGCGTCGACGAACGTACGCCGCCCTCACCCTGGATCGGCTCGACCAGGATGCCGGCGGTCTGCGGACCGATCGCCTTCTTCACGGCTTCGATGTCACCGTGCGGGACCTGGTCGAAACCGTCCATCGGCGGACCGAACCCTTCGAGATATTTTGCAGATCCCGTCGCAGCCAGCGTCGCCAACGTGCGGCCATGGAAGGCGCCCTCGAAGGTGATGATGCGGTAGCGCTCCGGATGACCCTTGGAGAAGTGATGATGGCGGACCAGCTTGATCACGCCTTCCAGCGCCTCGGCGCCGGAATTGCAGAAGAACACGAAGTCCGCGAAGCTTTCCTGGCACAGACGTGCGGCGAGTTTCTCGCCGTCCGGGCTCTGGAACAGGTTCGACATGTGCCAGAGCTTGGTCGCCTGCTCCTGCAGCGCCTTGACCAGCGCGGGATGGGCGTGGCCAAGCGCGTTCACCGCGACGCCCGAGGTGAAATCGAGATAGCGCTCGCCATTGGTCGCGATCAGCCAGCAGCCTTCGCCGCGCTCGAAACCGAGGTCGGCCCTGGCGAAAACGGGGAGCAAATGCGGCGCGGCGCTGTTAGTCATGACGATCACTTGATGTTGCGGACGGCCTCAACGCGCTCACGCAGCGCACCATTGACCGGCCCGGAAAACGAAACGTGCCGCCTTTTAAGGGCGGCACGTGACACTATCTTATGCCGGGTAGAACGGGTGTCAATGCCGCCCGAAAGCCCCGCGAAACGCTGAATCCGTAGTCTTGCGGTGCCGGATTTGCGGGGTTTTTGCCACGGAACATGTGGAAGCGAGTCGGCTGACTCTTGCGCGTGAGTCACGCCATATTGTAGCGTTTGGCTTGTCAGATACGACATCTCGTGCAGCAGTTCTGATCCTCTAAGTCCTCATGTACCGGCGTAAACGTTCGGGCGTTCTGGTTACGCCCGGCGAGCCTTAAGGGATTCTGGCGGCACGGGTTTTTCGAGGCTTAGGCATTCGCCGCAAGGCGCCAGGACGGCAGCCGCACGGCGAGGGAAAGGGTGCAATGACGGTTTTGACCTGGTCCGACGATCGCGTCGAGCAGCTGAAAAAGCTCTGGGAGGCCGGATTGTCGGCCAGCCAGATCGCAGCCGAGCTCGGCAACGTGACCCGTAATGCCGTGATCGGCAAGGTGCACAGGCTCGGCCTGTCCGGCCGCGCCAAGAGCCCCTCATCGGCAGCTCCCCGGCCGCGCAAGGCGCGTCCGGCTCAGCACATGATGCGGGTCAGCCGCCCCATCGCACGCGGCAACACCGCGCTGGCACAGGCCTTCGAGGTCGAAGTCGAGGCGGAGCCTGTGACCTACGACAACGTGGTGCCGATGAGCCAGCGGCTGTCGCTGCTCGAATTGAACGAGGCGACCTGCCACTGGCCGGTCGGCGATCCCTCGAGCCCGGATTTCTTCTTTTGCGGCGGCAAGGCGCTGTCGGGCCTGCCCTACTGCGCCCAGCACTCGCGCGTGGCGTATCAGCCGGCGGCGGACCGCCGTCGCGCGCCGGCCAAGCCGGGCACGCGGTGAGCTTGTTCTGAGATCAAGAAGCAGCCGTCACACGATGACGGCTCAACACACTCCGCTGTCGTCCCGGCGAAGGCCGGGACCCATAACCACCGAATGCGGTTTGGCGAAGACTCTCTGTGACGCGGCTGCGCCGCGCAACTTGCACCGCGCTTCATCGATAGATCACGCGGTATGGGTCCCGGCCCCCGTGCGCAATTGCGCACTCGGCCGGGACGACACCCATGCTGCGGCAATAGCCCCCAAACCAGCTTACGTCTGCTCGGCCTTCGCAAAGCGATCGTCGAGCGCATAGCCGGCGCCGCGGACGGTGCGGATCGGGTCCTGCTCGCGACCGAGATTGAGCAGCTTGCGCAGGCGGCCGATATGGACGTCGACGGTGCGCTCGTCGATGTAGATGTCGCGGCCCCAGACGCTGTCGAGCAACTGCTCACGCGAGAACACGCGGCCGGGATGCTCCAGGAAGAACTCCAGCAGGCGATATTCGGTCGGGCCGAGATCGATCGGCCGGCCCGAGCGCGCGACGCGGCGCTTGTCGCGATCAAGCTCGATGTCGCCATAGGCGAGCACGGTGGCGAGCCGCTCAGGGCTCGCGCGCCGCAGGAGGCCCTTCACGCGCGCCAGCAGCTCCGGCACCGAGAACGGCTTGACGATGTAGTCGTCGGCGCCGGTCGCAAGCCCGCGCACCCGCTCGCTCTCCTCGCCGCGCGCGGTGAGCATGATGATGGGAAGCTGCTTGGTCTCGGGACGGGTCCGCAGCCGCCGGCACAGCTCGATGCCCGAGAGGCCCGGCAGCATCCAGTCGAGCACGATCAGGTCGGGGATGTGCTCCTTGAGGCGGGTGTCGGCATCGTCGCCGCGCATCACCGTCTCGACGTCATAGCCGTCGCCTTCGAGGTTGTAGCGGAGAAGCTCGGTGAGAGCTTCCTCGTCCTCAACCACCATAATGCGTGCGCCCATGGTGTCGTCGCTCCTTAAGTCTTCAGGTATTCGGGACCGTCGTGGCGAAGGTCGTCATGTCGCCCTTCGGCCGCTTGTCGGTGATGGCCTGGCCCTCGATCATGTAGAACACGGTCTCGGCGATGTTGGTGGCGTGATCGCCGATCCGCTCGATGTTCTTGGCGCAGAACATCAGATGGATGCAGAACGAGATGTTGCGCGGATCCTCCATCATGTAGGTGAGGAGCTCGCGGAACAGCGAGGTGCAGATGGCGTCGACTTCCTCGTCGCCCTTCCACACCGCCATCGCAGCCGGCAGATCGTGCGCGGCATAGGCGTCCAGCACCGACTTGACCTGCTGCTGCACGAGGTCGGTCATGTGCTCCAGGCCGCGGAACAGTTTGAGCGGATGGAAGTCGGCATCGAGCGCGGCGACGCGCTTTCCCATGTTCTTGGCGAGGTCGCCGATGCGCTCGAGATCGGTCGCAACGCGCATGGCGCCGACGATCTCGCGCAGATCCACCGCCATCGGCTGGCGGCGGGCGATGGTGAGCACGGCGCGCTCCTCGATCTTCTTCTGCAGCGCGTCGAGCTCGGCGTCGATGGTGACGACGCGCTGGCCGAGCGCGACGTCGCGGCGGATCAGCGCATCGACGGAATCGACGATCATGCGCTCGGCGATGCCGCCCATCTCGGCGACCAGGCGGGTGAGCTCCTGGAGGTCGGTGTCGAAAGCCTTTGCGGTATGTTCAGAACCCATGTCCCGTCTCCTCAGCCGAACCGGCCGGTGATGTAATCCTGCGTGCGCCGATCGGTCGGCGACGTGAAGATCTTGCTGGTGTCGTCGAACTCGATCAGCTCGCCGAGATACATGAAAGCGGTCTTGTCGGAGACGCGCGCCGCCTGCTGCATGTTGTGGGTGACGATCGCGATCGTGTAGTTCTCGGACAGTTCCTGGATCAGCTCCTCGACCTTGGCGGTCGAGATCGGATCGAGCGCCGAGCAGGGCTCGTCGAACAAAATCACTTCAGGCCGCACCGCGACGGTGCGGGCGATGCAGAGGCGCTGCTGCTGGCCGCCGGAGAGCGACAGGCCCGAGGCGTTGAGCTTGTCCTTGACCTCGTTCCACAGCGCGCCGCCGCGCAGCGCCTTCTCGACCCGGTCGTCCATCTCGGACTTCGAGATCTTCTCATAGAGGCGGATGCCGAAGGCGATGTTCTCGTAGATCGTCATCGGGAACGGCGTCGGCTTCTGGAACACCATGCCGACGCGGGCGCGCAGCAGGTTCAGGTCCAGCTTCGGGTCGAGGATGTTGGTCTGGTCGAGCATCAGCTGACCGGTGACGCGCTGGCCCGGATAGAGGTCGTACATCCGGTTGAAGATGCGCAGCAGGGTCGACTTGCCGCAGCCCGACGGGCCGATGAACGCCGTGACGCGGTTGCTGCCGAGCGTCAGGTTGATGTTCTTCAGCGCGTGGTGCTCGCCGTAATAGAAGTTGAGGTTGCGCACCGTCACCTTGGCGGGCGCTTCCGGCAACGGCTGCGAGGCCAGATGGGCGTTGGAACTCACGGATACGGAAAGATCGGTCATTTTGCAGTCCTCTCGGCGCCGAGGATGCGCGCGCCAATGTTCAGGGCAAGCACGGTGATCGTGATCAGCAGCGCGCCGCTCCAGGCGAGCTGCTTCCAGTAGGCGTAGGGGCTCTGCACGAAGTTGTTGATGGTAACCGGCAGGTTCGCCATCGTCTTGTTCAGGCCGAGGCTGAAGAACTGGTTCGACAGCGCGGTGAAGAGCAGCGGCGCGGTCTCGCCGGCGACGCGGGCGGTGGCGAGCAGCACGCCGGTGATGAGACCCGATCGGGCCGCACGATAGGCGATGCGCTTGATCACCAGCGAGCGCGGCAGGCCGAGCGCGGAGGCGGCCTCGCGCAGCGCGTTCGGCACCAGCAGCAGCATGTCCTCGGTCGTGCGCAGCACCACCGGGATGACGATCACGGCTAGCGCAAGCGCGCCCGCAATCGCCGAGAAGCCGCGCATCGGCACCACCACCGCGCCGTAGATGAACAGGCCGATGATGATCGAGGGCGCCGAGAGCAGGATGTCGTTGATGAAGCGGATCACCGAGGTCAGCTTGTCGTTGCGACCGTATTCGGCGAGGTAGGTGCCGGCGAACAGGCCGAGCGGCGCGCCGATGCCGACGCCGATCACGGTCATGATGATCGAGCCGACGATGGCGTTGCGCAGGCCGCCTTCGGTCGAGCCCGGAGGCGGCGTGTCCGCGACGAAGATCTCGAGGTTCAGGCCGGCGAGGCCGTTATAGAGCAGCGTCATCAGGATCAGCGCGAGCCAGGTCACGCCGAAGGCGGCGGCACCGATACAGAGCCCGCGGACGATGATGTCCTTGCGGCGGCGGCGTACGTAGATCGGGTTCATGTTACTTCCCCGCCTTCTTTTCGAGACGCAGCAGCATCAGCCGCGCGGCCGCGAGCACGAAGAACGTCAGCACGAACAGCAAGAGGCCGAGCAGGATCAGGCCGGACTGGTGCAGGCCATCGCTCTCGGCGAACTCGGATGCGATCGCCGCCGAGATCGTGGTGCCGGGCGCGAAGATCGACGACGAGATCCGGAAGGAGTTGCCGATGATGAAGGTCACCGCCATGGTCTCGCCGAGCGCGCGGCCCAGCGCCAGCATGACGCCGCCGATGATGCCGACGCGGGTGTAGGGGATCACCACACTGCGGACGACTTCCCAAGTGGTGCAGCCGACGCCGTAGGCGGCTTCCTTCAGCACCGGCGGCACGGTCTTGAACACGTCGACCGAGATCGAGGTGATGAAGGGCAGCACCATGATGGCGAGGATCAGCGCCGCATTGAACAGGCTGAGATAGGACGGGGGACCTGCGAAGATCGCGCCGAGCACAGGAACGCCGTCGAAGATCTTGATCATGAAGGGCTGGAACGTGTTGGCCAGGAACGGGCCGAGCACGAAGAAGCCCCACATGCCGTAGATGATCGAGGGGATGCCGGCGAGCAGCTCGACCGCCATGCCGATCGGGCGGCGCAGCCATTGCGGGCACAGCTCGGTGAGGAAGATCGCAATGCCCAGACCAACCGGGATGGCGATCAGCATGGCGATGAAGGAGGTGACGAGCGTGCCATACATCGGCCCGAGCGCACCGAGCACGGGCGGATCGGCCGACGGCGCCCAGCGCTGCGTCCACAGGAAGGAGATGCCGTACTCCTTCATCGCCGGGAAGGCGCCGACGATCAGCGAGATGATGATGCCGCCGAGAATGAGCAGCACCGAAATCGCGGACAGCCGCGTGATCCAGTAGAAGGTGAGATCGCCGAGCTTGAACGCGCTCAAGGCCTTGGCGCGATCATACGGTCCGGCAGCATCAATTACGTTGCTCTCGACAGCCATCTCAGCCACGCCGATCCCCTGTACCCGTTATTCATATACGCTTGTTGTTGGTGGCGCGCTCCGGATGCGGCACCAGGCCGATCCGGAGCGGAGATCTTGGAGATCATTCCGGCACCATGTCCGGGACAGGAGCGCCTTAGCTCTTGATCTCGGCAGCCCAGGTCTTCTCGATCAGGGTCACGACGCCTTCGGGCATCGGGATGTAGTCGAGCTCTTCAGCCGCCTTGCCGCCGTTCTTGAAGGCCCAGCGGAAGAACTTGATGGCTTCCTGCGAGGCCGCCTTGTCGGTGGCTTCCTTGTGCATGAGGATGAAGGTCGCCGCGGTGATCGGCCAGGACTTGTCGCCGGGCTGGTCGGTCAGGATGACGTAGTAGCCGGGCGCCTTGGCCCAGTCGGCGTTGGAGGCGGCCGCCTGGAAGGCCTCGACGGTCGGCTGCACCGGCTTGCCGGCCTTGTTGACGAGACCGGTGTAGGTCAGCTTGTTCTGCTTGGCATAGGCGTACTCGACGTAGCCGATCGAGTTCTTGGTCTGGCTGATGTTGCCCGACACGCCTTCGTTGCCCTTGGCGCCGACGCCGACCGGCCACTCGACCGCGGTTCCCTCGCCGACCTTGCTCTTCCAGTCCGCGCTGGCCTTGGCGAGGTAGTTGGTGAAGTTGAAGGTGGTGCCCGAACCGTCCGAGCGGCGAACCACGGTGATGGCTTCCGACGGCAGCTTCACGTTCGGATTCAGCTTCTTGATCGCGGCGTCGTCCCACTTGGTGATCTTGCCGAGATAGATGCTGGCCAGCGTCTCGCCGTCGAACACCATCTCGCCGGGCTTCACGCCTTCGATGTTGACGACGGGAACGATGGCGCCCATCACCATCGGCCACTGGACGAGGCCGTCCTTCTCGAGCTGCTCAGCCTTGAGGGGCGCATCGCTGGCGCCGAAGGTCACGGTCTTGGCCTGGATCTGCTTGATGCCGCCGCCCGAGCCGATCGACTGGTAGTTCAGACCGTTGCCGGTCTCCTTCTTGTAGGCGTCAGCCCACTTGGAATAGATCGGGAACGGGAAGGTCGCACCGGCACCCGTGATATCGGCGGCAAAGGCCGCCGTCGTCGTTGCGGCGACCAAGCCGGCAGCGACGATCGTTTTGATGAAATTCATGCTGGTCTCCATACAGGGGAGCGAAGCGCCATCCGCGCCCGATCGCGCTCCCCGCGCCGCCCCTTTAAGAGCAGTCGGCTGTGCTTTTACGAAGGTTTCGTGACAGTCGGATGACACCACCAAGCGATTGAAATCGCTTGAGTTTCAGAGCTGAACCGGGGGCTTCGCCTGGGGAAAACAGGCGGTAAAGGTAGCCCCCTGCCGGGGCACGCTTTCGATCAAAAGCCGGCCGCGATGACGGTTAAGAATATGTTTCACCAGCGATAATCCGAGCCCGGTGCCGCCCTGCGAGCGGCTGTCGCCGACGTCGACCCGATAGAACCGCTCGGTCAGCCGCGGCAGGTGCTCGGGCGCGATCCCGGGGCCGAAATCGCGGACCATGACCCGGATTTCCTGAGTTCCATCAGCGGCTGCGCTGGGGGTCAGCGACACGATGACGCGTCCGCCCGAGGCGCCGTATTTGAGCGCATTTTCGATCAGGTTCTCGAACAGGCGGAGCAGCTCCTCGCGGTCACCCGCGATCATCACCGGCGGCTCCGGCAGATGGATCTCGACCTCGACCTGGCGCTCGCGCGCCAGCGGCTCCAACCCGTCGGCGACCTGGCGGATGATCGGCAGCAGGTCGACCAGGGTGTCGGGCCGGACATGGGCCGACAGCTCGACCCGCGACAACGAGAGCAGATCGTCGATCAGGCGCGCCATGCGGGTGGCCTGGTTGTGCATGATGCCGAGGAAGCGTTCCCGCGCCTTGGGATCGTCCTTGGCCTGGCCCTGCAGCGTGTCGATGAAGCCCGACAGCGCGGCGAGCGGCGTACGCAGCTCGTGGCTGGCATTGGCGACGAAGTCGGCGCGCATCTCCTCGACCCGGCGCAGCGGCGTCTGGTCGTGGAACGTCATCAGCATGCACTTGTCGGCGCCGCCGAACGAGGTCGGCACCGGCACCGGCGTGATGATCAGCTCCATCCAGCGATCGACCGGGACGTGGTCTAGATAGGTCGCGCGCCGCGGCTCCGTGGTCGCGATCGACTCGCGCAGCGCCGTGATGATCTCCGGCGAGCGCAGCGCGAACTGGGCAAGCTCGTTCCGCCGCAGCGCCGGCGCGAGCTGGGCGGCCGCGGCATTGAGATGGATGACGCGGCCGGCGCGGTCGAGCAGCACGGCCGGATCCGGCATGCCGGCGACGACCGCGGCCACCGCGGCGCTCTCGACCGGGTTGATGCGCCTGACATCGTCGCGCGAGGCGGCCGTATCGTGCAGTCGCCAGGGAATCAGCGCCGCGGCGGCGATGCAGAGGAACACGGCAATGGCGTGCAGCGCCGACAATTCCCCGAGCGAGACCACCACCGACAGCGCCAGCGCCGCGGCGATCAGGATGATGGTCGAGTGCCGCAGCCGGTCGGACCAGGGCTGGGCAGCGGGAGAAGAAGGGGCGTCAATCGCCATCGGGCGGGCTTCTCCTGGAGGACGTGTCCTAACGGCCTTGTCTTAAGGGCCTTATCTCAAGGGCTTTGCGCCGGTCAGACGCCGCCGTCGCTGCGCTCTCTCACATATGCGGCTTCAGGCGCCGGGCCGGGGTCGAGCTTGAGCGCCGCCTGTTGCAAGCGCTTCGATCGGGCACCGATTATAACTTCGCGAAACGTCAGCAAGATTACAGATATGACGAAGGGGGACAGATAATAGAGCACGCGGAACAGGAGCATGCCGCCTAGGAGTTCCTCCCGGTCCATTTGCCAGAGGCCGACCAGCATGGCGGCGTCGAACACGCCGAGCCCGCCGGGCGAGTGGCTGGCAAAGCCGAGCAGGGTCGCTGAAACGAAGATCACCGCGACCACGACGAAGCCGAGATTGGGCTCGTCCGGGACCAGCACGTACATCGCCAGCGCACAGAAGCCGAGGTCGATGATGCCGATCGCGATTTGGAGCAGCGTCAGCGGTCCGCCCGGCAGCACCACGGTCCAGGGCCCGCGGCCGACCACGCGCGGCTGGGTCCAGACCCAGACCACATAGGCGACCAGCGCCATGATGATCATCAGCGCCAGCGTGCGGTTCAGCCAGGGCGGAAGCTGGTCGATCGAGGCGGCCGCCTCCGGATGGTAGGAGATTCCGAGGCCGAGCACGGCGGCATTGCCGAGCCAGAAGGTCAGGCCGGCGAGAAAACAGATCTTCGCGACATCGATCGCGTTCAGCCCGTAGGCCGAATAGATGCGATACCGCACCGCGCCGCCGGTGAAGACGCTGGCGCCGACATTGTGGCCGATCGAATAGCTGGTGAAGGCGGCAAGCGCGTTGATGCGGTAGGGCACGTGGGCGTGGCCGATCGCGCGCGTGGCGAACAGGTCGTAGAAGGTCAGGGTGAAATAGCCGGCAGCGACGAACAGCGCGGCCATCGCAATCTGGCTCGGCTCGGTGCTCTTGATCGCCTCGAGGACCTCGTTGACATCGATGCCGCGCAGCATGTGGTAGAGCACATAGCAAGCGATGCCGATGACCGCGACGCTGACCACAACGCCAAGCTTATGCAGGATTTGCTTCTGGCGCAGAAACGTCATCGCCCTGCGTATGGCTTCCAGCATCTAGACCTCGAACAACACATCAGCGGCCAGGACGGCCGGCGAACAGGCGAACGACGCACAGGCGCTCGACGGCCCCTCACCGACGGCTCCGGCATCGCGCACGCCCCCCGCCTCTCCACTAGCGCGTTTCGGCGCGGAGTGGAATTCGGCAATTCGAACAAAAACGCGTGCCTTCAATGTTTTAGGCAGGTTGCGAGCTCCCGGTGCAGGGTTTGGCGCTTTCGGCGGCAAGGCTTGACGCGAATCTCCCTGGCAATCCTGCGCAGCCGCCATGAAGTTTTGATGATTTCAGCCGCACAATGTTCCGTCACGCCTTAAGCCGAAATCAATCTATGGGCCGCGCCGGCCTGTTGAAAGAGGGGCGAAGGGCCGCGTTGTGCGCGGGGCTTGCCGGGTACACTGCAGCGCAGCATTCCGATTCCGGAAATTAGCCCACGCCGCGGCGGAGGTGCACTCCCTCTCCCGCTTGCGGGAGAGGGTTGAGGGTGCCTCCGCAATCGAGAATCCCCAAGAGGAGAGACCTCGGCTTGTTCCAGAACGGCGGCCAAATGGCCGCCGAATGCCGACCTCTCCGGCAAGCGGGAGAGGTTCAGAAGGTCGTTTCCGTCACGCCGCAAGCTGCGGACGCGCCGCCTCGATGCCGGCAATCCAGCCGGCGACAGAATGGCCGATCGCCTCGGGGTGATCCTCCTGGAGGAAGTGCAGCCCGGCTCCGAGATGAACATGCGCGCAATGCTTCAGCGAGCGAGCGAACCGCTCGGCGAATTCCGGAGCGACGAGTGCACCGGGCGTGCCCGAGAACAGCAGTTTTGGATAGGACGATGCGGCGAGCGCGGCATGCGCGGATTGCAGCGTCGCGTAGACGTCGGCAGGCTCGCCTGCAATCGGCAGCTCGCGGGGAAAGGCGAGAACGGGACGGCGACTCTCCGGCGTCGGGAATGGCGCGCGATAGGGCCCCATCTCATCGCCGCTGAGCTTGCGCACGATGCCACCGGGCAGCACGCGTTCAACGAATGCGTTGGCCTCGAGGATCATGGCCTCGCCCTCGCCCGGCGTCCTGAATTTACGGAACGCGGCCCTCGCCGCCTCGGCGTGGTCCTGCTCCTCCGCGACCTCGGTGTGGTGAAAGTCCTGCCAGGTCGGCATCGGCCGGATGAACTCCATGAAGGCAAGGCCGCGCACGAAGTCCGGCCGGCGCGCGGCGAGATGAAAGGCGAGCGCCGTGCCCCAGTCCTGCGCGACGAGATAGGCCGAGGAGATGCCGAGCCCGTCGATCAGCGCATCGAGATAGCGGACGTGATCGAAGAAGCGATAGGCGATGTCGGGCTTGCCCGATTGACCGAAGCCGATCAGGTCGGGCGCGACGCAATGCGCGATCGGCGCCACCAGCGGCAGGATGTTGCGCCAGATATGCGAGGACGTCGGATTGCCGTGCAGGAATAGCGCGATCGGCGCATCCTTCGCGCCCGTCTCGCGATAGGCCATGCTGCTTCCCAGGACTGATGCGTTGCGGATTGCGATCTCGGCCGGCTTGCTCATGTCATCTCCTTGAACACGGTTTTGAAGGCGATGGTCTTGAAGCGTTCGAGCGCGTTGGGATTGCGGTCGACCTTCATGCGCAGGATCGCGCCCTGCCAGGACGCGAGCAGGAAGTCGGCGAGCTCCTCGGGCTCGAAATCGGATGCGATCTCGCCGCGTGTCTGTGCGTCGGCGATGCAGGCGGCGAAGGGCGCGCGCCACTCCGCAAAGATCTCGGCGAGACGCGCGCGCAGCAACTCGCTGCTGCCCGATGCCTCCAGGCTGAGATCGCCGATCAGGCAGCCGCGGCCATAGCCATCGGCCTCCAGACGGCCGGTGATGATGTCGAGGTAGCGCCGCAACCGCGCGCGCGGCGTCAGCGAGGCGTCCTCGAGCGCTTCGGCGACCAGCCCTCTTGTGACGTCGAAATAGCGGTCGAGCACCTCCGAGGCGAACGCCTCCTTGGAGCGGAAATGGTTGGTGAAGGACCCCTGCGGCGCGCCCGCGGCAGCGGTGACGTCGCGCACGCTGGTGCCGTGATAGCCGGTGCGGAACATGACCTTGAGGCCGGCGTCGAGGATGGCGTCTTTGAGCGAGGGCTTGGGCATAGGTTTATAATACGTACGTACGTATTATTGTCAAGCATAGCATCGCGCTTCGACGATTGTCGTGCCAGCCGGGCGATTTACGCGATGTCGAGGGGGCTGTCCGGGCGAACCGACGTCTCAGGCCGGCGGCGCGGTCCGCGCGACCACCCGGTCGCGCAGCCAGGCGCCGATGGTGCAGCCGACGAGGTAGCAGGCGAACATGGTCAGGCCGAGGTCGAGCCAGTAGCCGAAGCGGCCGGGAACGACATGGGCAAACGAGGCCGCGACCAGGCCCGCGGCGAGCAAGGCGAGCCAGCGCGCGGTGACCTTCGAGGTGCCGTTGCCGCGCTGGACCACCGAAATCCAGCCCATGCAGAAGCCCAGCAGCACCGAACCGATCAGCCAGCCCATATGGAACGAGACGAGATAGGGCATCGTCACCTCACCAGAAATTCGATGCGGCGGTTCTGGGCCTTGCCGTCATCGGTGTCGTTGCCGGCGACGGGCTGCGTCGCGCCATAGCCGACCGCGCTGAAGCGGCTTGCGGGCAGGCCGGCCTTGACCAGGTAGTCGATCACCGCCTGCGCCCGCTTCTCGGAGAGCGCCTGGTTGAAGGAATCCTCGCCGTCGGCATCGGTGTGACCTGCAACCTCGATATTGGCGTTAGGACACCGCAGTGCCGTCTCGATGAGATGATCGAGGATGCCGGCGGAGTCCGGATCGATGTCGGCGCGCTTGGCCGCGAAGCGGATCTTGCCCTTGCCCAGAAGCTCGGAGAACAGTTGCTGGCAGACCGTACCGTCGACCGGGCCCGGCGCCGGCTTCACCGTGATCTCCGGCTTGTACTGCCAGGTCTTTGGAAAATCCTTGCCGAGGCCGGCGCGGATGTCGTTGGCGGCCCCTTCATAGAGCGCATCGCCCGACAGCTTCACCTCGCGATCGGACACCACGAGCGTGCCGGTCGACAGCCGCGACAGCGCCCCGAGCGCTGCGACCACGGCGGGGTTGAACGAGGCGGGCGCTCCGATGCTGGCCTTGAGATTGTCGACGACCTTCTCGCCGAAGAACTTCCGCGACGCGCTGGTGGCGATCGCGGCGTGGACATTGTTGTCGGGGACGTAGCCGGTCAGGGTCACGGTCGCGGCAACCGGATCCTTGTAGGCCTGGAAGATGTAGGGCGGCGCCTTGATCTCGTTGGCGGCGATCGAGAACCCCTCCGGCAGATTCTTCAGCGCGGCGGCAATCGCCTCGCGACCGCCGAGCTCGCGCGCCATGCCCGACAGATTGACCTTGGTATCTGATATCGTGATCTTGCCGTCCTTGAGCTTGCCGATCTGGTCGAGCAACAGCATCGCGGCCGCCTCGAAGCGCGGCGGCGCGCCGCGCGCAAGACCCATCTGATCGGCCACCTCGACGCCGCCGACCTCCTTGCGCGCCGCCTCGGTCAGGCGGGCCTTGATCGACGGCAGCGGGGCGGAACCCGACAGCGTCACCCGCACCACGTCGCGCTCGGCATTCCAGACGAAGGGTTTTGCCTCGGGAACGAGGCGGGTCCGGTCGTCGACCAGGCGCACGCCCGGGACGAGCTCGACCGCCATCACCGCGTCGCGGCGACCCTCCTCGGAAAAGGCGTCCGCGGCCAGGCTGACGTCGCGGCCGTCCACCGCGATCCGGGTCTTGTCCAGAACGGTATCCTTTAGCGCCGCCGAGCTGCGGGCGGACAAATCCGCCTCGACCGGCAAGGTATTATTCCAGGCCGCAAATCCCCACATGACGGCCAGGGGAATCAACCCCGGCCACCATTTGCTGGCCCACCTGAAAAGCTTCTGCATTCGACGACCCGAACTCTGGAACCGGAGACAAAACAAACCCTTGGCGGGCTGTCAAACCGGAAATCGTGCCCTTCCGAGGGCCCCGCGTGGACAATTGGAATAACTTTTTCTTCAAGGGTCCGCCCCTAAGTTGAGGGCGGAATGCCCGGGGGTCGGCCAGCCTGCAATGAAACAACTCCGCAACAACGTGATCCGCGCCGGGCTGGGGGCGCTCTACTTCAGTGGTGCGCACCATCTGCTGCGTCCGCTGCTCTCGGGCGTCGGCGCCATTTTCATGCTGCATCACGTGAGGCCGGCCCGCGAGGACGCGTTCCAGCCGAACCGGCATCTCGAAGTCACCCCTGAGTTCCTGCGCGCCACGCTGAGCCATCTGCGCACGCGCGACATCGACATCGTCAGCATGGACGAGCTGCATGAGCGGCTGGTGCAGGGCCGGTTCGACCGCCGCTTCGCCGCCTTCACGCTCGACGATGGCTATCGCGACAATCTGGACTATGCGCTGCCGGTGCTGCGCGAATTTGACGCGCCTCTGGCGGTCTATGTCGCCAGCGATTTTGCGGAAGGGACCGGGCGGCTGTGGTGGACCGCGCTGGAGGCCGTGATCGCCAGGGCCGAGCAGATCGAGGTCAAGATCGGCCATTCCGCGCTGCGGCTCGATGCGACGACGCCGGCGGCGAAGCAGACGACGTTCGACCGCCTGCACGACTGGCTGCGCGCGCTGCCCGGCGAGCATGATCTGGCCCGCGAGATCGCGGCGCTCTGCACCAGACACGGTGTCGACATGGAAGCGCTGTGCCGCAGCCTCTGCCTGTCCTGGGACGAGATGAAGAGGTTCGCCGCCGATCCGCTGGTCACGATCGGCGCGCACACCATCAGCCATTGCAATCTCGCCAAGCAGGCGGAAGAGATCGCCGCGCAGGAGATGACAGTGAGCCGCATGCGGATCGAGCGCGCGCTGGAGCGTCCCGTGCTGCATTTCGCCTATCCCTATGGCGACCGCGACGCCGCGGGCGATCGTGAATTCGCATTGGCCGCCTCCGCCGGCTTCAAGACCGCGGTGACGACGCGGCCCGGCATGCTGTTCGCCGAGAACGCCGGCCACATGACCGCGCTGCCGCGCGTCTCGCTCAACGGCAACTACCAGGACACGCGGATCCTGCCGGTGCTGACCTCGGGCGCGGCGACGGCGATGTGGAACGGCTTTCGCCGGATCGCGGCGGCGTAATCGTCTTCGCTATCGCCACACCCTCAGCCGTCGTCCTGGCGAAAGCCAGGACGACGATGGAGGAGCCTTCCTTGACTCCCCTCCCCGCCCCGCCCACAACGGGCGCCAACCAAGGGAGGCATCATGTTCAACGATCTGTTCTCGCTCAAAGGCCGCGTCGCGCTCGTGACCGGAGGCTCGCGCGGCATCGGCAAGATGATCGCGGCGGGATACCTCAGCGCCGGAGCTGCGAAGGTCTACATCACTGCGCGCAAGGCAGGACCGTGCGAGGCAACCGCGCAAGAGCTCACCGCGCAATATGACGGCGAATGCATCGCGCTGCCGATCGACATCTCCACCGTCGAAGGCTGCAACAGGCTCGCCGGCGAAATCGTCAAGCTGGAGCCGAAGCTCGACATCCTCGTCAACAATGCGGGCGCTGCCTGGGGCGCGGAGTTCGACGAATTCCCGGAAAGCGGCTGGGACAAGGTGATGGACCTCAACGTCAAGTCGCTGTTCTTCCTGACCAAGGCGCTGGCAAAGCCGCTCCGCGCCGCAGCCAGTGCAGAACGTCCGGCGAAGGTGATCAACATCGCCTCGGTCGACGGCATCTTCGTCAATCCGAGCGAGACCTATTCCTACGCCGCCAGTAAGGCCGCCGTGATTCATCTGACGCGGCGCATGGCGACGAAGCTGATCAAGGACAACATCAACGTCACCGCGATCGCGCCGGGCGCGTTCAAGTCCGACATGAACCGCGCCGCACGCGATCATGCGGACGAAGTCGCCACGCGCATTCCGGCGCGGCGGATCGGTGCCGACGAAGATATGGCGGGCGTCGCAATCTATCTCGCCTCGCGCGCGGGCGATTACGTGGTCGGCAACACCATCGCCGTCGACGGCGGCGTGGTGTATGCGAATGCGGGGCTGGAGATTGCGGGGTAGGTCCCGCTTCAAACCCCGCTGTCATGCCCCGGCTTGACCGGGGCATCCAGTACGCTGCGGCCTCACGGCTCTATCACGACAGTCTCTGGAATACTGGATCGCCCGGTCAAGCCGGGCGATGACAGTGAGTGTGTGGCGCGTTCATCGCGCCTCACGAGCAGCCGTTACGACTCGATCTTCACGTACTCGAAATCGCCCGGCTTGTTGTCGATGCCGACCTTCGGCGGCGAGATCCAGGAAGCGAACTTGCCGGTTTCGGTGACGGGCTGCATCAGCGAGGTGATGAAGTCGCCGTCGGCAGTCGAGGGCAGCCACTCGTCCTTGCGCTTCGCCCAGGTCGCATCGTCGATCAAAATGCCGTCGGGCGTGGCGTGGACGTCCTTGAACTCGCCGATGTGGCGGTGGAAGGCGACGTTGGGCAAGGTCAGCTTGAAGTCGTAGCCCGCGGTCGAGATCACCTTGTTCCAGCGCAGCATGCCCTTGACGCAGTCCTGGCTGTAGTCGTCGCGCAGGCGCATGTTGAGCGCGGTCAGCGCCGGCTCGTCGACCAGCTTGATCTCGCCGTTGATGAACTTGAGCACCGGATAGGTGGCGTTCTTGAGCTGGTGATCGTCCTCGATCTGGGTCTCGTGGTAGCGTCCCTTGATGCCGGCGTTGAAGGCGTTCGCCGCATTGGTCGAGACCTCCGAGCCGAACAGGTCGAGCGACAGCGTGTAGTGCAGGTTCAGCTTCTTCTGGATGGTCGGCAGGTCGATCACCCCGAGCGCACGAACCTTCGCGATGTCGGTGGGATCGGTGATGCCGGCTTCCCGCATCGCATCGCAGGTGCGCTGCACGACGCGGGTGATGCCGGTCTCGCCGACGAACATGTGGTGCGCTTCTTCCGTGAGCATGAAGCGGCAGGTGCGCGACAACGGATCGAAGCCCGACTGCGCCAGCGAGTGCAGCTGCATCTTGCCGTCGCGGTCGGTGAAGTAGGTGAACATGAAGAAGGACAGCCAGTCTGGCGTCGCCTCGTTGAAGGCGCCCAGCATACGCGGCGCGTCGGCATCGCCGGAGCGGCGACGCAGCAAATCGTCCGCTTCTTCACGTCCGTCGCGGCCGAAATATTTCTGCAGCAGGTAGACCATCGCCCAGAGATGCCGGCCTTCCTCGACATTGACCTGGAACAGATTGCGCATGTCGTAGAGCGACGGCGCGGTCTTGCCGAGATGGCGCTGCTGCTCGACAGATGCGGGCTCGGTGTCGCCCTGGATCACGATGAGGCGGCGCAGCATGGCGCGATGCTCGCCCGGGACTTCCTGCCAGGCAGGCTCGCCGTAATGCTCGCCGAAGGGAACGACGCGATTTTCTTCCTGGGGAGCAAGGAGAATGCCCCAGCGATATTCGGGCATGCGGACATAGTCGAACTTGGCCCAGCCGCGCGGATCGACGGAGTAAGCGGTGCGCAGATAGACCAGCGATTCCTGGAAACCTTCCGGTCCCATGTCGCTCCACCAGTCCATGTAGCCGGGATGCCAGCCCTCCAGGGCTTTGAGCACCTGGCGGTCTTCGGCGAGATTCACGTTGTTGGGAATCTTGGTCGAGTAGTCGACGTTCATGATGTTCATGTTCATGGCCGTGCTCTCCTTAAACTCGCGTCATATCGAATTTCGGCTTCTGGCCGCTGCCATAGCGGCGCAGTGCGCCTTCCTCGCCGACCGCGTTGGGGCGCTGGAAGATCCAGTTCTGCCAGGCGGTGAGGCGCGCGAAGATCTTTGATTCCATCGTCTCGGGACCGACGAAGCGCAGGCTTGCTTCCATGCCGGTGAGACTGTCGGGCGAGAAGCTGGCGCGCTCCTCCAGGAACACGCGGACCTCGTCGTCCCAGTCGATGTCGTCGAGCGCGAAGGTGACGAGGCCGAGTTCTTCCGCCTGCTCGGCATCCAGCGCGGTGCCGAGCGTGGCTTCGGCGCGCTCCACATCGGAGGGATCGGCCTGGAAGCGCGATTCCAGCCGCGTCAGCCCGTGGCTCATCGGGTACGGGCCGAAGTTCATGGCGGAGAGCTCGATCGACGGCGGCGGACGGTTGTCGCCCTGGCGCGTGCCGATCAGCATGTAGGAGCGATCGGCGGCAAAGACGAGCTCGGCCAGCGTGCCGGCAAAGCAGGAGCCGGGCTCGACCAGCGTCACCAGCGTGCGCGAGGTGACGTCGATGCGCTTGAGCACGCGCTTCCAGTAATGCCTGATCTCGTTGACCAGCCAGTGCGCCTTGTTGGCTTCGAGGAAGGCGTCGTGCGCGAGCACATGGGCGCGGTCGCCATGGCTCTTGAACACCAGCATCGCGATCTCGAGCTCGTTGATGCGCAAGTGAAGGATGGCGTCGTCGAGCTCGCGCGCCACTTGCAACGGCCAGAACGAAGCGCCCTTCGCCATCATGCCGTCGATGTCGGCGGGCGGCGCGCCCTCGGGGGCCTTGATCGAGATGGTGGCGATACGCGCGGCGCGGTCGATGTCGACGCTGACGAAGCCGTAACGGATGCTGGTGTCGTCGATGATGCGCTTGAGCGGGGAAAGCGCAATGCCCTTGCCGCTGCCCTTGCGCTTCGAGGCCGCCGCAAACTCCTTGGCGCGCTCGGCGATCTTGCCTTCGAGCTTCGAGTTGGGCGCGATCTCGTCGACGAGACGCCACTGCACGGCGCGCTTGCCCTTCACGCCTTCCTCGATGGTGCAGAAGAAGTCGGCGTGGTCGCGGCGCACCTTGCGCTTGTCGACGACGCGGGTGAGGCCGCCGGTGCCCGGCAGCACCGCGAGCAGCGGCACTTCAGGCAAGGCGACAGCAGACGCGCCATCGTCGGCGAGGATGATGTGGTCGGTGGCGAGCGCAAGCTCATAGCCGCCGCCGGCGGCCGAGCCGTTCACGACCGTGATGAAGCGCTGGCCGGAATTCTCGGACGAATCCTCCATGCCGTTGCGGGTCTCGTTGGTGAACTTGCAGAAGTTGACCTTGTGGGCATGGGTCGAGCCCGCGAGCATGCGGATGTTGGCGCCGGCGCAGAACACGCGGTTCTTGGCCGAGCGCATCACCACGACCTTCACCTCGGGATGCTCGAAGCGCAGCCGCTGGACCACGTCGGCGAGTTCGATGTCGACGCCGAGGTCGTAGGAATTGAGCTTGAGCAAGTAGCCTTCAAACAAGCCGCCATTCTCGTCGACATCCATGGTCAGCGTCGCGACATCGCCGTCGACCGCGAGCTTCCAGTGCTTGTAGCGGGACGGTTCGGTCTGGAAATCGATGAATGTCGCGCCGCCTGCGAGGCGCCGATCTTCCCCGGCCATGGGCCACCCTTGTGCTTGATTATGCGTTCTGGCGTTTACCTTTAGATGCACAATAGTGCATCTTTTGGAGGGCGTCTAGCCCTCAACCGCCAGTGCATGCACTTTGTTTCATGCGGATGGCTAGGACCGCACGATAGCGCCAAGCGCAATCCAGTCGGCCTTGGAGAGCTCTGGACGGCCGAGCTTGGCCTGGAGCAGCGCGGTCAGCGCCGGAATCGGAAAGCTCTCGACAAAGCCGTCGCCGCCGGCCGCCGCCTTGCGCGTGCTCAGCGCCCGAAGCTCGGCCTGCGCGTCACCGAACAGCCGCGCGGCCGAATGCAGCCTCTGCATCCGCAGCCGCAAATTCGCGTTGGCGATGTGGATGCAGGCGCGCAGCAGGATGCGCTCGCGGCCGCCTTGCGGCGCTGCGGCCCACACGGCCTCCAGCACCTCCTGCGATTCCCAGAAATAGCCGCGGTCGTTGAGCGCGAGCCCGTAGCGCAGCGCCGGATGCCGCGCGGGCACATAGCCGCGGAAGGCCGAGGGCACCAGCGCCTTGGCCCTGTCGAGCGTCTCATAATCGGCGTCAACGCCGCCTGTCTCGCCCGGCACATAAGCCCATCGCGGCCACGGCAACGGGCTGATCGGATGTGAAGGCACATTCACAGATGTGCCCCCGCAGGATCATGCGGCGCGTCCCTGAAGTCCCTGATCGTCGCGCAGGGCCGCTTTTGCAAATTGCTCAATCGCGTCAAGCGTCGCCCCCGGCGCTTCACGATGCGGGGAATGGCCCGCGTCTGAAATGACTTTAAAATCGACCGGACAATAGCACTCTTCCCGCGCAATTTCGACCTGGCGCAGTGTCCCATACTGGTCGTCGACACCCTGCAGGACCAGGACGGGAACGCGGATGTAAGCGAGATATTCCGAGATGTCCCAGTCGCGGAATTTTGGATCGAGCCAGGCGCCATTCCAGCCATGGAAGGCGTTGTCGACATCCTTGTGCCAGCGCGCGAGCTTTGCCTTGAGGTCGGTCGTCTCGTAAGCCGTCTTGATCGCGGCGATGGATTTCACCGAGATGTCCTCGACGATGAAATGCGGTGCGACCAGCACAAGGCCGCTCAGGCGGTGATCCTGATGCGCGCCGGCATAGATCGTCGCGATCGAGGCACCGTCGGAATGGCCGAGCAGCAGGCCGCGCTTGAACTGAATCGCATCGAGCAGCTTCGGCAGCACGTCGAGCGCCTCGCGCTGCATGTAATCGAGCGGCCGCGGCAGCGTGACCGGGCTCGACTGGCCGTAGCCCGCACGCGAATAGACGAAGATGCCGGCGCCGGTCGCCTGCTGGAGTTTTTCCGGGAAGTCGCCCCAGAGGCCGACCGAGCCGAGGCCTTCATGCAGCATGACGATGGTGGGTGCGTCGGCAGCCGGCGGCGCCAGCCATTTGTATTCGAGGCTGGCGCCATCGATGCTGAGGAAGCCGGTGGGGGTGAGGTTGGTCATGCTGTGTCGCTCATCTTCGGTCGTATGCAACATGGGACGCAATCACGCGCCACTCGCTCAGTCGTTCCCTCCCCCCTTGCGGGGGAGGGCTAGGGAGAGGGGTGCCACACCGGGACTTCCAGTGTGACGAAGAAATTCTCGCGCGCGACGATGAGACCGTTTGCTGGGCTACCCCTCTCCCCCGCCCTCCCCCGCAAGGGGGGAGGGAGCGCAACGGAGTTCGCGGTGATAGCGCGAGTCATACGCCGCACGGTCGCGCTCAATTCGTCCCTTCCCGCAGCTTGAACCGCTGGATCTTGCCCGTCGCCGTCTTCGGCAAGGACTCCACCACGTCGATCCAGCGCGGATATTTCCACGGGCCGATCTTCTGCTTGACGTGCTCCTTCAGCGTCTCCTGCAGCTCCGCCGTCTTGGCACCGGGGCGCAGCACGACGAAGGCCTTCGGCTTCAACAGGCCTTCCGGATCGGCCTCGGGCACGACGGCGGCTTCCAGCACCGCCGGATGCGTGATCAGCGCGCTCTCGACCTCGAACGGCGAGACCCAGATGCCGGAGACCTTGAACATGTCGTCGGCGCGGCCGCAGAAGGTGTAGCGGCCCTCCGCGTCGCGGATGTATTTGTCGCCGGTGCGGGTCCACGGTCCCTCGAAAGTGCGGCGGCTCTTGTGGCGCTGGTTCCAGTAGCCCTCGCCGGCGGAGGGTGCATCGACCAGCAGCTCGCCGACCTCGCCGTCGGCGACGTCCTGACCGGCCTCGTTGACGAGCCGCACTGCGTAGCCGGGCACCGGCTTGCCGGACGAGCCGTATTTGATGTCGCCGGGCGCGTTCGACAGGAAGATGTGCAACAGCTCGGTCGAGCCGACCCCGTCGAGAATGTCGACGCCGAAGCGCGCCTTCCAGTTGTTCCCGACGGATTCCGGTAGCGCTTCGCCGGCCGAGGTGCAGATGCGCAAGACGCCGCCGCCGCGCTCGGCCTTCATGGTCTCGTCGTTGAGCATGGCCGCGAACAGCGTCGGCACGCCGTAGAAGATCGAGGGGTTGTAGCGGTTCATCAGGTCGAACATGCGCGCCGGCGTCGGCCGCTCGCTGTTGAGGATCACGGTGGCGCCGACCGACATCGGGAAGGTCAGCGCATTGCCGAGACCATAGGCGAAGAACAGTTTTGCGGCGGAGAGGCAGACGTCGCTCTCGCGGATGCCGAGCACCTGCTTGGCGTAGGTGTCGGCGGTGGCCTGCAGATTCGAATGCAGATGGCGCACGCCCTTGGGCATGCCGGTCGAGCCTGATGAGTAGAGCCAGAACGCGGGCTCATCGGGGTGAGTCGCGGCGGTGGTGAACTGGTCGCTCTCGCCGACGATCTCCTCCGCAAGCTGCTTGTGACCGTTCTGCTTGGCGCCGGACACGACGACATGCTCGAGATCCGGCATGCGGCCGACGACGTCCTTGATGACGGGATAAAGCGCTTCGGAGACGAACAGCACGCGGGCGCGGCAGTCGGCGAGGATGTAGGCGTACTGGTCCGCGGTGAGCAGCGTGTTGAGCGGCACCGGCACGATGCCGGCGCGGATCGCGCCGAGGAACACGATCGGGAAATCGATCGTATCCAGCATGATCATCGCCACGCGCTCCTCGCGGCGGACGCCGAGCCGGCGCAGCATGTTGGCGGCGCGGCGGGTCTGTTGCTGGAGCTCGCCATAGCTGAGCCGCGAAACGGTGTCGTCGAAGACGAGCTTGTTGCCACGCCCCTCCTCGACGTTACGGTCGAGCAGCCAGGTCACCGCGTTATAGGATCCCTCGCTCACGGACATCTCTCCCGAATTTAGAATTATAATTCATAGAAAGACACTCCGACGGCTTGCTGTCAATGCCAGCAGGCACTATGTTTCATTAAAACACGCCGCAGGAGCTTCTCTAAAGGAGGCATCCGTAAAGAAGGCACATGACCGACAGTCCCGACGCCGAATCCCGCTTCCTCGAACAGCTCGGCCAGCGTGTGCGCACCATGCGCGCGCTGCGCGGCATGTCGCGAAAAGTGCTCGCCAAGGTATCGGGGATTTCGGAGCGCTACATCGCGCAGCTCGAGAGCGGCAAGGGCAACGTCTCCATCGTGCTGCTGCGCCGCGTCTCCGGCGCGATGGGCGCGCATCTCGAAGACCTGCTTCCCTCAACCGATCCGACGCCGGACTGGCAGATGTTTCGCGACCTCTTGCGCAAGGCGACGCCGGCGCAGATCGCGCAGGCAAAAGATCTGCTCACTGGGGGCAGCGCCTCCGCACCGCGACGCGCCCCGTTCTGCGGCATCGCGCTGATCGGCCTGCGCGGCGCCGGCAAGTCCACGCTTGGGCGGATGCTGGCGAAGAAGATCGGCTGGAGCTTTGTCGAGCTCAACAAGGAGGTCGAGCAGCAGAACGGGCTCTCCGTCGCCGAGATCATTGCGCTGTACGGCCAGGAAGGCTTTCGCCGCATGGAGCAGGCGGCGCTGCAACAGCTGCTCGCGCGCAACGAGCTGATGGTGCTGGCGACCGGCGGCGGCATCGTCTCCGAGCCGCTGACCTTCGACCAGATCCTGACCTCGTTCTACACGATCTGGCTGAAGGCCGAGCCGGAAGAGCACATGGCCCGCGTGCGCCGCCAGGGCGACCTGCGCCCGATGGCGGATGATCGCTCGGCAATGACGGAGCTGCGCAACATCCTGCTCAGCCGCGAGCCGCTGTATTCGCGCGCCACCGCAGTGGTGGATACGGCGGGACTGTCGGTCGATGCCGCCGCTGCACGGCTGATCGATGCGGTGCGGCCGGTGCTGCAGAACGAAGCCCGCAGCTTCGGGCTGCGCAGCGTGGCGCTGTAGCTCTCCGCTGTCGACCCGGCGAACGCCGGGACCCATACCGCGTGATCCATCGATTGTGCGCGCTGCCTTCGCAAAACTTCTCCCTGTGGTTATGGGTCCCGGCCTTCGCCGGGACGACGGCGGAGTTTGTAGGCGCGCCGCGATGCCGCTATATCCAGCCCCAACAGAAATCCTTGGGATCCATGATGACCGATAGCGACGTCGCAATCTCCATGTTCGAGCGGATCGGCGGCGGTGCCACGATCGATCGTCTCGTTGATCGCTTCTACGACCGCATGGACTCGCTACCGGATGCGAAAATCATCCGCGCCATGCATGCGGACGATCTCGGCCTGATCAGGGACGTGCTGAAGCGCTATCTCACCGAATGGACCGGCGGCCCGCGGCTCTATACCCCCGAGAAGGGACATCCGCGGCTGCGACAGCGCCACATTGGTTTTGCCATCGGCGATGCCGAGCGCGATGCGTGGATGACTTGCATGCGCGGCGCACTTGAGGAGACGGTGACCGATGCTGCTGCGCGTCAGGACCTCGATAAGGCGATATCAGGCCTCGCCGACTGGATGCGCAACCGCTAATGGCCCGTAGCCCGGATGGAGCGAAGCGCAATCCGGGGAGGTCTCACCTGCCGTGAGATCCCGGATTTCGCTGCGCTCCATCCGGGCTACAAACTGCCGCACCGCTAGATCGACCAGTAATTCGGATGCTGGTAGGGCCGCGAGCGGTCACCCCAATCGAACTCCTCGCCATCGAACTCGCAGGGGCCGCTGCTCAATTGCTCCGGCGTCAGCTCGACCTGGAAGGCCTGACGGGCCGGATCATATTTCAGCGCGCTCCACTGCACCGGATAATGGTGATGAGTGCCGAGCAGGCCGCCGGTCTTGATCACGGCGTAGGCGACCGTTCCGCTCACCTTGTCGAGCATCAACCGCTCGATCGTGCCGAGCTTCGTGCCGTCACAACCATAGACGGCGACGTGCTGCACGCGATCACTGGGAACCATGGTGTGTTGCATGGCGTGCTCCCTGGTCTTGTGTGGAGCGGATTATAGCTGAGTAGGGTGGGTTAGCGAAGCGTAACCCACCTCTTTAGTCTCCGCGTAGACGGAAGTGGTGGGTTACACCTTCGGCTAACCCACCCTACGCTTACAACAATTGCGAGCGCACCGCCTCCGCGCCCTCCCGCAGCAACGGCAGGAAGCGGTCGATCAATTCCTGCGCCGGCACGCGATCGACATGGGCGCCCATGTTGATGGCGGCGACGATCACGTCGTCGTAGCGGCGGACGGGGACCGAGATCGAGCGGAAATGCGGTTCGGCCTCGCGGTCGACCAGCGCATAGCCTTGGGCACGGTCGGCAGCGATGCGCGCGAGCAGCGCCTTCGGGTCGGTCACCGTCTGCGGCGTCAGCGCCTCCCGCTTCATCGCCGTCAGGCGCGCGGCGAGATCGGCATCGTCGAGCCGGCCGAGCATGGCACGGCCGACCGAGGTGCAGAAGGCCGGCAGGCGGTAGCCGATTTCCAGTCCGCCCGAGAACATGCGCGCCGGACTGCTGCGGGCGACGAACACGACCTCGTCGCCGTCGAGCACCGCGAGCGAGGAGATTTCATTCGCCGCCGTCGCGACGCGATCGAGCACCGGTTGCAGCACCGTGACGAGCTGATTGGATCGCAAATAGGACGCCGCCAGGGTCAGCACATGCGGCGTCAGCGAGAACAGTTTTCCGTCGCCACTGACAAAACCACCACGCTGGAGCGTGAACAACATGCGCCGTGCGGTCGCGCGCGGCAGGTCGGCAGCGCGGGCAAGATCGCTCAGCGTCATCGGGCCCGTATTGGTGCCGAAGCACTGAAGCAGGCGCAGGCCGCGGTCGAGGGCCTCGACGAAATCCGTCGCCCGTTCGTCAGTCTCGCTCCGCTTCAGCTTGGGCATGGTCTCAGGGACAATCCTGCAAAATAGTGCTTGCTGCCTTTCCAAGGCATGTCATAATTCGCCCATTCGTTCAATAGGCGAACAAACGCCACTCCATAAAGGATGCCCTCGTCATGATGAGCCAGGAGCAGAACGACCTGATCACCCGCACCGGGCCGAAGGATCCGTGCGGAAAGCTGATGCGGAGCTACTGGCAGCCGGCGGCGCTGGTTGACGAGCTCGCGAGCGCGCGGCCGATCCGTCCCGTCAAACTGCTCGGCGAGAACCTGGTGCTGTTCCGCGACGAGACCGGGCGCTACGGCCTGATCGATCGCCACTGCGCGCATCGCGGCGCCGACCTCGCCTTCGGACGGCTCGAGCATGGCGGCCTGCGCTGTGCCTTCCACGGCTGGCTGTTCGACGCCACCGGCCAATGCATCGAGACGCCGGCCGAGCCGAAGGATTCAAAGCTCTGCCAGAACATCCGTCAGCGCTCCTATCCCGTGGTGGAGAAGAGCGGCATCCTCTGGGCTTATCTCGGCGAAGGCGAGCCGCCCGCCTTCCCGGAGATCGATTGCTTCGTCGCGCCCGGCACGCACACTTTTGCCTTCAAGGGGCACATGGCCTGCAACTGGCTGCAGGCGCTGGAGGTCGGCATCGATCCCGCGCACGCCTCCTACCTGCACCGCTTCTTCGAGGACGAGGACACCTCCACCGCCTACGGCAAGCAGTTCCGCGGCGCCTCGGCCGGCAGCGACCTGCCGATGACGAAGATCCTGCGCGAATACGACCGCCCGATCATCAATGTCGAGCACACCGAATATGGCCTGCGGTTGATCGCGCTGCGCGAGATCGACGAGGAGCGCACCCATGTGCGCGTCACCAACCAGCTATTCCCGCACGGCTTCGTCATTCCCATGAGCACGGAGATGACGATCACGCAGTGGCACGTCCCCGTCGATGACGAGAACTGCTACTGGTACGCGATCTTCACGAGCTATACGAACGCGGTCGACAAGCAGAAGATGCGCGACCAGCGGCTCGAGCTCTATGAGCTGCCCGACTACGTCTCGCGCAAGAACCGCAGCAACGATTACGGTTTCGATCCGCACGAGCAGCAGACCGCGACCTATACCGGCATGGGCACCGACATCAACGTCCACGACCAGTGGGCGGTGGAATCGATGGGCGCGATCCAGGACCGCACCAAGGAGCATCTCGGACAATCCGACAAGGCGATCGTGCAGTACCGCCGTCTGCTGCGGCAGGAGATCGAGAAGGTCCAGGGCGGCGAGAAGCCGATGCTGCATCTCGACGAGAGCAACGCACGCAGCATCCAGGGCCCCGCGACCATGGACGGCATCGGGCCGACGCGGGGCTGGGAAACCTACTGGATGGAGGTCGACGTCAAGCGCCGCCGCGGCGCGCCGTGGACGGCGCCTGTGCCGAAGGAGATCGCGGACAACGTGCATCGGCTGACGGCGGCGGAGTGACGTCTATCCTCGTCATTGCGAGCGAAGCGAAGCAATCCAGTCTGTCACCGCAGACGCATGTCTGGATTGCTTCGTCGCAAGGGCTCCTCGCAATGACGGAGAATGTGGCGCATTCTTCGCGCCTCACGACTGGAGGAGTAGCAAAGTGACTTTCGTCGCGCGCCATGCGCTGTGGTCGGATGAGCAGAAGGACGCAGCTGCGCGCATGCGCCGCATCGTCGAGGACAAGAACCTCGAGGTCATCCGCCTCGCCTTCCCAGATCAGCACGGCATTTTGCGCGGCAAGACCATCGTCGCCACTGAAGCGATCGCCTCGCTGGAGAGCGGCTGCTCGATCACCACGACCATGCTCGCCAAGGACACCTCGCACCGCACGGTGTTTCCGGTGTTCACATCGGGCGGCGGGTTCGGCATGAAGGAGATGGAAGGCGCGGCCGATGTGCTGATGGTCGCCGATCCCACCACCTTTCGCGTGCTGCCCTGGGCGCCAACCACCGGCTGGGTGCTCTGCGACCTCTATTTCAACGACGGCCGTCCGGTGCCGTTCGCGACCCGCGGGCTCTACAAGCGCGTGCTCGATGAGCTCGGCGCGCGCGGCTACGATTTCGTCGCGGGGCTCGAGGTCGAATTCCACATCTTCCGGCTCGACGATCCGCACATGCGCGCGGAAGACGCGGGCCAGCCCGGCACGCCGCCGTCCGTGAGCCTGCTGAGCCACGGCTATCAATATCTCACCGAGCAGCGCTTCGATCAGATGGAGCCGGTGCTGGAGATTCTTCGACGCGATGTCGTCGCGCTGGGGTTGCCGCTACGCTCGGTCGAGGTCGAGTTCGGGCCGAGCCAGTGCGAATTCACCTTTCAGCCGCGGAAGGGCCTGGAGCCCGCCGACAACATGGTGCTGTTCCGCTCTGCCGTGAAGCAGATCGCCCGCCGCCACGGCTATCACGCCACCTTCATGTGCCGGCCGAAACTGCCGAACGTGTTCGCGAGCGGCTGGCATCTGCACCAGTCGATCGTCTCGCGCGCGACGGCTGAGAACCAGTTCATGGCGAAAGCCGGCGGCGAGCCGCTCAGCACGTTCGGCAAGTCCTACCTCGCGGGCTTGCTCGACCACGCCCGCGCCTCCACCGTATTCACCACGCCGACCATCAACGGCTACAAGCGCTACCGCTCCTATTCGCTGGCGCCCGACCGCGCGATCTGGGGCCGCGACAATCGCGGCGTGATGATCCGCGTGCTCGGCGGCGCCAATGATGCCGCGACGCGCCTTGAGAACCGGATCGGCGAGCCCGCCGCCAATCCCTATCTCTACATGGCCTCGCAGATTCTCTCAGGCCTCGACGGCGTCGACCGCAAGCTCGATCCCGGCCCCTCGGCCGACACGCCCTACGAGACCAAGGCGCCGTTGCTGCCGAAGAGCTTGCGCGATGCTGTCGCCGCACTGAAGGACGACCCGTTCTTCCGCGAAAAGTTCGGTGCTGAGTTCGTCGACTACTACACCCACATCAAGAACGCCGAGATCGACCGCTTCCTGGCCGAGGTCACCGACTGGGAACATCGCGAATATTTCGAGATGTTCTGAGTCAGCCATCAGCTCCCGTCATTCTGCACGAGACAGCGGCGTGAAGCTGGGTACGCCTCCGGCCGCAAGGGCGAACGCATTGGCGGCCGGGCCGGACCCCATGCGGGTCCCCGGCTCACCATTCGGCTGGCGGAAGCCGGCCCGTGTCACGCCAGCGCGCAGCGCTGGATTGGCCTGATTCGTAGCGACGAGCCGGCCGGCACTTCGCGCGTAAACGCGTCGCAACCCGACTTCTCGCTGGTTGCCGCCGCGCGCGATCAACTGCTCGTCCGTATCGGGACGATAGATGACGTCGCAGCCACCAACCAGCGTGACCGGCGCGCGGTACCCCAACGAATTGCCTTCGTTGTAGGTGAGGTCCGCAAGGTTGGTCGCGAGCAGCTCGATTCCATGCAGTCCGATGGACGAACCACGTGCAGCCTTGACCTCGACCGTTCGCACCTGCGGATTGCAGCGTGACCTTGCCTGCGGATATTCCTGAACGGCGGCGCGGGCATATGACAGGACTTCTCCGGTCTCATAGACGCGGTCGATGACGAGGCCCTGGACGTTTTCGGTCAGGAGCGCCTTGTTGACGAGGTGCGCGCCGGTCACCGGGGATGGATCGAACGCGAGCACCTTGGCGATCCGAGGACCGCCGGACCTGGTCGCAAGCGCGACGAACTGCGCGAGGCCTGCACCAAGCGAGTGTCCCGTCGAAACGATCTGCGGCTTCCTGGCAGCCCGCTTGTAGCAGTCCAGATTCTGGATCTGCTTCATGATCGTGTCCACGTTGCGCTGGAGCTGCTTATAATAGTCGTCGTAGGGCGAACCGAACCGGCTGAGATTGGAGTACCAGTCGCCTCCGGAAAGCCCGACGGTGCCGCGGAACGCAATGCTAACCTCGCTGCAGGAGCTGCGCGCAGCCGCACGCGTCCGAGCCCATACCTGGTATGTCGGGCCGCTGCCAAAATCCCAGCCGCGCCTAGCGTAAGCTGCCTTGCAGGCTTCGTCAGCCGGATCGAGGCAAGTGAGGTAGGATTCGCTGCCGAACTGATAGCGCCACGGCTTGAATATCCTCCGCGCGTATCCCCTGAGATCATCCTGCGTGGCGGGAATCGCATTCTGGACCGCGTAATCGACTTCCTCGCCGAGGCCGGCATCACGCATCGTGTTCAGTGTGCCGACCGGCTTGTAGGCCGTGGACGACTGGATGGCATAAGGCAGGTAATAGTCCGCATATCTGTAGGCATAGGCTGCCAGAATGTCGGGATCGTTGGACTGAGCCGCGGCGGTCTGAACCGACGAAAGCCAGATGGCGGCACCCGCGCTGGCAAAAATGACCCGAAATGCTGCGAAACGAAACCGCATGGCAACGTCTCCAAATACATAAACGACAATCTATGGCTGCATGAGACCATAGCGTCCCTTTTTTGGCAATATCGCGTGAAGACCGGCTAAGCGGGAGACCGGTCAAGAGAATCAGCCTAGGGACCGGAGAGCCTGCCTCCTCGCACGCAGATCGGTGACCACCGCGACGACGGCATAGATAACGAATATCCCGATCGCGATCGGAGCACCCTCGAGAATCCTCCAGCCCAGGCCGACCACTTGGTGCGCCACGCCGCCGACGTCGCCGCCATAGACGATGCAGTCACCCACGCCTCCCTCGTTGGGTGAGCATTTGGGATTGACGAGATGGCTGATCGAAAGCATCGGGCCGAAATAGGGGACGAATGCGCAGACGAGACTGACCGCAAACGCCAGCAGCAATCGGGACCATAACCGGGTCCACCCCAGCGTGATCAGCCAGCAGCAGGCCGCGAGCCACAACACGGCGAGGCCGTCGCCAAAGCGGGAGCCCACCACAAAACCGGCATCCAGCGCATGACGGATGATCTCCGCCGCAGAAGTGCCGATCGGACAGCCAGCATCGCTGGCGGGCCGGCATCCCGACAGACCGGCGAAGAGAGAGGTGAGCAATATCACCAATTCCGGGAGGAAAGGCAGGACGACGAGCAGCAACAGGCCGGCTCTCCAGCGCAGACGATGAGAATTCCCGTCAGGTTGCGATGTCATGCTGGCGCGGCGACATTTTCCCAAATGATCTTCCGCGAAGACCCCCGGCCCTTACTACCTCTGATATGGGTTGATCGCAACGGACATCGTCTGGTTCGCTCGATACGGCCTGCGCCCGCCTCACGCACGCGTGAGGCGACTTCGTCCCATCTGCTCCGACGACATGCCGCGGCCGTCCGACGAAGCCATTTTCGTCGCCCGGCGAAAACCGCCGGAAAGACGACGGGGCTAGAGTCCCGTCGTGATCAACAACGGAGTTCGGTCATGTGGGGTCAATTGGTGAGCCTGATCTATCGCCTGTCCTGCCGGGCCACCCTGATCGAGATCGGGATGCATCGCCTCGCGCGCTAGCCACAGGTTGCTCGCGAATTGGGTAAGACGGATTGACCAGATAACGGAGTTTGCCATGCGCAAGCTGATCCTGATCGCAGCGATCTCGCTGCTCGCAACAGAGGCCTATGCCGGCGGTTCGCGCAGCCTGAGCCTGGCAGCCAGCAATGCGAACCCGCAGGCGGAGCAGCCGGCCACCGCGACGGCGACGCCACCGACCACCCAGGTCCCACCGGCACCGCAAACGACGAATGTACAGACGGCGACGACCGCTCCTGCGACATCGACGGCAACTCCAGCCGCCACACCGACCGCCCGGCCCGCCGCGACACCGGCGGCGACCACGATGGAAACCACCAAGCCGAAGCGCCGGCAGCCGTCCACAGAGGCACGGGTGATCCGAGAGCTGCATCGGCATGGTATTTATTGGTGAGAGATCTCGTCTATCTCTTCCGTCATTGCGAGCGCAGCGAAGCAATCCAGAATCCCTCTGCGGAAAGACTCTGGATTGCTTCGCTGCGCTCGCAATGACGACGCTGCGGGAGTGGGGCTCAAATACCCAAATACTTGTGCTGCAGATCCGGCTCGGCCATCAGCTCGCTGGACGTGCCGCTCCACACCGTCTTGCCGCGCTCGATGATGTAGTGGCGGTCGCAGATGCGGGCGAGATGGTCGACGTTCTTGTCGACGACCAGGATCGACTGTCCACGGCTCTTGAGCAGCGACAGGCAGTTCCAGATCTCCTCGCGGATCAGCGGCGCGAGGCCTTCGGTCGCCTCATCCAGGATCAGCAGCTTCGGATTGGTCATCAGTGCGCGGCCGATCGCGAGCATCTGCTGCTCGCCGCCGGAGAGCTGGTTGCCCATGTTGGCGGCGCGCTCGGCGAGCCGCGGAAACAGGGAATAGATCGCGGCCAGCGTCCATGGATTGGGGCTGCCGAAACGGTCAGCGGCGGCGGCGACAAGATTTTCACGTACGGTGAGGTTCGGGAAGATCTGGCGACCCTCGGGGACCAGGCCGACGCCGAGTTTTGCAATTCGGTAGGAGGGAAGCTGCCGCACCTCGGCGCCCGCGAAACGGATCGCGCCTGATCGCGCCGGGGTCAGGCCCATGATGGAGCGGATGGTCGTGGTCTTGCCCATGCCGTTGCGGCCCATCAGTGAGACCATCTCGCCCGGGCTGATCGACAGCGACAGGCCGAACAGCACCTGGGAAAGGCCGTAGCAGGTCTCGATGCCGTCGACCTCGAGCAGCGTGTCAGCCATGGTGCGTCACCACATGCTGGTCGCCGAGATAGGCGCGCTTCACCTCTTCATTGGCGCGGATCGCGGCCGGATCGCCGGAGGCGATGACGCGGCCGTAGACCAGCACCGAGATGCGGTCGGCCAGCGCGAACACCGCGGGCATGTCGTGCTCGACCAGCACGATCGAGACCTCTTTGCGCAGCTCCTGAAGCAGTTTCACCATGCGCTGCGATTCGGTCACACCAAGGCCGGCCATGGGCTCGTCGAGCAGCAGCAGCTTCGGTTTGCTCGCGAGCGCGACCGCAAGCTCGAGCTCGCGCCGCTCGCCATGGCTGAGCCGGTTCACCACGACATCGGCACGATGGCCGAGGCCGACGCGATCGAGCGCGGCGTGCGCGGCATCGCGGAGACCCTTCTCCTTGCGCGCATTGGCGAAGAAGCGGAACGAGGTGCCGGCATGCGCCTGCGCGGCGAGCGCGACATTGTCGGCGGCGGTGAAGTCGAGCAGCAGCGAGGTGATCTGGAACGAGCGCGCGAGCCCCAGCGCGCAGCGGCGATAGGCCGGCAAATAGGTGATGTCGCGCCCCGCCAGCGAGACGCTGCCGGAATGCGGCTCGAGATGCCCGGTGAGCTGGCTGATCAGCGTAGTCTTGCCGGCGCCGTTCGGGCCGATGATGGCATGCAGTTCGCCGGCCGCGACGTCGAGCGAGACGTTGTCGGTCGCGACGATGCCGCCGAAGCGGCGCACCAGCTTTTCGACGCGGAGCAAGGGTTCAGCCACGGCCAGCCCTCCCGAGCATGCCCATGATGCCGCCACGGCCGAACAGCACGATCAGCAGCAGCAGCGGGCCCATGATCAGCGCCCAATATTCGGTGATCTGCGACAGGAACTCTTCCAGCAGCAGGAACACCACCGCGCCCATGATCGGGCCGAACAGCGTGCCCATGCCGCCCAGGATCACCATCACCATGAGATCGCCGGAACGCGTCCAGTACATCACGGCCGGGCTGACGAAATCGGTGTTGTTGGCGAGCAGCGCGCCGGCGAGGCCGCACATCGTGCCTGATATGACGAAGCAGACCAGCTGGTAGCGTTTTGCGGGAAAGCCGATCGCCTGCATGCGCTGCTCGTTGGAGCGCAGGCCCTGCACGACGAGGCCGAAGCGCGAATTGACGATGCGCCAGATCAGGAAGATCACGCCAAAGAGGCAGGCGAGGCAGAGATAATAGAACTGCGTGCGATCCGACAGGTTGATCAGCCCGGAGAAATCGCTGCGCTTGTAGACGGTGAGGCCGTCATCGCCGCCATAGCGCGCCAGACCCGAGGCGACGTAGTAGGCCATTTGCGCGAAGGCCAGCGTGATCATGATGAAATAGACGCCGCGGGTGCGCAAGGAGAGCGCGCCGATTACGAGCGCGTAGATCGCGGACGCCGCGAGCGCGACCGGGAACTGGATGAAGCCGGAACCGACGCCTTCCTGCGCCAGCATGCCGACGGCGTAGCCGCCGATGCCGAGATAGGCAGCGTGACCAAAGCTCATCATGCCGCCAAAGCCCATGATGAGGTTGAGGCTCGCCGCCGCCAGCGCCAGAATGACGATGCGGGTGAACAGCGTCAGGATGAAGACGTTGCCGGACAACGACGAATAGAGCGGCAGCAGCACGAGGCCCGCCAGCATCAGGGCCGTGACGGCCTTGCTCACGCTCAAGCTCTTCATCGACGGTTGGCCGGAAACAGCCCCTCCGGCCGCACCACCAGCACGATCGCCATCAGGAGATAGATCAGCATGGAGGACAGCGCGGGCGCGGCGGTGGAGGCAGCGGCGCCGCTCAGCACCTGCCGCAGCAGGTTCGGCAGGAAGGCGCGGCCGAGCGTGTCGATCATGCCGACGAAGATCGCGGCCAGGAACGCGCCGCGGATCGAGCCGATGCCGCCGATCACGATGATGACGAAGGCGAGGATCAGGATGTTCTCGCCCATGCCGATCTGCACGGTGAGGATCGGCGCCTGCATCAGGCCGGCAAGGCCGGCGAGCGCGGCCCCCAAGCCGAACACCAGCGTGTAGAGCAGCTTGATGTTGATGCCGAGCGCGCCGATCATCTCGCGGTTGGAGGCGCCGGCGCGGATCAGCATGCCGATGCGGGTGCGCATCACGCCGAGATAGAGCAAGAGCGCGACCAGCAGCGCAACGGCGATGATGGCAAGCCGATAGGCGGGATAGTGAATGCCGGGCAGGATCGGCACCGGCACGGTGAGCCAGGCCGGCAGCGGCAGCGCAAGGCCCGCCGGGCCCCAGATCAGCCGCACGGCTTCATTGAAGAACAGGATCAGACCGAAGGTCGCCAGCACGTGGTCGAGATGGTCTCGCCCGTAGAGATGCCGCAGCGCCGTCACCTCGAGCACGATGCCGAGCACGAGGGTGGCACCGAGAGCCATCAGTGCACCCAGCAGGAAGCTGCCGGTCCACGCCGCGAAGGTCGCGGCGAAATAGGCGCCCATCATGTAGAGCGAGCCGTGCGCGAGGTTGACGAGATCCATGATCCCGAACACCAGCGTCAGGCCGGCGGCGAGCAGGAACAGCAGCAGGCCGAACTGCAGTCCGTTCAAAAACTGTTCGACGACGAGCAGCATCAAAACTCTTTCAGGCGCATACGGACGCGCGCCGATGTTCGAACACAGTCGCCATCAGTGAAAGAGCTCCCCCTGCCTCATCAAGGCGGAAAAATGGGTAATGGCAGTATCGTTCCGAGGCAAGAGCGATTCGCCACCAAACATGCACTTTGTTGCATCCCGGCACATGAGGCCGAGGGCGCGCCTCGCAATGCAAAAAGGCTGCCGCGCAGGATGGGGCAACCTGCCGCACCCAAATGACATCACCCTCCCCCCGACCGGGGAGAGGGTGCGAGCATCGTTGAATGAAGCAAGGATGCGTCTAGTGCGACGTCATCTGCTGAGGAAAATCCTCCGGCTCGGCGAGCACGCTGTTGACGGTCGAAGCCTCCAGCGCCGCCATCCTGAACAGATAGGCGAGCGTCGTCAGTCCGGAGTCTTCCGCCATCTGCGCCAGCTCGAGCGCCATGTCGGACATGTAGCCGAGGTTCTCATCCTGGGTTTGCGCCATGATCTGGCTGTCCCGCATCATGTTCGACATCTCAGGCGCTCTTTCGTTGCGCGGCAGCAAGACCGCAGAGGTTGGCACGGGCGACGGCGTCCAGACGCGGGCCGTCCTGCTGCACGACGGAAGCCATGCCGATGCGATCATGCAGGGCATCGAGCGTCTGCCGACGAATGTCGATGGTGGCCGCCATGGTCCACGCATTCTCCACCAGGGCCGGCAGGCCGAGCGGCGTCACGACGAAGCCGGCTTCGTGGAAGCGCGGCAACCACCAGGTTTCCATGATCGCGCTGACCTGCGCGATTCCCTGATTGAGGCAGAACTCCTGCACCGCCGCCATCAGTTGCAGGTTGAGCGCGCCGTCGCGGCGGTCGCGGACGACGAAGTAGCGAGACCACTCCCAGATCAAGGGATCTGCGGGACAACCGCGCACCGCGGCCAGATGAGGGAAGACCTCGCTCATCATCGAAGGCTTGGTCGTCGGGTAGAGCCGGTGGCCGCCGACGACGCGCCGGCCCTCCAGCGCAAGCAGATAGACGGTATCTTCGTCGTCATAGGAATCGATCTCGCGGCCATCGGGCCGGCGCAGTGTCTCCCAGCGCCGCTCCTCGACGAAGATGTCGTGGCGCAGCCTGAAATGTTGTTCGAGCACGTCCTCGTAAAGGTGGCGATTGACTGCGGAAATTGCGTGAATCATGAAAACCCCCATTCAGCCTCAATGGGGGAAAGAATCTGCCAAAAGACGCAGGTTCGATATTGGGAAATTTCCCAGTACGTCGCTTACGGATTGATGATTTTGCCGCGAATCGCCAGCGCCACTGCATGCGTGCGGTTGACCGCGCCGAGCTTGCGCGCGGCGGTTGCAAGATGCTCCTCGGCCGTGCGCTGCGTGATGTGCAGGATCTCGCCGATCTCCCAGGCCGACTTGCCCTGCGAGGCCCACGAGATCACCTCGCGCTCGCGCGGAGTGAGCCGCGTCGAGGGATATGGCGCGGGCTCGAGCAGACGGCGGATGTGGTCGAAGCCATACATCGCCATCAGGTGCAGCGCCGGCTTGCTGCGGGGATTGAGGTCGAGATGAACGCCGCCGAGCGACACCGCGGCTTCATAGCCGGTGAGCCCGTGGATCGGCACGATGAAGCCGCGCGACATGCGAAAATCGCCGGCGCGGTTCATCACCTCGGCCGCGTCAGGCTCGAGTTCGGCATCATAGGGGGCTTCCGACCACTCGAACGGGTTGACCGATTGCCGGCACAGCCGCACCACCGGGTCGACGCGATCGTAATTTTTCTGGGTGTACAGGCTGAACCAGCCCGCGGGCCAGCGCTTGGCGAGCACCATCTGCGCAAAGCGCTGATCGGGATTCGGCAGCCCCGTCACGATGATGGTTTCGAAGCCGAAGCGACCGAAGGCGACTTCAAGCGCATTCATGGCGTCTGGGACCTTGCGATAAGCCCCAAGGCCTTCAATGAAGTCGAGCGCCTCCCGGCCATAGTCTACGGCGGACATCGGTGCATTCCCTGACCCACATTGTCCGGTATAGCACGTATTCGAGGGCTGCCTCAATTCGCTGGTCCCGTAGTTTACCGGTAGCGACCTGCTCCAAGGCTTTAATCTACTTGTGGAAGAAGTGACGTCAAGTTACACCTAAAGGCGTACAAAGCGGGAAAATCACGATGGACGACGAGAACATCGCCCTCAACAGCGTGCTCGGCCTGGAATTGAACCGCGTGTTTTTCGCCGTGCGCGAAACGGCAAACAAGCAGAAGATCATCGAGTTCGCGCGCGAGGTGCTGCAGAGCGAGCGCGCGAAGTTGGCGGGCAACATTTTGCCCGAGGGCCCTGCGAGCTAAAACGCAGTTGCAGCAAGCGACGCCGATGCAACAGATCGTCGCGACGACGCCGTCCTTCCATTTGAACGCGCAGATTTTAATCGAAACACGCTGACCGGGAAATTGGGCTTCCCTTCCCCCTTGTGGGAGAAGGTGGCGCGAAGCGCCGGATGAGGGGTCTCTCTCCGCGAATCCAACTTCCATTTGAAGTCGCGGACAGAGACCCCTCACCCGTCTCGCCGCTACGCGGCGAGCCACCCTCTCCCACAACAAGGGGAGAGGGAAGGAGGCTGCCGCCTCCGCTCACATCGATACACTTGCCGCTGGATGACAGCGCAGCTCTCGTGAGATGATTGCCTCCACGATCGTTTTCGGATGCCCAGGACATGATGACGCTGCGCCAGGTTGAAGTGATCCGTGCCGTGATGGTGACGGGCACCATTGGCGGCGCGGCGAAGCTGCTCAACGTCTCGGCGCCGGGGATCAGCCGCCTCGTCAAATACACCGAGCGCTCGCTCGGCATCCGTTTCTTCCAGCGCCAGAACGGCCGCTACTTCCCGACGCCGGAAGCCGAGAACATTTTCGAGCAGATCAACGGCGTCTACAAGAAGGTCGACGATCTCTCCGAGATCATCTCCAAGATCGGCCGCGGCGGCCTCTCGGAATTGCGCATCGGCTCGGTGCCGAGCATCTCGCAGGTGATGGTGCCGCGCGCGATCGAGCGCGTCCGTCGCCGCTATCCCGATCTCGGCATCGACATCAACATCCTCAAGCTCGAGGAGGCCATCGACTATCTCCTGCTCGGCCGCGGCGAGTGCGTGGCGATGAGCTACCGGCTGGAGCATTCCGGGCTCGACTTCCTGCCGCTCGCCTCGGGCGAACTCTATTGCATCGTGCCGCCGGGCCACGAGCTTGCCGGCCGCAAGCAGGTCTCAGCCGCCGAGATCACCCGCTATCCGCTGATCGGCATCGATCCAAACGATCCCTACGGCCGGATCATGGCCGGGATCTTTGCGCGCAACCGGCTCGACTACAACATCACCATCCGCGCCCGCTTCGGCACCACGGTCTGCGCGCTGGTGAAGGCGGGCCTCGGCATCGCCATCATCGACCAGTTCACCGTGGCCCATGGCGGCTATCCCGGCATCGAGCTGTTGAAGATCACCGAGCCGACGCGGTTCGACACCTATATCGCGGTGAAGCGCGGCGCGCCGCTGTCGCTTCACGTCGAGTACTTCATCGAATCCCTCCGCGCCGAGATGCGCGCGGTCGAGCCGTCCCGCGGTAACGGCAAGGCGGCCGCCGGGCGCGCGCGGAAGAAATAACATGATGTTAGGTTTGCAGGACAAAAGGGTAATTGTGTTAGGCGGGGGAAAGTCTATCGTCCCCCTCGGAGGCCCCTTGGAATTGTGCGGATTTCCCCGCTAATGGCCGGGACCGAACGCTCCCAACGAGACGATAGCGAACCATGTCGAAGCGCGGATATGCCGCCAGCAAGAAGCTCCTCACCGGCCTGATCGGGGCGCCGATCGCGCATTCCGCCTCCCCTGCCATGCATGAGCGCGCCGCCGAGGCGCTCGGCCTGCGCGGCCACTATCAGCTCATTGAGGTGGCCGGCGCCGATGCGGCCGGCCTCGCCATGATGCTCGAGGGCGTGCGGCGGCTCGGCTTTGCCGGCGTCAACGTCACCTTTCCCTACAAGGAGGCCGTGGTGCCGCTGCTCGACGAGCTGGCGCCGACTGCTGCGACCATGGCGGCGGTCAACACCGTCGTCGTGAGAGACGGCCGGCTGATCGGCCACAACACCGACACGACCGGCTTTGCCCGCGCCGTCGCGCCGCTGCTGGCGTCTTCCGGAAATGCGGTGGCCGTGATCGGCACCGGCGGCGTCGGCAAGGCGATCGCCTTTGCGCTGGCGAGCCTTGAGGTGACTGACCTCCGGATCTTCGACAGCGAGCCGGCGCGCGCCGAAAAACTCGCCGCGCTGCTGGCCAGGCATGGCGGCGCGCGGGTGGCTACGAGCGTGGAAGACGCGCTTGCCGGCGCAACCGGCCTCGTCAACGGCACGCCGGTCGGCATGCTGCCGAACCGCGACACCCCGGTCCCGGCCTCGCTGCTGCGCGAAAATCTGTGGGTCGCCGACGCCGTGTACTCGCCGCTGATCACGCCGCTGCTAGCCGCGGCGCGGGCCAAGGGCGCGCGGATCATGACCGGGCGGGAGCTTGCGATCTACCAGGCCGCCGATGCGTTCGAACTGTTCACCGGCCTTGCCCCATCGACCGAAGTCATGGGAGAGGCATTCGATGAGGTGATGGCGGCAAGAAGCTCAGCCTATCACGCAGCGTAACGGAAGCGGCCGGACACAAGGCCGCGGACAACATCAGAGAAAATGGGAGGAGAGACCATGAAATCGACTTTGCTGGCAGGCGCCCTGCTTGCCTTCGCGACTGCAACCAGCGTCCACGCCCAGGCGATCAAACTCGCCGACGTCGCCGAGCTCTCGGGCGGCGGCGCCACCGTCGGCACCAACTGGAAGAACGGCATCGACCTCGCGATCGAGGAGATCAACGCCAAGGGCGGCGTGCTCGGCCGCAAGCTCGAAGTCACCCACGCCGACTCGCAATCCAACCCCGGCGTGGCGCGCGCCCAGGTGCAGAAGGCGCTCGACGCCGAGCCCTATGTGCTGCTCGGGCCCGGCTATTCCGGCTCGGTGAAGGTCACCGCGCCGCTCGCGGCCGAAGCCGGCATCGCGCAGATCATGGGCGGCGAAGCCGCCGAGCTGACGCAGGCCGGCAACAAGTTCCTGTTCCGCACCTCGTTCGGCCAGCAGTCCTCGATGCCGAAGGTCGCAAAGTACATCCACGACGAGATGAAGGCGAAGACGGTCGCGGTGGTCTGGGTCAACAACGATTTCGGCCGCGGCGGCCGCGACGTCGTGGTCAAGGAGCTTGATCGCCTCGGCTCCAAGGTGGTCGCCGATCTCTCGACCGAAGCAGGCCAGGCCGACTTCGCCGCCGACGTCGGCAAGATCAAGGCCGCCAATCCCGACGCGGTGTTCGTCTACCTCAACGAGGAAGAGAGCGCGCGCATCCTGAAGGAGCTGAAGCGCCAGGGCGTCACAGCACCGCTGATGGGCGAGACCACGCTGATCGGCCAGAAGGTGATCGAGCTCGCCGGCGATGCCGCCAACGGCGCGCGCGGCCATGTCGGTCTCACCACCGACGCGCCGGTCGATCTGATCAAGGCGTTCCGCGAGAAATTTTCCAAGAAGTACAATTACGTCCCTGACCATAACGGCCTGAAGGGCTACCTCGCCGTCTACATGGTGAAGGCCACCACCGAGAAGATGGGCAAGGTCGACCCGAAGAAGTTCGCCGACACGCTGCACGGCCTGACCATCAAGGCCGCGGATGAGCCGGGCATTTTGATGGACGTCACCTTCAGCGACACCGGCGACATCGACCGCCAGAGCTTCCTGGTCGAGGTGGTCGAAGGCAAGCAGGTGGTGAAGCAGGTGCTGCCCAAGGTGAAGTGAGGCGCTTCGTCTTTCTTCTCCCTCTCCCCGTTCTTACGGGGAGAGGGTTGGGGTGAGGGGCTGCTTCCGCAACGGCAGTGGCAGTTGAATTCGCGGAGATAGCCCCTCACCCCGCCCTCTCCCCGCAAGTGCGGGGCGAGGGAGACGAGAGAGTGGGGCTTGGGACACGAGGGGAACATGTCCAACCTGTTCGATCTACTGGTCGCGGGACTTGCCACCGGCGCGATCTATGCGCTGGTCGCAGTCGGCTTCACGCTGCTGTGGCAGACCTCGCAGACCATCAATTTCGCGCAAGGCGAGTTCGTGATGCTGCCGGCGTTCCTGATGCTAGCCGCGATGCATGCGGGCGCGCCGTTCTGGCTCGCGATCATCCTCGGCATCCTCTTGTCAATGATCTTGCTGGGCCTTGCCTTCAAGATGCTGCTGGTCGACCCGATGATGCGTCATGGCGTGCTTCCGCTGGCGATCGCGACGATGGCGCTCGCCATCGGCATCAAGGAAGCCGTCAAACAGTTCTTCAGCGCCGAGGCTTCACCCTTCCCCTCGATCGTGCCGACCGGTGACATCTCCATCCTCGGCCACGCGGTGTCGCTGCAAAGCATCGGCGTCCTCGTCGTTGCCATCCTCGCCGTTCTCGGACTGACGACGCTGCTCAACCGTACCTCGCTCGGCCACCAGATGCAGGCCGCGGCGCAGAACCCGACGGTGGCGCGCATCATCGGCGTCCCGGTCGAACGCATGATCCTCCTGACCTTCCTGATCAACGCCTTCCTGGTCGCGCTGGCCTCGCTGCTGATCACGCCGATCTACCTGGCAAAATTCTCCTCCGGCGAGGTGCTGGGCCAGGCCGCCTTCATCGCGGCGATCGTCGGCGGCTTCAACCAGGTGCGCGGCGCGATCGCCGGCGGCCTGTTGATCGGCGTGCTCGACAATCTCGCGGCCGCCTATGTCTCGACGCAGTACCGCGCCGCCGTGCCGATGATCTTCCTGATTGCCGTCATCCTGTTCCGGCCGCAGGGCTTGCTCGGCCGAGCCGAGGAGCGCACCGTATGAGCGGCTTCGCCAGACCGTTGAAGATCGCGCTCGGCCTTGCGGTCATCGCCGCGCTGATCGTCGTCCCCATGAACTTCAACCGCTACGGCCTGTTCATCCTGAGCCAATGGGCGGTGATGAGCATCGCCGCGATGGGGCTGAACCTCACGCTCGGCTATGCCGGCCAGGTCTCGCTGGCGCAGGGTGCCTTCGTCGGCATCGGTGCCTATGCCGCCGCGATCATGACCACCCATGGCTGGCCGCTGCCGGCGGCGATGCTGGTCGCGATTGCGTTGAGCTTCGCGGTCGGCTGGGTGCTCGGCTACCCCGCGCTGCGCGTGCAGCACCACTACCTCGCCTTCGTCACGCTCGCTTTCTCCACCCTCGCCTTCCTCGTGTTCCGCAACGAGAGCTGGCTGACCGGCGGCATCTACGGCATCTCCAACATTCCGCGCCCGCATTTCTTCGGCATTGCCACCAACAAACCGCTGCCGTTCTACTACGTCTGCCTCGGCTCGCTGGCGATCGTGTCGCTGGCGGTGTGGTGGCTGATCCGCTCGCCCTGGGGCCGCGCCTTCATGGCGCTGCGCGAGAATCCCTTGCGCGCCCAGTCACTCGGCATCGACACGCGGCGCTACACGCTGATGGCCTTCGCGATCGGCTCGGCGCTCGGCGGCGTCGCTGGCGCGCTCTATGCGCCGCTGACGCAATATATCGACCCTGTTCCCTTCAACCTGTCGCTCTCGCTCGATCTCTTGATGATGGTGATCGTCGGCGGCGCCGGCTTCTATTTCGGCCCCTTCCTCGGCGCGATGATCGCGGTGCTGCTGCCGGAATGGCTGCGCTTCACCGAAGGCTATTACCTGATGCTCTACGCGGTGGCCGTGATGCTGCTGCTGATCTGGTCGCCGACCGGTATTCTGGGAATCCTCGATCGCGCCATGGCGGCGCGGCGCACCAAGGCGGCCTCTGCGCTGCGCGCCGTCGCCAAGTCGCGCCTGGAGACGGTGCAATGAGCGCGGTCCTCGAAGTCACCGACATCAAGAAAAGCTTTGGCGGCATCCACGCGGTCAACGGCGTCAGCTTCGACGTGCGCGAAGGCGAGATCCTCGGCCTGATCGGCCCGAACGGCTGCGGCAAGTCCACGCTGTTCAACTGTATCCTCGGCCAGCTCACGCCGTCAGGCGGCGAGGTGAAGCTCGACGGCCAGGTCGTCACCGGCCTGCGTCCCTCCGAGCTCAACAAGCTCGGCGTCAGCCGCACCTTCCAGCTGTTGCAGGTATTCCCAAAACTATCGGTGCGCGAGAACCTGATCCTTGCCGGGCAGGAGCACCAGGGCAACATGGCCTCGCGCCTGGTCGGCCGCTCCGATGCGGGGCTGACCGGAGCCGCCAACCAGATGATCGGCTTCTTCAAGCTCGACCATCTCGCCGACGAACCCGCCGGCGGCCTCTCCTATGGCCAGCAGAAACTGCTCGACGCCGCCATGGCCTTCATGGGTGGCCCACGCCTCGTGCTGCTCGACGAGCCCGCTGGCGGCGTCAACCCGTCGATGCTGACCGATCTCAAGGAGCGCCTGGTCGCGATCAACCGCGAAAAGAACGCGACCTTCGTCGTGATCGAGCACAACATGGAGTTCGTGATGTCGCTGTGCTCGCGCGTGATGGTGATGGCGGAAGGCAAGGTGCTGGCGATGGGACGGCCGGATGAAGTCCGCAAGAATCCTGCCGTGATCGAAGCCTATCTAGGACATTGAGGAGATCACCATGAGCGATCCGATCCTCTCGGTTCACAACCTCGTCGGCGGCTACGGCAAGATGACGATCTTGAACGGCACCACATTCTCGGTGCCGCCGGCGACCATCACCACCATCATCGGCCCCAACGGGGCCGGCAAGTCCACCGTGTTCAAGGCGATCTTCGGCCTGCTCAAGCTGCGCGATGGCAAGATCAATTTTGCGGGTCGCGACGTCACCAATTTGAGCCAGCGCGCGCTGCTCAACGCCGGCATCTGCTACGTGCCGCAGGGCCGCAACATTTTCCCGGAGCTCTCGGTCCGCAGCAACATCGAGCTTGGCGGAGTCTCGGCCGAAAAGGGCCTCGACCTGCCCAAGCGGATCGAGGCAGCCCTCGACCTGTTTCCGGCGCTGCGCCGCAAATCGGCGCAGCAGGCCTCGACGCTTTCGGGCGGCGAACAGAAGCAGCTCGAGATTGCCCGCTCGCTGTTGCTCGAACCGAAGCTCGTGCTGATCGACGAGCCCTCGATCGGCCTGTCACCGCTGATGGTGCAGCAGACCTTTGACATCCTCAAGAGCTTGCGCGACCGCGGCGTCACCATCCTGATGATCGAGCAGAACGCGCGCTCGGCGCTGGAAATCTCCGACATCGGCATCGTGCTCGAGCTCGGCCAGACCCGCATGGTCGACAAGGCGGAGCGCATCCTGAACGATCCCCGCATCGGACAACTCTTCCTCGGGGGCGCCATGGAGGACAATGCAGCATGAACAAACGCTCGATCGCGACCGTCTCCCTGTCGGGGGCGCTGGACGAAAAGCTTCGCGCCATCGCCGCCGCCGGCTTCGACGAGGTCGAAATCTTCGAGAACGATCTGCTGTCGTTCGGCGCGGGTCCGCGCGACATCGCAAAGCTGTGTAAGGACCTCAATCTCGAGATCTGCGCGTTCCAGCCGTTCCGCGATTTCGAGGGCATGCCGGAGCCACAGCGCACGCGCAATTTCGCCCGCGCGGAGCGCAAGTTTGATCTGATGCAGGAGCTCGGCACCGATCTCTTGCTGATCTGCTCCAACGTGTCGCCCGCCTCGCTCGGCGGCATCGACCGCGCCGCAGACGATTTTCGCGAGCTCGGCGAGCGCGCCGCGAAACGTGGCCTGCGCGTCGGCTACGAGGCGCTGGCCTGGGGCCGCCACGTCAACGACTATCGCGATGCCTGGGAGATCGTGCGCCGCGCCGATCATCCTGCGATCGGCGTGATCCTCGACAGCTTTCATGCGCTCGCGCCGGGCTTTCCGACCCGCGCCATGGCCTCGATTCCCGGCGACAAGATCTTCCTGGTGCAGCTTGCCGACGCGCCGAAGCTCGAGCTCGACATTCTCTCATGGAGCCGGCACTTCCGCTCCTTCCCCGGGCAGGGCGACCTTCCGGTCGGCGAGTTCATGCAAGCGGTCGCGGCCACCGGCTATGCCGGGCCGCTGTCGCTGGAGATCTTCAACGACCAGTTCCGCGCCGGCTCGGCCGCGCAGACCGCGGTCGACGGCCTGCGCTCGCTGATCCTGCTGGAGGACCAGCTTGCACCGGATTGGCCGAAATTTGCCGGCGAGCCGCTGGCGCCGAAGGCGAAGAGCCGCGGCACCGGGTTCATCGAGTTTGCGGTCAACGAGACCAAGGCCGGCGAGCTTGCCCGCCTGTTCTCGCAGCTCGGCTTCCGAAAGGCCGGCAAGCACCGCAGCAAGGCCGTGGAGCGCTGGTCGCAGGGCAAGATCGAGCTCGTCATCAATTGCGAGACCGACGGCTTTGCACATTCGCATTACGTGACGCATGGCCCCGGCGTCTGCGCGATCGCGCTCGACGTCGACAATGCCGGCCGCGCCATGCAGCGGGCCGAGACGCTGAAAGCGCGCACCTTCTACCAGCCGGTCGGGCCGGGCGAGCTCGAGATTCCCGCGATCCACGGCGTCGGCGGCAGCCTGCTCTATTTCCTCGATCAGGCCGGCAAGAACTGGGACACGGATTTCGAACCTGTGCCGAGCGACGCAAGCGCCGACGCCCTGCTCGCCGTCGACCACATCGCGCAGTCGATGCCTTACGACGAAATGCTGTCCTGGCTGTTGTTCTACACCGGCATCCTCGACCTCAAGCGCCTGCCGCAGATGGAGATCGCCGACCCCAGAGGCCTCGTGCAGAGCCAGGCCATCATCAACGCCGACCAGAGCCTGCGCTTCGTGCTCAACGGCTCCTCCGCCAACCGCACACTGCCGGCGCGCTTCATCTCGGAATTCTTCGGCTCAGGCGTGCAGCACGTGGCGTTCTCGTGCCGGGACATCTTTGCGACGGTCGCCGCGATGCGCAAGCGCGGCGCGGATTTCCTGGATATCCCCGACAACTATTACGACGACATCGAAGCCAAATACGACCTCGCGCCCGAGCTGATGGCGCAGCTGCGCGCCAACCACATCCTCTACGACCGCGAGGGCGACAGCGAATTCTTCCAGGTCTACACTCACATCTTCGACGAGCGCTTCTTCTTCGAGATCGTCGAGCGCCGGAATTATCAGGGCTTTGGCGCGGCCAATGCCGGCATCAGGCTCGCGGCGCAGGCCCGCGAAGTGCGCCCCGTCAGCATGCCAAGGGTGTAGCTTTCTTCCCCTCTCCCTTGTCTACACGTCATTGCGAGCGTAGCGAAGCAATCCAGAATCCCTCCGCGGAAAGGCTCTGGATTGCTTCGCTACGCTCGCAATGACGATGTGGAGACGATCGAGGAATTCATCTCTCGCCGTCCCCGCGGAGAGGCCCCCTCACCCTGACCCTCTCCCCGCAAGCGGGGAGAGGGGAAGAGCGAGAGCTCACTTCATCTGACACTTGTCGTGAAAACGATCCTGGTCGTTCTCGACGATCGTCGCGACGGTCTTCAGCGCGAGCTGGCCTTCGGCGTCCTTGACCACGTCCTGGAGATAGAAGCTCTGCACCGGGATGTGGTTGTTGCCGTATTTGAACGCGCCGCGCAGCGACTTGAAGTTGGCCTTCTCCATCTCGGCCTTCATCGCGTCCTTCTTGCTGGTGTCGCCCTTCACCGCAACCACAGCGCTGTTGATGAGCTGGGCGGCGTCATAGGTCTGGGCGCCGTAATAGGTCGGACGCAGGCCGGTGTACTTCTTGCGGTAGTCGGCGACAAAGCGCTTGTTCTGCTCGTTGGGCAGGTCGTTCACCCATTCCTGCGCGCCAGGCACCCCTAACGCGTTCTCCTTCTGCAGCGGCAGCGACAGCTCGTCGACGGTGAAGGCGGTGTAGAGCGGCATCGTGCTCTTCAGCCCGGCTTGCGCATATTGGTTGAGGAACTGCACGCCGGCGGCACCGGGATAGAACACGAAGATCGACTCGGCGCCGGAAGCGCGGGCCTTGGAGAGCTCGGCGGAGAAGTCGAGCTGGCTCGGCCAAACCGTGTATTCCTCGCCCTTGATCTCACCCTTGAAGGTGTTCTTGAGGCCCGCGAGCATGTCCTTGCCGGCCGCGTAGTTCGGCCCGATCAGGAAGACGCTTTTGACGCCCTTCTGGTTCATGTAGAGGCCCATGGCCTGCGGCGTCTGGTCGTTCTGCCACGAGGTCGAGAACACGTAAGGCGAGCACAGCTCGCCGGCGAGCTGCGACGGGCCGGCATTGGCCGAGATCAGGAAGGTCTTCGAATCCACCGCGGTCTTGAGCGAGGCCAGGAGCACGTTCGACCAGATGTAGCCGACGATGAAGTCGACCTTGTCGGACTGCACCAGCTTTTCGGTCTTCTGCTTGCCGACGTCGGGCTTCTGGCCATCGTCCTCGTAGATCACCTCGACCGGCTTGCCGTCCATCTTGCGGCCGAGATGATCGAGCGCCAACTCGAAGGAGTTGCGCATGTCGTTGCCGATCACGGCGGTCGGCCCGCTGAAGGTCGAGACGAAACCGATCTTGATGGTGTCGCCGGCGAATGCCGGGCTCGCCAGCACCAGCGCCGCTGCGCCCGCCAGCCAGAATGCCGTCCTCATAACCACTCCCCTCCTTATTATTGGTCCCGGAAACGGGGTGATCGCCGCCCCGGGTCTGTCTCTATTGAACGCAAAATCTGTCGAGCCGCCAATGGCTCAGCGCCTGCCCCTGCACCATATTTCGCCCCAATCGAGGATGGCAAGAAATATAATGCTACTTACTTCGGCCAAGGCCGGGTCAAGCCTGCGGCGCTTTTTCGCGGCAGTTCGATACACCCCGCCTATGCTGCGATTGATGACGACTATTGGACCGCAGCACCCGATCCGCACTTAAATGAGAGTGAGCAGCAGCGAGATTCGAGGATGCATCATGGCCACAAATCCCCATCGCGTCGTCATCGTCGGAGCCGGCTTCGGCGGGCTGGAGGCGACCTACCGACTTGCGGGTGCGCCGGTCGAGATCACGCTGATCGACCGCCGCAACCACCACCTGTTTCAGCCGCTGCTCTACCAGGTCGCGACCGCCTCGCTCGCGACCAGCGAGATCGCCTGGCCGATCCGGCATCTGATGCGCGACCGGCGCGAGGTGACGACGCTGTTTGCCACCGTGAGCGGCGTCGATGCCGAGCGGCGCTGCGTGCTGATCGACGACGGCAGCGAAGTGCCCTACGACACGCTGGTGCTCGCGACCGGCGCGCGGCACGCCTATTTCGGCCATGACGAATGGGAGGCATGGGCGCCGGGGCTGAAGACGCTGGAGGATGCGACCACGTTGCGCCGGCACATCCTGGTGGCGTTCGAGCGCGCCGAGCGCGAGACCGATCCGAAAAAGCGCGCCGCGCGATTGACCTTCGTCATCGTCGGCGCCGGCCCGACCGGCGTCGAGCTCGCCGGCACCATCGCCGAGATGGCGCATCACACCCTGCCCGCCGACTTCCGCAACATCGATACCCACAAGGCGCGCGTGGTGCTGATCGAGGCCGGTCCGCGCGTACTCGCCGGTTTTCCCGACGAACTGTCGGCTTACGCGCAGGCCTCGCTGGAAAAGATCGGCGTCGAGGTCGTGCTGGGACAGGCCGTCACCGAGATCAACCGCGAGGGCGTCGTGTTCGGCGGTCAGCTGCTCGAGGCGAAGACACGAATCTGGGCCGCCGGCGTGCGCGCCTCGCCCGCCGCCGAATGGCTCGGTGCACCTAGCGATCGCGCCGGCCGCGTGCAGGTCGAAGCCGACCTCACCATTCCCAGCCATCCCGAGATCTTCGCGATCGGCGACACCGTCTTGATCAACGCCTGGGACGGCAAGCCGGTGCCCGGCATCGCACCGGCCGCCAAGCAGCAGGGACGACATGTCGCCGAAACCATCAAGGCGCGCCTGCGCGGCGCTCCGACGGGTCCGTTCCGCTACAAGCATTCCGGCAACCTCGCGCAGATCGGCAAGCGGCTCGCGATCATCGATTTCGGCAAGGTCAAGCTGCGCGGCACCATCGCATGGTGGATCTGGGGCATCGCCCACATCTACTTCCTGATCGGCCTCCGCCACCGCCTCAGCGTCGCCCTGAGCTGGCTCTGGATCTACTCGCGAGACCAGCGAGCGGCGCGGTTGATCACGCAGGGATCGAGCAAGGTGGTGTAGCCTTTCTTCCTTCTCCCCTTGTGGGAGAAGGTGGCGCGAAGCGCCGGATGAGGGGTATGTCTCCACCCGCAAGACCGTTCGTGAGGAGAGAACCCCTCACCCGGCTTCGCTCCGCGAAGCCACCCTCTCCCGCAAGGGGAGAGGGTGCAGCGGCGCTCGCCGCAACAGCTCCCCTTACTTCACCAGCTCGCACCCGCCTTCCGCCAGCGGGCGGAACGCCTGGTCCGCGGGAATCGTCGAGACCAGCTTGTAGTAGTCGTACGGATATTTCGACTCTTCCGGCTTCTTCACCTCGAACAGGTACATCGGATGCACGACGCGGCCGTCCTGGCGGATTGTGGTGTCGCCGAACAGCTTGTCCTTGCCGCTAAACTTCTTCATCTCGGGCACGGCGTCCTTGGCATTGTCGCTGCCGGTGGCCGCAACCGCATTGAGATAAGCGAGCGTGGAGGCATACACGCCGGCCTGGTTGCCGCTCGGCATCTTGCCGTTCATGCCGGGCCGTGCGGCAAAACGCTTGGCGAACGCGCGGGTGTCGTCGTTCATGTCCCAGTAGAAGGCTTCCATGAGCTGGAGGCCCTGCGCGACCTTGATGCCCATGCCGTGGACGTCGTTGATGAAGAGCAGGAACGCGACGAGCTTCTGCCCGCTCTGCTGGATGCCGAACTCGGCGGCCTGCTTCACCGCATTGATGGTGTCGCCGCCGGCATTGGCCAGCCCAATCACCTGCGCCTTCGAGCCCTGCGCCTGCAACAGGAAGGACGCGAAGTCCGACGTGCCGAGCGGATGCTTCGAGGAGCCCAGCACCTTGCCGCCATGCCCCTCGATGTATTTCTGCGCCTCCGCCTCGATGCCCTTGCCGAGCGCATAGTCGACCGTGAGGAAATACCAGTCCTTGCCGCCGCGCGACATCATTGCGGCTGCCGTGGTGTTGCCGGTCGCCCAGGCGTCGTTGACCCACTGGATGGTGTTGGGCGAGCAGGCCTTGCCGGTGAGATCGGAGCTTGCCGTGGACGAGGCCAGGAAGGTCATGCGGCTGTCGCGCAGCAGCGTGTTGATGGAGAGGCCGACGGCCGAATTCGGCACGTCGACGATGGCGTCGACGCCTTCGACGTCGAGCCATTTGCGCGCAATGGCATTGCCGACATCGGCCTTGTTCTGGTGATCGGCATAGACGATCTCGACCTTGATGCCCTTAGCCCCGCCGTTGAAATCCTCCGCCGCCATGCGCGCGGCTTCGACCGAACCCATGCCGTTGGTGTCCTGGAAGATGCCGGAGATATCGTTGAGCACGCCGATGCGCACGACGTTGTCGGAGATCTCGGCATTCGCCGCGCCGGTCACCAGGCTCGCGGCCAGCGCGAGCGTCCACTTCAGATGCTTCATCATTCCCTCCCCTGCTTGTTGGTTGCCGATCGTTGCCGGCATATCGAAATTCAGACCTGCCGTTCCGGCAGACGCAGCACGAGCCCGTCGAGTTCGGGCGTGATGTTGATCTGGCAGGACAGCCGGCTGTTCGGCAGCCGCTCGGCGGCGGTGCCGTCGAGCAGCGCGTCCTCGTCGCCGGCCACCGCGGGCAGGCGCGCGAGCCAGCTCTCGTCGACATAGACGTGGCAGGTCGCGCACATGGCGTTGCCGCCGCATTCGGCCAGGATGCCGTCGAGGCCGTGACGGGTCGCGGCCTGCATGGCGCTCTCGCCGCCTGCGGTCTCGACGCGGTCGGACTTGCCGTCGGGATGAATGAAGGTGATGGCGGGCATCAAGACTCCTCGTCAGGCCGGGGTGATGGTGACAGGCAGGCTGTCGAGCCCGCGTAGGGTGTTGTTGAAGCGGCGCTTCGGCTCGCCCGTGATCTCGATCTTCGCGACGCGTCGCGCCAGCGCCGTCAGCATCACCTCGCCTTCGAGGCGGGCGACGAGTTGGCCGACGCACATGTGGATGCCGGAGCCGAAGCCGACATGGCCGGAGGTGCGGCGGGTGATGTCGTAGCTGTCCGGCTGGTCCCAGCGCCGCGGATCGCGATTGGCCGCGGCAAGGAACATCAGCACCTTCTCGCCCTCGCCGATCCGCGCGCCTGACAGCTCGACCGCGCGCGTGGTGGTGCGGAAGAAGGTCTGCACCGGGCTCTCGAACCGCACCGCCTCCTCGAAGGCACTGCGCGCCAGCGAGAGATCATTGCGCAGGCGCCGCCACTGATCGGGAAAGCGTGCGAGACAATAGATCGCCGCGCCGATGCCGTTGACGGTGGTATCGAGGCCCGCCGACAGCAGCGAGCGCACCAGCAGCGGCGCCTCGGCGGCCGAGATGGCGCCCTCGTCGACCTGTGCATGGATGCAGGCGCCAAAGCCGCCGGGCGCAAGGTTCTCGCGCTGGCATTGCTCGGCGACATAGGCCTGGTGAGGCATCGAACGTTCGATCGCCTCCTGGCGCAGCTGGTTGGGCGGGCCGAACGCGTTGAACACGACGCTCGCATAGGGGATCAGGTGTTCGCGACCCTCTGGCTTCAGCCCGAGCGCATCAGGAAAGATCGACAGCGGATAGGCCTCGGCGAGATCGGTGATCGCATCAAAGCTGCGCTTTTCGATCAGCGCATCCACCCGTTCCTCCGCCGCGGCGGCGAAGCGGTCGCGCACCTGCTTCATCACCGTCGGCGACAGCACTTTTGAGAGCACGGCGCGGGTGCGGGTGTGCGCCGGGGGATCGGCCTCCAGGATCAGGCTCGGCGGCCGCCACGGCGTCTCCTTCTTGAAGTCGGACAGGCCGACACCGCGGCTGGAGCAGAAGGTGGCGGGATCGTTCAGCACGGCATGAACCTCGGCATAGCGCGCCACGCCGTAGACCTTCCACTTGTCGAGATAGACCACCGGACCCGCCTCCCGCAGCAGCTCATGCGTGGGATAGGGGTCGGCAAAAAACGTCATATCGAAGGGATCGACGTCGAGATGCGGGACGCCTGATACGGCGGAGCCGGGTGCGCTCATTGAAGTCCTCCCTCATTTTGATCTTGTGAAAGGGCGGCGCTTGCCCTTAGGTCTTTCGGCACGCCGCGAGTCAGAAACCCGATATGCCGCCGTCTTCGACCAGAGCCCGCCAGAAGCCCGCGCCCACGGATGCGGGGCCGACGCTCGACCTCGAGCGTTACGTGCCGGCGTTCATCACCTTCATCGCCAACAAGCTCTCGAACAGCGCGACCGCGTTCTACCAGAAGCAGTTCGGCGTCAACGTGACGGAATGGCGGATCATGTCGCTGCTGGCGATCGAGCCCGGAATTCCCGCCTCGCGCATCTGCCACGTCATCGGCTTCGACAAGGGCCCGGTGAGCCGGACGCTGGCGGGCCTCGAGAAGCGCGGGCTGATCTCGATCCGCACCGACCCCAACGACGGCCGCACCCATTCGATCGCGCTGACGGCAAGGGGCCGCGCCACGCATGACAAGGTGATCGCGGCAGCGTTCGAGCGCGAGCGGCGCCTGCTGTCCTGCCTGAACAAGGACGAGCGCGAGGTGCTGATCGACCTGCTTCGCCGGCTGCACGAGAATCTCGGCGCGGTGACCGACAGCAGCTACACCTGACGCGCCGCGCCGCGGGCGCGTCGTGCCGGCGTCTTCAGGCATGCGCCGGCGTTTGCCCGCGGCACCATTCCTGCCGAGCATTGTTTCCTCCGAGGATCGGACGCGACAGTTCCTCCGCCGTCGTCCTTCTCTGGAACGGTTCGCATAAATTAGTTGCTTAGGCAACAAAAGAATCGGCAGGATATTCCGACAGGATGGCTGGCTTATTCTGTGGGCTGCTTCTCCCCCTCCCGCGTAACGGGGAGAGGTGGAGCGAGCCTCTCTCCGCGGGCGCGCGGCCTCTTGGCACCGGGCCGTCGCCCATTCTCCGTCATTGCGAGCGCAGCGAAGCAATCCAGAGTCTTTCCGCGGTGGGATTCTGGATTGCTTCGCTGCGCTCGCAATGACGGGGATGGAGCGTGGCCTTTTATCGACGCGGCCTACTAGCCGCTACAGCCCAACCCACTCACCCGACGCATCATCATTCAGCCGCGTCACCGCATCCGCCCGCCGCGTCAACACCGCGCGCTGGTTGATGTAGCCCTTGTCGGTGATCTCGCCGCCGTCGACCGATGGCGGCTCGGCCAGCAGCAATGCGCGCGTGGCGTGACCGGAAGAATTTGCGCTCTGCTGCTTCAGCCTTGCGAGACCCTGCGCGATCGCGCTGCGGACCTTGGCATGCACCAGCACATCGGTCACCGCTGCCGTCTCGGGCAGGTCGGCATGGGCGCGGCAGGCCGCGATATTCGGAAACACCAGGAAGCGCACCTCGTCGCCGCCGTGCCCCGACACGACGATATCCTGCGCGAGCGGTGCCAGCGCGGCGATGCCGGCAACGCGCAGCGTGCCGACGCTAACCCAGGTGCCGGAATTGAGCTTGAAGTCTTCCGCGACGCGACCGTCGAAGAACAGGCCGCGCTCCGGCCGCGCGCTATCGGCAAGCTTCACCGCATCGCCGATCAGATAAAACCCCTCCTCGTCGAATGCCTGCTTCGTCAGCTCGGGCGCCTTCCAATAGCCCGGCGTGACGTTGGGACCGCGCACGCGCACCTCCAGCTTGTCGCCTGACGGGACGAGCTTCAGCTCGGTGCCGGGAATCGGCACGCCGATATTGCCGGAGCGCTCGGCGAGGAAATGACAGTCGGTGGCAAGCGGCGAGGTCTCGGTCGAGCCCCAGGCCGAGACCATCGGCAGCGCACGACCGACGGTCTCGACGGACAGCTGCTCGAGCGCATCCCAGAGGTTCTGCGGCAGCGCCGCGCCGGCATAGAAGGCGAATTTCACTTCGCTAAAGAAGCGACGACGCAGTTCCTCGTCACCGCGCAGCGCCGCGATCAACATGTCGAAACCGCGCGGCACGTTGAAATAGACCGTCGGCATCACGCTTTTCAAATTGGCGAGCGATGTCGCAAACAGACCCGGCGCGGGCTTGCCGCCGTCGATATAGAGCGAGCCGCCGTTGCGCAGCACGAGATTGAAATTGTGGTTGGCGCCGAACGTGTGACTCCAGGGCAGCCAGTCGAGGATGATGAGATCGCCGCGCGCCTGCTCGAGGAAGGTCCAGGTCTGCGCCTTGGCCTGCTGGCTCGAGGTCAGCATGCGCTGGGTGTTGATGACGGCTTTCGGCGTACCGGTCGAACCCGAGGTGAACAGGAATTTTGCGATCGTATCCGGCGTCACTGCGGCGAAGGCCCTTGCGACGTCGGGGGTCTCGGGCGTTGCCGCGATGCTGCGGAACGCGAGCACATCGGCGTCATCGGCATTGCCGCTGATGACCTGCGCCTTGTGCAGCGGCTTGATCGCAGCCAGCGCGGCCGTAAACGGCTTGGTCGCAGAGACATAGATCGCGCCCGGCTCGAGCAGCGCGATCATGCTCTTGAGCTTGTCGAAATCTTTCGACATCAGCGAGTAGGCCGGCGAGATCGCCGCCGAGGCCACGCCGACATGCTGGGCGGCCAGCGCGAGCAGCGCGTGGTCGATGCTGTTGTCGGAAAGGATCGCGAGCGGGCGCTCCGCGCTGAGGCCTTGCGCGAGGATCCATGACGCCGCCCCGCGCACCTGCCGCAGCGCCTGCGCGTAGGTGACGGTGGTCCATGGCGCGTCGATGCCTCCACGCTCGGCGAGGAAGATTGTGTCGGGTGTCTGCCGCGCAAAATGCTCCAGCCAGTCGCCGATGCAGCGGGCGCCCTCGCCCAAGGGTTCCGGCGAGCGCAACACGATGCTGCCGTCGGCGCGATGCTCGGCAACGGTTTTCGGCGCAGCGAACAGATCTGACGCGTCACCGCGTGGGGCGGTTGTCATGAGTTTCCTCCTCGCCCGGAAGGCCGGGTCGGCCGCAGCCTCGTCCCGGACCGCTTTGGCCATAATGTCGGGCACGACAATTGTTGTCGTCAACAACAATCTTCCTCTAAGACTGCCGAGGCGCTAGGATTGCACGGCAGGAGACACCACGTGACAGCCAGTGCAGCCCAGACGTCCCCGCGCAAACGATCCGGCAACGGCGGAGTGCGACGCAATGACGCCGACGAGATCGGCCTCGACGCCCTGGTCGGCCACGCCGGCTATGCGGTGCGGCGCTTCCAGCTCTGGATCTTCCAGGACTTCGTCAGGACGCTCGGCGATGTCGACATCCGGCCGACGCAATATTCGGTGCTGACGGTGATCGGCGCCAATCCGGGCCTGTCGCAGATGGCGGTGGCAAAACGCCTCGGCATCGAGCGCGCCCGCCTGGTGCATCTGCTCGACAGCCTCGAGCAGCGCAAATACGTGAAGCGGGTCAAGTCGAAGGCGGACCGGCGCTCCCATGCGCTGCACCTCACCGCGCAGGGCGCCACCGCGCTGGCGAAGTTCAAGCGGCTGGCGGCCGAGCACGAGCGAAATGTCGCGGCCAAGATCGGCAAGGAGAACCGGGAGCAGCTGCTTCGGATCCTCGCCGGCTTCACCTGATCCAACCCGCCCAATATTTATGCAGATGCCCGTAACAGGGCGCTGGCACGGCCACCTGCCGTGCCGCCAAAATATCCCCCAACTCACTGATCCCACGATAATATCCGGCGCACGCGCGCTGCCCGGATTCTGTACACAATGGCACATCGCTTGCTTCAATCCGGGTGAAGCATGTTGCCGGAGTTTGGACGCCATGGGGGCTGAGCAGCCTGAAACGATCGCCGCGATTGTGGCCGCGCATCGCGCGGGAACGATGACGCCGGCGGAGATGATCGCACGGACCTACCAGCGCATCCGCGACCACAACGATCCCGCCGTCTTCATCAGCCTGCGCGAGGAGAAGGACGCGATCGCGGAGGCCGAAAAGCTCGCTACGAAGGATGCCGCCAGCCTGCCGCTCTATGGCGTGCCGGTCGCGGTGAAGGACAATATCGACGCGCTGGGCTTTCCAACCACGGCGGCCTGCCCGGCCTTCTCCTACACCCCGACGCATGACTCGACCGCCGTGGAGCGCCTGCGCGCGGCGGGCGCCATCATCATCGGCAAGACCAATCTCGATCAGTTCGCAACCGGCCTCGTCGGCGTGCGCTCGCCTTATGGCATCCCCAGGAATTCAATTCGCGAAGACCTCATTCCCGGCGGATCGAGCTCGGGATCGGCGACCGCCGTTGGCGCCGGGCTGGTCCCGCTGTCGCTGGGCACGGACACTGCCGGCTCAGGGCGCGTGCCGGCGATGCTGAACAACATCGTCGGGCTGAAGCCGAGCCTCGGCATGATCTCGACCGCGGGGCTGGTGCCGGCCTGCCGCACGCTCGACTGCATCTCGGTGTTCGCCTTGACGGTCGACGACGCTGCGCTCGCGCTGTCGGTGATGGCCGGCCCCGACCAGGCCGATCCGTTTTCGCGCGATCGGCCGCTTGGCCCGCTTACGCCGTTCCCTGCGAATCTGCGCCTCGGCGTACCGCGCAACGGACAGCTCATCTTCTTCGGCGACAAGAAGGCGGAAGGTGCTTACGCCGATGCGCTGAAGCGCTGGACCGCGCTTGGGGCTGATCTGGTCGAGTTCGACCTCGAGCCGTTCTACGAGACGGCGCGGCTGCTGTATGAAGGGCCGTGGGTCGCCGAGCGCTATCTCGTGATCAAGAATCTGCTGGCGTCCGCGCCTGATTCGATTCATCCCGTGACGCGCGAGATCACCGCGGCCGGCGCGCGGCTGACCGCGGCGGATACCTTCTCCGCGCTCTATCGCCTGCAGGGCCTGCGCAAGATCGCCGAGCGCACGTTTGCGAACATCGACGCACTGTTGCTGCCGACCGCCCCGACGACCTATACGACCGCGCAGGCGCTCGCCAATCCGATCGAGCTCAACAGCCGGCTCGGCACCTACACCAACTTTGTGAATTTGCTCGACCTCTGCGGCCTCGCCGTGCCGGCTTCGATGCGCAGCGATGGCGTACCGTTCGGCATCACCCTGCTCGCGCCCGCCGGACGCGATGCGATGCTCGCCAGCATCGGCCGGGTGTTCCACGCGGATACGAAGCTGACGGTCGGGGCGAAGGGCGTTCCGCAAGCACCGCTCGCCCCGCTCCCTGCAGGCAGCGTCGACGAGATTCCAATCGCAGTGGTCGGCGCGCATCTCTCCGGCATGGCGCTGAACGGCGAGTTGAAGGCCCTGAGCGGCAGGCTGGTCGAGGCGACGAAAACTGCGCCAGACTACAAGCTCTACGCGCTTCAGACCACGCCGCCGAAGCCGGGCATGCTGCGCGTCGAGGCCGGCAAAGGCGCTGCGATCGAGCTGGAGATCTGGTCGCTGTCGTCGTCCGCCTTCGGCAAGTTCGTCAACGCAATTCCCGCGCCGATGGCGATCGGTACGATCCGGCTCGCCGACGGCCGCAGCGTGAAGGGTTTTCTCGTCGAGCCAGAAGTGCTGGGCGAAGCCCGGGAGATCACGAGCTATGGCGGCTGGCGGAAGTTCGTGGCGGAAGCTGCGACAGCGTAGACGTCGAGCGCACTCTCACGCCGATTTGCGCCACGCGGCCTCGTTCTTCTTCTCGTAGTCGTCGAATGCCTTGACGAGCCCGGACAGGACTTCGGCCGAGGTCTCGAACATCGCTGCGAGTTGCGGCTCGTCGACCTTGCGAATGTCTTCGCGCAGATGCGTCACCGTCTCCTGGAGACGCTGCTTCATCTTCTGGGTGTGATGCCGGGGATCTTTCTCGGAGGACGCCATGATGTTTCTCCTCATCGGATCGATGGGAGGAAACGATCGCTCGCGCGACAGGTTCCTACGGGATTCTCGTGTTCCGGGCGCAGGTGCCGTAGGGTGGGCAAAGCGAAGCGTGCCCACCATTTCCAACATCATTGCGGATGGATGGTGGGCACGGCGCTTTGCGCCTTTGCCCACCCTACGGCACCGAGTGCGCGGCCCTACACCGACACCGCGTAGATCTCGTACTCCCCGCGCACCAGTTCGATGTGCGCGCGCATCGCGGCGGCGGCGCCCTGCTTGTCGCCGCGCATGATGGCGACGACGACGCGGTCGTGCTCGGCCTGCGACTTGGCGAGGCGGCCGAGGTTGCGGAACTGGGCGCGGCGGAACGGCTGCACGCGGACGCGCGTGGCCAGCGTGATCTCGGCGATGTAGCCGTTCTGCGAGCCCGCATAGATCGTGTTGTGGAAGCGCTCGTTGACCTCGTGGAAGCGCTCGGGATTGCCGGCGTAGCTCAAGAGCCGCAGCTCTTCGTGGACGGCCTCGAGCGCATGGCGCTCGGCGGGGGACATGCGCTCGGCGGCAAGGCCGGCGCACAGCGCCTCGAGCTCGGCCATCGCCTCGAACATGCTCTTCAGCCGCTCGATCGAGGGCTGCGCCACCACCGCGCCGCGATGCGGCCGTGCCTCGACGAGGCCGCTCGCCACCAGTTGCCGCAGCGCCTCACGCACCGGCGTGCGCGACACGCTGAAGCGCCGCGCGATGTCGGTCTCGTCCAGCGGCGAGCCCGGCGCCAGGGTTCCGCGCACGATCTCGTCGGCAAGCTGAAGACGCAGCTCCTCGGCGCGCGTGACCTTCTGCATCGACGGCAGTGCCCGGTCGACGCGGGGCACCACCGGCTCGGCCGGCAGTGTCCCGGGCGGAAGATCGTCAAGCGTCATTCGATCAGGTCTCTTTCGGCTCGTCGATGATGCTGACATGGGCAGCGACGACACGCCAGCCCTCCGGGAAACGAATCCACGTCTGCATCTGCCGGCCGACCTTGCCGGGCGCCGTGTCGCGATAGAACAAGGTGGAGGCAACGGCCGCGTCGCGGCCATAGCTGGTGATGACGGTTTTCGCGGTCCGGCGGTTCAGTCCGACCGGCGAACGGCCGGCGCGGAAGCCGGAGATCGCCTCGTAGCCATAGAGGTTCTCGCCGATGCCGTAGCGCAGCGTGCGAGGGTCGTTGCGGAACAGTTCGCCCAGCACGGCGACGTCGTTGCTGACGAGGGCCTGCTCATAGCGCTCGAACGCGGCTTTGACTTCCGCGATCACCTCGGGGAGATCGATCTCCATTTCAGAATCCTCTCGGCGCGGGCGCGGATACGACGCCCATCTGTTCCAGGGCGTATGCGACACGCAGCGCAATGTCCTCGCGCCAGGGCGCGGCGATGATCTGCACACCGATCGGCAGCGGCTCGAGCGGCACCGGGACGGCGACCACGGGCAGGCCGATGAAGGAGATCGGCTGGGTGTGAATGCCGATATTGGCGCGCACCGGCAACTCGACGCCGTCGAGATTGAAATTGACCTGGCCGAGTTTTGGCGCGGTGCAGGGCGTTGCGGGTGCGAGCAGAACATCGACCGATCTGAATATCTCGGCGAGTTGGGCGCGATACCAGCGGCGGAATTTTTGCGCGCGATCAACCATCGGCGCCGGCACCATCGCTCCCGCGATCAACCGGTCGCGCACGGCCGGATCGAAATCGTTCGGGCGCTTGCGCAGGCGGTCGAGATGCAGCGAGGCGCCTTCGGTGGTGGTGATGACATAGGCCGCCGCGCGGGCGCGCGAGGCTTCAGGAACATCGACGATTTGCGTTGCGCCAAGCGCCTTGGCGACGCGGCTGACGGCTTCGACGGCCTCCGGAAACACGTTCTTCTGGAAGTGACCGCCGGCGATCGCGATGCGCAAATCCGAGATCGGGTTGGCGAGCAGCGGCAGCGTTGGCTCCAGCCCGCGCGTGGTGCAGGCGCCGTCATCCGCATCGGGCCCCTGCATCACGTCATAGGCGAGCGCGAGATCGGTGACGGAGCGCGCGAACGGGCCGAGATGATCGAGGCTCGCCACGAACGGAAACGAGCGCGCCCGCGACAGCCGGCCATAGGTCGGCTTCAGGCCAAAGATGCCGCAGAAGGAGGACGGCACGCGGATCGAGCCGTTGGTGTCGGAGCCGAGCGCAATCGGCACCAGCGCGCCGCCGACGGCGCTGCCCGAGCCGCCGGAGGAGCCGCCGCTCATCCGCGTGGTGTCATGCGGATTGCGCGAGGAGCCGTCATGGATGTTCTCGCCGGTGAAGTCGTAGGCGTATTCGCCCATGTTGAGCGCGCCGACGAGGACGGCGCCGGCGGCTTCCATGCGTTCAATCAAAGTCGCATCGCGCTTGGCCGGCGCGAGGTCACGGTTGATCTTCGAGCCTGCGCGCGTCGAGAGGCCAGCGACGTCAAAGAGGTTCTTCACCGCGAAGGGCACGCCGGCGAGGGGCCCAACCTTCTTGCCCGCGGCGATGTCCGCGTCGATCGCGCGCGCTTTGGCACGGGCGCGCTCGGCGGTGACGTCGGTGAAGGCATTGAGGATGGTATCGTGCTGCTTGATGCGCGCGAGCGCGGCTTCGGTGGCGGCGAGCGCGGACAATTGGCCGCCGGCCACCGCTTTCGCGATGTCGGCCGCATTCATCTCTGGCTTGGCGGTCATGGCGGCGTCAGGCGGTGAAGATCGGCGCCGGCTCGGTCTCGTCCGGCAGCGCGAATTCATCGACGAGGCGGGCGAGCCGCAGCGACACTTCGAGATTGGCGCGGACCGCCGGCCTGAAGGCCTCCTCGACCGGCAGCGCCAGCGCTTTCGATACGGCGTCGATATAGTCGTCCAGCGGCTCGGCCATCACGCTCCCAAACAATCAATGCACTTTCAGTGTACCGCCAACGGCGGATGCGGGATCGCCGTCAGCAGCTCCTTGGTGTAGTCGTCCTGGGGATCGCTGAGGACCTGCTCGGAAGAGCCTTCCTCGACGATCCGCCCCGTCCGCATCACAATGACACGATCGCACAACAAGCGCACCACATTCAAATCATGCGAGACGAACAGATAGCTCATACCTAGTGAGGCCTTGAGGTCCTGCAGCAGGTTGAGAACCACGGCCTGGACCGAGACGTCCAGCGCCGCCGTCGGCTCGTCCAGGATGACGAGCTTTGGATGCAGGGCAATGGCGCGGGCGATGCCGACGCGGGCCTTCTGGCCGCCGGAGAGCTGGTGCGGGAAGCGGTCGAGCAGATTGTGCGGCAGGCCGACCATTGTCGCCAGTTCCTCGCAGCGGGCGCGCAGCGCGTCGCGTCCCCTGATGTCGCCTAGCTGCATGATCGGGTCGGCGATGGCGCGCGCGGCGGTGAAGCGCGGGTTGAGGCTGTCGGTCGGATCCTGGAACACCATCTGGATGCGGCTACGCTGCGGCAGCCGGGCAAAAGCTGATGGCAAGATGCCGCTGATGTCCTCGCCGTCGAACTGGATCAGGCCGGAGGTCTGGTCCAAGAGCCGCATCACCATCATCGACGTGGTCGATTTGCCGCAGCCGGATTCGCCGACCAAGCCGACGCTCTCGCCATGACCGATCGAGAAGCTGATGCCGTCGACGGCACGGAACACGTCCGGCTCGACCGGCGGCTTGCGGCTGAACAATTTTCCGAGCACGGCGGTGGCGCCCTGGCGGGGGTATTCCTTGACGAGCTTGTCGATGAGGAGAAGGGGCTGGTCGCTCTTCCCTTCGCTTTGAGAAGCTTGCTGGTCAGGCTCGGCGGCAACGGAGGCAGGTGAGGTTGCGCCCTCCTCCTCCGGCAGCAAATCTCTCAGCGACACGCCGAGCCGCGGCGTCGCGCGCATCAGCTTCTTGGTGTAGGGGTGCTGCGGGTTCGCGAAGATGTCGGCGGCCTTGGCGGTCTCGACCACGCGGCCCTTCTCCATCACCACGACGCGGTCGCAATAGGCGGCGGCGAGGCCGAGATCGTGCGTGATCAGGATGGTCGACATCGCACGGCGTTTTGTGAGTTCGACGATCAGGTCCATCACCGCCTTCTGCGTGGTGACGTCCAATCCCGTCGTTGGCTCGTCCGCGATCAGCAGCTGTGGATTGCAGGCGAGCGCGAGCGCGATGACGACGCGCTGGCACATGCCGCCCGAGAGCTCGAACGGATAGGCGTGGTAGCGCTCGCGCGGGCGGGCGATCTTGACCTGCTCCAGCGCCTCGATCGCTTTCTCGCCGCCATCTGTGACCCGGGCCTGCTGCACATGGGTGCGCAAGACGTCCTCGATCTGGTCGCCGACCTTCCGGATCGGGTTCAGCGCCGCGCGCGGGTTCTGGAAAATCATCGAGACTTCGCGGCCGCGCAAATCGCGCATCTGGTCTTCGGTCGCCGCCTTGACGTCGATGCCGGAGAACATCACCGAGCCCTCGGCGATCCGCCCCGCCCGGTCGAGGATGCGCATCACCGCGTAGGAGGTCACCGACTTGCCGGAGCCGGATTCGCCGACGATGGCCAGCGTCTCGCCCTTGGCGACGGAGATGTTGACGTGCTGCACCGCCTTCACGATGCCGCGGCGGGTGGTGAATTCGACCGTGAGATCCTGGACGTCGAGCAGGGGCTGGGCGGTCATCAGGGCGTCCCGTCAATCAAAAGGTCGAAAACAACCCCATGCACAGTAGAAGGGGGATTGGAATCATTGAGGAATTTTCGACGGAAATTTGAGTGTGAGGAGGGCACCGCTCCATCGCTCCCTCCCCCCTTGCGGGGGAGGGTTGGGGAGAGGGGTGGCCCCGGGAGAGGTCGGAGTTCGTGGCTACCCCTCTCCCTGCCCCTCCCCCGCAAGGGGGGAGGGAATGAGAGAGCGGCGCCCTCCTCACATGTAAGCCCAGCGTAGCTCGCGACGCACTCGAATGCAGTCATCACGTCCTCCGCTGGGGGTCGACGATGTCGCGCAGGCCGTCGCCGAGGAGGTTGAAGCAGAACACGGCGATCATCAGCGCAAGGCCGGGGAACAGCGCGATCCACCATTCGCCTGAGACCATGAAGCCCGCGCCTTCGGCGACCATGATGCCCCATTCCGCGGTCGGCGGGCGGACGCCGAGGCCGATGAAGGAGAGGCCCGCGGCATTGAGGATGGCGTAGCCCATGGTCAGCGACATCTGCACGATCATGATCGGCATGATGTTGGGCAGGATGTGCACCAGCAGGATACGGAATTCGCCGTTGCCTGACAGCCGCGCGGCCTGCACGAAGCCGGCATTGCGGCGGACATTGGCCTCTGCGCGCGCGACGCGCGCGTAAAGCGGGAAATTCACGATGGCGGTGGCGAGGATAATGTTCTGCACGGTGTTGCCAAGCGCGGCGACGATGCCCATGGCCAGCACGAACAGCGGGAACGCCATGATGGTGTCGGCGATGCGGCCGACGATGCGGTCGGTCCAGCCGCCGAAATAGCCGGCCGCGATGCCGGCAAGGCCGCCCATCAGGAACACGAGCACGACCGAAGCGATCGCGATGAACGTATCGAGCCGCGTCGCCACGACGACGCGGCTGAAGATGTCGCGCCCCAATTGGTCGGTGCCGAACCAGTGCGCCGCGGACGGCGGTTTCAGTGCAGCGGCCGTGTCGGAGGCCAGCGGATCATAGGGAACCACATAGGGGCCGAAGATCGCGGCGATCAGGATCACGATCAGCAATGCGAAGGCGAAGCCCGTGACCTTGTTCTCGCTGAGCACATAACGGGTCTGCTCAAGGACTGCGACGAGTCCCGAGGTCCGCGCGGGACCGACCGGTTCAACAGCAGGCGCAACGGAGCTCATTTCATCCCCCTAGCCTTCCAACCTGACGCGCGGATCGATCACGCCGTACAAAATATCGATCACGAGATTGAGCAGCACGTACATGACCGCCATGGTCAGCACGAAACCCTGCACCGGCGCGAAGTCCGAGGAGATCAGCGCTTCCACCGCGTAGGAGCCGATGCCGGGCCAGGCGAATACTTTCTCGACCAGCACGTTGGCGCCGAGCAGGAACGAGAACACCATGCTGAGCGTGGTGATGACGGGGAGCATCGCGTTGCGGAAGGCGTAGGTGACGATGACGGTCGCCGGCGACAGGCCGCTGGCGCGCGCGGTGCGGACGAATTCGGATGCGAGCACCGCCAGCATCGAGGCGCGCGTCATGCGCGCGATCGGCGCCAGGGAGAAGATCGCCAGCGTCGTCGCCGGCAGGATGAGCTGGCTCAGCGCCGAGCGGAACGCCTCGAGGTCGCGCGCGATCAAGGTGTCGATCAGATAGAAGCCGGTCACGGTCGGCGGCGCGCTGTAGAACACGTCGAGCCGGCCGAGCGGCGCGGGCGACCAGCCGAGCCGGAAATAAAAGACATAGACCAGCACGAGGCCGGTGAAGAACACCGGCAGCGAGACGCCGGCTGTCGTCGTGACACGACAGAGATGATCGATCCATGATCCCGGTCGTGTCGCCGCCAGCACACCGAGCGGAATGGCGATGACGATCGAGACGATGAGGCCGAGCAGTGTCAGTTCGGCGGAGGCCGGCAGGCGGTTGCGGATCTCGGCTGCCACCGGCTGGCCCGTGGTCAGCGAGTTGCCGAAATCGCCATGGGCGAGGTCGTTGGTGTAGCGGAAGAACTGCTCGATCAGCGGCCGGTCGAGACCGAGTTTTTTCCGGATCTGCTCGACGGCTTCCTTCGTCGCCGCAGGGCCGGCGAAGTACGCGGCGGGATCACCAGGCAGCGCGCGCGTCAGCAGGAAGGTGACGATGACGACGCCGATCAGCGAGGGAATCGCGAACATCAGGCGCTTGCCGATCATGGTCAGCATGGGGTGCTCCCCATCGTGGACAAAACCCTCTCGGCGCGCGCAGCCATGTTCCCTCCCCCCTTGCGGGGGAGGGCTAGGGAGAGGGGTGGCCGCAAGCGGGATCGGAGTTCTTGGCTACCCCTCTCCCCAACCCTCCCCCGCAAGGGGGGAGGGAGCGAGAGGCCGGTGGCCGCCTCACTCAAATCAACAACGTCAACAGATACCAATGCACCGAGATCTACACGGCCAATCTCTGGCAACGACGTCGCCGCGCGCTCCGCTGCGTTCCCTCCCCCCTTGTGGGGGAGGGCTAGGGAGAGGGGTGGCTCCGGGAGAGGTCGGAGTTCGTGGCTACCCCTCTCCCCAACCCTCCCCCACAAGGGGGGAGGGAGCCTGAAGAGTGTGCTCACCTCACCCATGGCCCATCACCCCTTCGCCATCGCGCGATAGTCGAGCCTGCGGTGGAACCAGTATTGGTAGCCGCTGATGTTCTTCTGCATCGCGACGTTGACGAAGGGCTGGTAGAGCGGGATGCGCGGCACGTCGGCGTAGGCGAGGTCGACAAAACCCTTCACGTCGGTGTCGTAGGTCGCGGTGTCGCCGATGGCCGCGGCGGTGCGCGCGCCGTCGATGAACTTGTCCATCTCCGCCGACTTGTAGCTCATGGTGTTGAAGACGGAATTGTTGCCGTGATAGCACCAGTAGAAGAAGTACTCGGGGTAATCGAGCCAGCCCGAGAACACGTTGGTGAAGAGCGGCATCTCCTTCTTGTTGAGCTCGGTGCGCCAATTGGCGCCAGGCACCTTGTTGATGGTGGTCTTGATGCCGAGCTGGGCGAGGCTCTCCTGCACCAGCACGCAGAGCGGCTCGTTGACGCCGGCGAAGTTGAGGTCGAACGAGATCGTGGTCTCGAAGCCGTTGGCGTAGCCGGCTTCAGTGAGCAGCGCCTTCGCCTTCTCGATGTCGGTGTTGTACTTGTGCGGCTGCGGCCAGGCGACCTCGGTGGCCTTGTCCTTAGGCGCGCCGAACATGGGATTGCCGAGGCCGAACAGCACGGCGTCCATGATCTTCTGGTACGGCAGCGCATAGGCGATGGCCTGCCGCACCTTGACGTTGTCGAACGGCGGCTTGGTGACGTTCATGCCGATATACTGGATGCCGTTGGAGAACGGCAGCGACACGACGTTGAGCTTGCCGTTCGCCTTCATCTCCTGGAAATCCTTGAACGGCAGCTCATAGGAGATGTCGGCATCGCCGCGCTCCAAGAGCGCGCGGCGGTTGCCGGCCTGCGGCACCATGCGCCAGATCACTCGCTTGATCTTGGGCAGCGGACCGCCGACCCAGTCCTCGTTGCGCTCCATGATCACTTCGGTGCCGGCCGTCCACTTCGTCACCTTGTAGGCGCCGGAGCCCGCGGTCTGCTGTTTTGTAAACTCGAGACCCCAGGGATCCTTCTCGCTGGCGTTCTTCTTCACCAGCTCGGAATTGACGATGCAGGGCACGATCACGGCAAGATCGGGAATCGTCAGGCGGTCCTTCTTGGCAAAGTCGACGCGCACGGTGGCATCGTCGACCACGACGAACTGCTCGGGTTTCGTGAGCGAGCCCGCGCTCATCTGGAAGGTCGGGAAGCCGCCGACGCTGACGGCGCGGTCGAGCGACCATTTCACGTCCTTGGCGGTCACGGGCGCGCCGTCGTGGAATTTGGCGTTCTTCTTCAGCTTGAAGGTGACCGACATGTCGTCGATCTTGAAATCCTCGGCGAGTTCGCCCTTGAACTTGTCGCGGTCGTAATAGGGCACGCCGCCGGGTCCGCTCTTCATCTCGTGGCTGATCAGCCGGTCGTAGCAATTCCAGGACACCTCATAGCCGGGCACGTTGGTGCCGACGCCATGGATGTCGAGATTGTTGGGGCCGCCTTCCGAGACGATCAGCAGCGTCTCCGAGCGCGCATCGGCCCTGGCGGAGGAGATCACGGACGGCATGGCCGGAAGCGCCGCGCCAGCGGCCAATCCGGAAACGGACTTGAGGAAATCGCGGCGCTTCATGAAATCGCTCCAACACAAAAGTTTCTGGTTGGAACTGGATTCGCAAGGTTCGTGCCAAGGCTTAGGGGAAGCTTACACCGCGTCTAAGCCATTGATTTATAATAATATAACAGAACTTTGCTTGCGAGGCACTTTTCGAGCAGCTCCAGCCTTTGCATACAAAGATTCGATTTTGACTATAAAATAGGCTGTCGCGTTCAGCAGCCTGATTTGTCACCAATTTGCCAGCCGCGCGTGACGATCAAGGCTCCTGCCTCAATCTCGTCATTGCGAGCGCAGCGAAGCAATCCAGAATCTTTCGCCGAGACAGTCTGGATTGCTTCGCTGCGCTCGCAATGACGGCTGGGGTCGTCACCCCGCCCAGATCAAGTCCTGCAGCTCAACCAGATCATTCGCCCTCTCCTGCCAGCCCTCGATGCAGATGTGCGCATTGAGGTCGCTCGCCTGGTGAAGCAGCATCAGGGCCATCAGGCGGCGCTTCAGCGCATAGTCCAGCGTCGCATAGCCGAAACCTTCGAGCAGGCTCTTCACCCTCCCCGGCCGGCCCGCCGCCATGAAGGCGCCGGGGCCGAGCAGGTCGTAGTCTCGCCATCCCGCGCGCACGTCGCCGAAGTCGAACAGGCCTTTGAGCGACCATATGCCGTCATCGCAGGCGAGCAGGAAATTCTCAGGGATATATTCGCCGGTCAGGATCACCGGCGGCGCGTCCATCGGAATCAGCGCGGCCGCATCGCGCAGGAGATCGTCGAGGCCTTCGAGGAATTTCGGCGCAAGGCCGAGGCGCTCGTGCCTGGCGCGGCAGCCCCGCATCTGGGCGCGCATGAAGTCGTCCCAGCGCGGCTCGATATGTGCGAGCGGTCCGAGCGGGGCGCGCTGCACCGATGCGATGGTCTCGCCGATCTGGCGCAGCACGCGCTCCTTCTGCTCCTCCGGCAGGTGTGGCCAGGCTTCCGAGCCGAGCGTGCCGGCAAGGCGGGTGATGACGAGATAGGGCCAGCCGTCACGCACCCCTTCCGCGACGATCTCGGGGATCCGCAAGGACAGCCGGCCGGCGAGCTGCGTCAGCGAGCCGCGCTCGGAGAGGAATTGGGCGCGGAGCAGCGGCGGGAAGATCTTCAGGATCAGGAGCTCACCGAGGCCGACCACGAGATTGGTCCCGGTCGCAAAGACGTGCGGCGCGCCGACGTCGAGACCGTGGCCGCGCGCGATGTCGAGCGCGATTCCCAGCCATTGCGAAGGATTGGAGCGAAAGACGCGAAAGCTTTCGGCATCGGTGAAAGCCGGCAGCTCCTGCGACGGACCTTTGGTCATCCGCACTCGCTCATCGAAACAAGCTTGATTGATTCAGTGCAAACCGAGCAGGCGGTGCACCTCTCCCGCTTGCGGGAGAGGTCGCGCCGAAGGCGCGGGTGAGGGTTCTCTCCTCTTGGGGATTGTCCCGTTGCGGAGACACCCTCTCCCCAACCCTCCCCCGCAAGCGGGGGAGGGAGCGCACCGCGCTCGCGGTTGCAGCGATATCTGATCGCAACACGCCGCTATCGCTCCGGGCTGGCGCGCTCGAACTGGCGCAGCAGCTTGTTGCCGCGCTCGACCGCGGAATCGAGCGCGGCCTGCGCGCTCTTCTGGCCGGTAAAGGCCTGCTCCAGCTCGTCCTCGATCACGCCGCGGATCAGGACGAAGGAGCCGAGCCGGATGCCCTTCGAGTTCTCCGTCGGCGGATGCAGCGTGATCTCCTCAAACGAGATCGCCGAGCCCGGATTGCGCTGGTAGAAGCCCTGCGCCCGCGTCAGCTCGAAGGCGGCGCGGGTAACAGGCAAATAGCCGGTGTTCTGGTGCCAGGCGGCCTGCACGCCGGGCTGAGACAGATAGGCGAAGAATCGCGCCACGCCCTTGTATTCCTCGCGCGGCCGGTCGCGCAGCACCCACAGCGTGGCGCCGCCGATGATCGAGTTCTGCGGCGCATCCTTCACGTCCGGCCAGTACGGCATCATGCCGTAGCCGATCTCGAATTTCGAATTCGCCTTGATGTCGGCGCGCGTCGCCGAGGAGCCGATGAACATGCCGCATTCGCCGTTCTGGAAGCGCGGCTCGGCGGACTGGCCGCGGCCGCCATAGTCGAACAGCTTGCTCTTCTGCCACTCGGCGAGCTGGGCGACGTGCTTGACGATAACGGGATTGTTGATGGTCAGCTCGGCATCGAGGCCGGCAAAGCCGTTGGTACGGGTCGCGAGCGGCAGGTTGTGGAAGGCGGAAAAATTCTCGACGTGGATCCAGGATGGCCAGGAGGTGGTGAAGCCGCAAGGCGCACCGCGGTCGCGCAGGCGTTTGGCGGCGGCGCCGAGCTCGGGCCAGGTCTTCGGCGGCGCCTCCGGATCGAGGCCGGCGTCGCGGAACATGGTCTTGTTGTAGTACAGGATCGGCGTCGAGGAATTGAACGGGAACGACAAGAGATTGCCGGCCGCGTCGGTGTAGTAGCCGGAGACCGCGGGAAGGTAGTCGTTGAGCGAGAACGGCTCGCCCTGGTCCCGCATCAGGCTGAACACCGGATAGATGGCGCCCTTCGCCGCGGTCATGGTGGCGGTGGCCACCTCGTTGACCTGGACGATGGCGGGCTGGCTGCGCGAGCGGAAGGCGAAGATCGCGGCCGTCACCGTCTCGGTGTAGCTGCCCTTGTAAGCCGGCACGATGCGGTAATCCGGCTGCGAGGCGTTGAAGTCGGCGGCGAGCTTGTCCAGTTGCCGGCCGAGCTCGCCGGACATGGCGTGCCACAGCGCGATGTCGGTGGCGGCGCGCGCGGGCGCGGCCAGCGCGACAGAAGCGAAGACGGCGAGGATCTGCAAAAGGCGCGATGCTGACGTCACGATGGCTCTTCCCGTGTCGCACGACGAAAGGCGGCTGCTCCTGCTTAAGGCGCGGCATTTGCGGTTTCAACCGGGAATGAGAGGCGGCCGCGCCGCACAATCAGCCCGCGGGCCCGGCGCGGGATGGCCTTCCCTTAACCATCTGCTAGATTGCGTTGAACCTTTTGCTCCCGCCATAGACTCCACCACTAAGGGGCTGAGTGTGCCAGTGTTGAGCCGTGCCGAACTCTCGCGGACCGGGGTGGTTTTCGTCGCGCTTTTGCTCGCGCTCTGCGCGACGGACGCCATTGCGCGCGAATTCCGCGCCGCCGACACCCAGACCGAGGATTACCCGACCGTGCAGGCGCTGCGCTACATGGGCGCCCTGATCGCCGAGCGCACCGGCGGCCGGCACGAGGTCAAGGTGTTCCACTCCCGCCAGCTCGGCGAGGAGAAGGAGACCATCGAGCAGACCCGGGCCGGCGCGATCGACCTCAACCGGACCAATGTCGCCCTGATCGGCAATTTCGTTCCGGCCATGAACGTGCTCGCCATGCCGTTCCTGTTCCGGTCCATCGAGCACATGCAGAAGGTGCTGGACGGGCCGATCGGCGGCGAGATCCTGAACAGTTTCGAGCCCTACGGCTTCGTCGGGCTCTGCTTCTACGATTCCGGGGCGCGGTCGATCTACAACGGTGTCCGCCCTATCAGGAGCATCGAAGACCTCCGGGGCCTGCGGATCCGGGTGCAGCAGTCGGAGTTGATGAGCCAGATGATCCGCTCGCTCGGCGCCGAACCGGTCGAGATGCCCTACGGGCAGGTGCTCACCGGGCTTGCCAACCACCTGATCGACGGCGCCGAGAACAACTGGCCATCCTTCGTGACGACCGACCATTACAAACATGCCGGGCACTACACGCTGACCGAGCACACGATGAGCCCCGAGGTGCTGGTGATCTCGCTGAAGGCCTGGCGGAGCCTCTCGGCGGAGGACCAGACCATCTTCAGGGAGGCCGCGCAGCGCTCCAGCCGGTTCATGCGCGAGAAGTGGCGCGACCTCGAGGAGCAGTCGCAGCGCAAGGCGCAAGCTGCCGGCGTCAGCATCGTCAGGGATATCGACCGCAAGCCGTTCGAGGATGCCATGGCCGCGATCTACACCAGGGCCGCCCGGGACCCCGCCGCGGCGGCATTGCTCGAACGCATTCGCAAGGTGGAGTGAGGCCTGTTGCCCGCGCTTGGACACAGCGAGAACGCAGACAGACCGCCCGGCCCGATCGGGCGGCTGCGCGCGCGGCTCGTCGGCGCGCTCCGGGCCGTCCCGATCCGCTGGCGCATCCTGTCGATCGCGGCGCTGAACTCCGCGGTCGTGGTGGTGCTGGTGGCGCTGATCTGGAACGGCTCGCTGGTACTGGGCTCGGCCTGGGACGACGTGCGCCAGGTGCGCGAATCCGACCGCATCCTGGCGCTGCTCGAGAGCGAGACCGGACGGCTGCACAATCTGATCCACCGCTACATCAACCAGCCGAGCCCGGACCTGTTCGCCGAGATCCTGTTGCTGCGCGAGGCGGTGCTGGGCACGCTGAGCAACCGCGCCGCCAAGGACCCGATGCTGTCGGGCTCGGTCGAGGAGCTGGAACGCACCACCGAGCGCTTCCTCAACGGCTTCGGCGAGCTGCGCAGCGTGCAGGCCACGATCGCGAAGACCTATGAGGACCAGGTGCAGGGCCCGGCCAGGGACATGGCGGGGCTCTATTCCATCATCGAGGGCGCCACCGGCCATCGCGACGCGTTGATCTGGCCCTCGCTCGGCAAGTCGCGCGAGGCCTTCACCGCGATGCTGGTCGCGGCCAACTCCTACTATCTGTCGCAGTCGGCGGGCGCCGCCGACGATGCGCGCCGCCACACCGAGACGATCGAGAAGACCATTCCCGTGATGATCGATCTCGCCGACAACGATCTCCAGCGCATGGCGCTGCAACGGCTGGGGGCCCGCACCGCGTCCTTACGCGAGGGCTTCGCAAAACTCTCCGAGCAGCTGACGAGCCGCACCGAGCTCTTGCGCAACTCCATCGACGCCAGCCAGGCCGAGGCGATCGGCGCCATCGACGATCTCTCCACCAAGATGCGCCAGCGCGAGCAGAAGGCGCAGGAGACTTTCGACCGCACGCTGGCGGATATCTCGCGGCGGGTGCTGTCGATCGCGGTGATCTTCCTCGGCATCATCCTCACCGCCGGCGTGCTGATCGCGCTGTCGATCCGGCTGCCGCTGCAGCAGATCATGGCGGCGATGCGCGCGATCACGCTCGGCAATCTCGACCGCGAGGTGCAGGGCACCAAGGCACGTGACGAGGTCGGCGCCATGGCACGCGCGGTGGAGGTGTTTCGCGAGAACGCGATCGCCAAGCGCGAGACCGAGGACGAGCTGCGCGCCTCCAAGGAGAAGGCCGAGAGCGCGCTGCTCGAGCTCAATACCGCACAGCAGAACCTGATCGACGCCGAGCGGCTCGCCGCGCTCGGCGGTCTCGTCGCCGGCGTTGCCCACGAGGTCAACAACCCCATCGGCATCAGCCTGACGGTCGCCTCCAGCTTCGCCCGGCGTAGCGAGATCTTCGAGGCCCAGCTCAGGGGCGACGGCGGCCTGCGCCGCTCGCAGCTGGAGGAGTTCGTACAGTCCTCGCGCGACGCCTCGCAGCAGCTCGTCGCCAACCTCACCCGCGCCGGCGAGCTGATCCAGTCGTTCAAGCAGGTCGCGGTCGACCGCTCCCATGCCGAGCGGCGGCAGTTCTCACTCAGCGAAGCCACCGACCAGATCATCGCGAGCCTGCGGCCGGTACTGAAGCGCTCGCCGATCACGCTCGAGGTCGACGTGCCCGAGGGGCTGCTGCTGGACGGCTATCCCGGCTCCTACGGCCAGATCCTGACCAACCTCTTCCTCAACGCCGCCAACCACGCCTTCGCCGACGGGCGCGCCGGCACCATCACGATCTCGGCGCGGCCGCGCGGGGCCGACGACATCGAGATCATCTTCACCGACGACGGGGCCGGCATGACCCCGGACGTGCAGCGCCAGGCCTTTGACCCATTCTTTACCACCCGGCGCAATGAAGGTGGCACGGGACTCGGGCTTCATATCGTCTATAACCTCGTCACCCAGCAGCTCGGCGGTCGCATGATGCTGGAATCCAAGCTGGGACAAGGCACCACTTTTCGCATTATCATGCCCCGGGTCGCCAAGGGCGGCGCGCAAAGCACAGAGATTGACGGGACTTCTCAATGGCCGAACAGGACGATGTCCTCCACCTGATCGACGACACCGGTACCGCGTCGGAGGACCAGAACGCACGGAAATGGAAGATCGCCGTCATCGACGACGATCCGGCCGTGCATGACGGCACCCGTTTTGCGCTGTCCGACTACAGCCTCAACGGCCAGAGCCTGGAGATCCTCTCGGCCTATTCCGCCGCCGAAGGCCGCAAGCTGATGGCCGCGCACAGCGACATCGCCGCGGTGCTGCTCGACGTCATCATGGAGACGGATGTGGCCGGCCTCGAGCTGGTCGAGTTCATCCGCAACGAGATCAGGAACGAAACCGTGCGCATCATCCTGCGCACCGGCCAGCCTGGCCAGGCGCCCGAGCGGCGCGTGATCGTGCAGTACGACATCAACGACTACAAGGCCAAGACCGAGCTCACCGCCGACAAGCTGTTCACCTCACTGACCGCGGCGCTGCGCTCCTATCAGCAGCTCGAGCGCATGGTGCAGACGCGGCGCGGGCTCGAGATCATCATCGACGCGGCGTCCACGCTGTACGATTTCAAGTCGATGCAGCGGCTCGCCGAGGGCGTGCTGACCCAGCTCGCCTCGCTGCTCAATGTCGACTGCGCCGGTATACTGGTCCTGCGCGACAATGGCGGCATCGACCCCGAGCTTTCGGTGCTCGCCGGCAGCGGCTGCTACAGCCGCTTCATCGGCACCACGTCGTCGAAGGCGCTCGACCCCGAGCTGCGCGAGATGGTGGAGGCCGCGTTCCAGCGCCGCAAGAACGAATTCGCCGACCATCGCAGCGTGATCTACTTGCGCACCGGCTCCGGCCGCGAGGTGGTGGTGCTGCTGCAGGCCGAGCGCGAGCTGTCGGAGACCGACCGCTCGCTGGTCGAGATCTTCTCCTCAAGGCTCTCGATCGCCTTCGACAACGTCATCCTCTATCAGCAGCTGCAGGACGCCAACACCCAGCTGGAAGACCGCGTCGCCCAGCGCACCCGCGCCCTGATGCAGGCCAACCGCCGCCTGTCGGCGCAATGGCTGCGGCTGCAGCGCGCCAACGGCTTCAAGAACGAGATCCTGGGCACCGTCGCGCACGACCTGAAGAACCCGCTCGGCGTCATCCTCGGCCGCACCGAGATGCTGAAGGAGCTGATCTCGACCGGCGCGTCGGCAAGCGGCGTGGTCGCCCAGGTCGATCACATCCGCGACGCCACCAAGCGCCTGACCACGATGGTCGACCACCTGATCTCGGATGCGATGGCGGATGCCTTCGACATCACCATCCGCCGCGAGCCGGTCGACGTCGCGGCGCTGGTGAAGGAGGTCGCCGAGGCCAACCAGCCGCTCGCCGTCAACAAGCAGCAGGCGATCAGCGTCACCGCGCCGCCCAACATCGTCACCATGTGCGACACCGACCGCATCCGCGAGGCGATCGACAATCTCATCAGCAACGCCATCAAATACTCGCCAATCGGCGGCAAGATCGGCGTCGCCGTCACCCATGAGGGCAGCGACACCATCGTCCGCGTCAGCGACGAGGGCGCCGGCCTGTCGCCGGAGGATCTCGGCCGCCTGTTCGGCCGGTTCCAGCGACTATCCGCCAAGCCGACCGCCGGCGAGAGCTCGACGGGGCTTGGGTTATCCATCGTCAAGCGTATCATCGACATGCACGGCGGCGAGGTGACCGCCGACAGCGACGGCCCCGGCAAGGGCTCGACCTTCACCATCACCCTCCCTGCGAACGAGATGCCGTGACCTAGAGACCATGACCCAAAGCCAGCACATCATGATCGTCGACGACGAGGCCCCGGCCCGCGAGATGGTCGGCGATTACCTCAAGATGCACGGCTTCACCGTGACGCTGTGCGACGGCGGCAAGAGCTTGCGCGCCGCGATCCAGGGCGGCATGCCCGATCTCGTGGTGCTCGATCTCAACATGCCCGAGGAAGACGGGCTCTCGATCATCCGCGACCTCAAGAGCCGCATCAACGTGCCCGTGATCATGCTGACGGCGACCGCGAGCCCGATCGACCGCGTCGTCGGCCTCGAGCTCGGCGCCGACGACTACGTCGCAAAGCCCTGCGAGCTGCGCGAATTGATGGCGCGCATCCGCTCGGTGCTGCGGCGGAGCACGCCGGTGAAGGCCGCCGCGGCAGAGGCAGCGGCGAAATCCGACAAGGACCAGCTGGTGCGCTTCGGCACCAAATGGCTCGACCTCGAAGCGCAGGCGCTGCGCGACGACGAGGGCAACGAGCATCCGCTGACCGCATCCGAATTCGGGCTGCTCAAGGTGTTCGCGGCCAATCCCAAGCGCGTGCTGTCGCGCGAGCGCCTGTTGGAGCTCGCCAATGCGCGCGACGCCGAAGCCTTCGACCGCGCGGTTGATCTGCGCATCATGCGCATCCGCCGCAAGATCGAGCCCGATCCGGCCAAGCCCGCCGTGATTCGCACCATCCGCGGCGGCGGCTATCTGTTCTCGCCGGGGGGCGAGAAGGCGTAAGGGCGCGGCGGCACGCCAGGTGCCGTAGGGTGGGCAAAGCGAAGCGTGCCCACCACTCTCAGTTATAGAAAGAACGTGGGCACGGCGCTCCGCGCCTTTGCCCACCCTGCGATTGTCCCGCCTGGGCATCGATCCAGGACGACGGCGATGGGTGGGGCGCCGCCAAACGCAAGGGCCCGAAATACGTTCCCCTCGGCTCCGTCCGCGTCAAAATCCCCCACCCCGTATTTTCCGTATATTGAAATTCCACGACTTTTTGCCCCGAATGTTTCGTCGCGCCCTCTCCGACGAAACAATTTGGCGGCGCACGAAACCATTTTCCGCTTTTCGCGCAGACGTCCCGAAACGGTGGCTGATTAACACTTTGGTCCAAGGAAACGCCGCTCGGTTGCGGCGCTACGGGGAGCCAAGTCCATGCCGAACGTCATCGCCATCAACGCCCAGGCCAGCCAGAGCATCATTGCCGCTCAGGCGACTTCGGACGACATGCTTCTCGAAAGCATTGCCGACGGCAACCGGACCGCGATGCACATCCTGTATTGCCGGCACAATGTGCGGGTCTACCGTTTCATCCTGCGCATCGTGCGCGACGCCACCACGGCGGAAGATCTGGTCAGCCAGGTGTTCCTCGATGTGTGGCGGACCGCCGGCCAATTCCAGGGCCGCTCGCAGGTCTCGACCTGGCTGCTCTCGATCGCCCGCTTCAAGGCGCTGACCGCGATGCGCCAGCGCCGCTTCGAGGACATCGACCAGGAAGACGTGCGCCAGATTCCCGATGATTGCGATACGCCGGAGACCTCGCTCGACCGCAGCGACACCAGCGCCATCCTGCGCGCCTGCGTGGCCAAGCTGTCGCCCGCACATCGCGAGATCATCAACCTCGTCTACTACCACGAGAAGTCGGTGGAGGAGGTCGGGCAGATCATCGGCATCCCGCAGAGCACGGTGAAGACCCGGATGTTCTATGCCCGCAAGCAACTCGCCGATTTGCTTAAGGGCGCCGGTGTCGACCGTTTCGCCGCATAAGGACAATGATTTCAAAGGGATAGGACCTCAATTTGGGCCCTGTCCCCGGACACGGAAGCGTTACCGCCGATGAAACAATTGAAACAAACGACAACATCAGGCGGAAAAACTTCCCCCCTATAAAGCTCCCATACGGTTTCGTTAAACCTCCCAAGACCTCCAGCGACCCGGACGATGCCCCCGTCCGGGTCGTTTTGTATTTGGGGGGTGTCGCGCGAGTGAGGCGGCCCGGCTATCTCATTCCCTCCCCCCTTGCGGGGGAGGGGCAGGGAGAGGGGTCCACACGGGGACTCTCTCGATATGAGCGGGCGGCACGAGCGCAGAGGGGTGGACCATTTGCTGGGCTACCCCTCTCCCCCGCCCTCCCCGCAAGGGGAGGGAGCGCACTGCCGCTGCGGCGAACAGGGTTGCCTCGCAAAGCCCTCTCACCAAACAAGCCCCCGTCACGAAGGCGTGACGTCGCGTAACGACCGCCCCATCGCACACGAACTGCCTCGTGACCTCCATCACGAGTGCGCCATGCTCGAGCTTCTCTTCGCCGTCCTGGCCGGCATCCTCACCATCGCCGCGCCCTGCACGCTGCCGATGCTGCCGATCCTGCTCGGCGCCTCGATCGGGCGCGCGGGGCACTTGCGACCCGCCATGATCGCGCTCGGCTTCGTCGTCTCCTTCTCCGCGGTCGCGCTGCTGTTAGGTGCGCTCACGCACCTGTTCGATTTCGACCCGAACGTGCTGCGCGAGGCAGCGGCGATCCTGCTGCTCGGCTTCGGCCTGTTGATGCTGTGGCCGGCGCCGTTCGAGTGGCTGTCGATCCGGCTCAATGGCTGGCTCGACCTCGGCAGTTCGAGCGCCACGCAGCGCGAGGGTGCGCTCGGCGGACTCGTGCTCGGCACCACGCTGGGCCTGGTCTGGACGCCCTGCGCAGGCCCCGTGCTCGGCTCGATCCTGACGCTGGTGGCGACGTCGAAGAACCTCGCCTGGGCCGGCACGCTGCTGGTCGCCTACGCCATCGGCGCGGCGATCCCGATGCTGGGAATAGCCTATGGCGGACAGGCCGCGACCACGCGCGTGCGCAGCCTCGCGCGCATCTCGCCGCGGCTGCAGCAGGGCTTTGGCGTCGTCGTGATCGCCTTCGCGGTCGCCGCCTATTTCCAGTACGACACGCTGATCGTGGCGTGGCTCACCGGCTTCTATCCCACCGGCCAGATCGGCCTGTGATCATCCCAAAACTTCACCGGAGGACGCTTCCATGACTCTCAAACTGCTCGCAATGTCTGCTGCACTGATCGGCATCACCGTCACCGGCGCCGTGATCCCCGGCATCTGCGACGAGGCCGCGCGCGCGACGCCGATCACCGTCGCCGCCGCGAGCCAGCAGACCGCGCCTGATTTCACCGGCATCACCAACTGGTTCAACTCGAAGCCGCTGAGCCTCGCTGATCTCCGCGGCAAGGTCGTGCTGGTCGACTTCTGGACCTATGGCTGCGTCAACTGCGTCAACACGCTGCCGCACGTCACCGACCTCTATGCCAAGTACAAGGACCGGGGTCTCGTCGTGGTCGGCGTGCACACGCCGGAATTCCCGTTCGAGCGCTCGGCCTCCAACGTGCAGGCCGCGCTCAAGCGCCACGGCATCACCTATCCGGTGGCGCAGGATAACGATTCCAGGACCTGGAACGCTTACCAGAACCAGTATTGGCCAGCGCAATACATCATCGACCAGAGCGGCAAGATCGTGTTCCAGCACGCCGGCGAAGGCCGCTACGACGAGATCGACCGCACCGTGGCAAGGCTGCTGAACGCCAGCAGCTAGTGCCGGGCGGGCATCACGCGGCTGGTTTCGCCTGACACCCTTGTTGCTTGACTCCACGGACGCGTCCGTGGAGTTTCGCGCCATCGGAATCAGCCGCCCGCAATGGCCGACGCGAACACCAGCACCGACATCCGCCTTCGTGAAGGCTCTTCGATCGCGCAGCGGCTGGTCATGGCCGGCTTCGCGGCCGCCGTTGCGCTGTGCTTCACGCCGGGCCTGTTCACGCACGACACCCTGGAGATCGTCATCTCGGTGGTGGCGCTGCTGGCGGGAGCCGGGTTCGTCGTCGGCATCATGATGGCGCCGGCGGTGGTGTGGATCATCACGCCTGACGAGATCCTGATCGGGCGGCAAAGCCCGTTCGGAAAGCTGCGCATACGGATCGTCGCGAAAGACGACATCACAGCGTTGCAGGTTCCCGGCAGCAAGCGGGTGAAAGCCCGCTTTCAGCTCGTCTTCACGCTTGTCTCGGGCGAGCGCCTGACGTCGCCGCCGATCTCGGATGTCACGCATGTGCGCGACACCGTGGCGCGGATCGCCAAGCAATTCGACGTTCCCAATGTCGAGGAGCCCGTCAATCCGCTCGATGCCAGCAATCCCGAGATGCATCTCGGCGAGCCGCTCGAGGCGTTTTCCGCGCGAGACATAAGGATCGTCGCGTTGATCGCCGTCGCGTTGTCCGCCGTGCCCTATGCCTACAAGCTCTGGCGCGGATGGCCGCCCAGCCATGTCGATATCCTGCTGCTGCCGCTCGGCGCGCTCGCGGCGTTCGCGGTCTACAGATACGCCAACCTCGCGACCGGCGCGTTCTGGGTCATCCGGCAGGGCGATATCCGCGTCGAACGGCTGTGGGGCGACGGCACGCCACGCACGGACAGCATCGAGGGGCACGAGGTGAAGACGATCACCGTCGACCGCCGCGGCCGGTCGGAAGACGAGCACTGCATCGTCACGATCCGCCTGCGCTCGGGACGGCGGTTTCGCAGCCCCCGGATCGGCTCGCGGCTCGAGGCCCGCGCCGTCGGGACCGAAATCGTGCGGCGGCTCGGGATCGCGCCGGAGAGCAACAAGATCTAGCCGGCGCACAGCGCCAATTGTCGAAGTTCATGTCACGCCGAGTCCGGTCTGAGCCTCTCCCGCTTGCGGGAGAGGTCGCCGCGACCGGGCGATGCGAAGCATCGTCCCGCGCGGCGGGTGAGGGTTCTTTCCTCTTGGGGAGTGTCCCATTGCGGAAGCACCCTCTCCCCAACCCTCGCCCGCAAGCGGGAGAGGGAGCCCACTACCACCGCGGCAGCATTCTATGCTTTTCGCGCCATCCCCTGTTTGTGGCATTGCCCCGGCCCCGTCAAAAAACCAAAGCATTCTCGTGACATATCAGGGCAGCGCGCCATCAACTTGCCATGAACATGCCCCTGAGATTTGATGGTTCCGAATGATTTGCGCTGTGGCAGCGGGGAGAACTTAGAATGACGGATTATCGTCGCCTGACCGGGGCGTTCATCACGGCCCTGAGCCTGGTTCTGACCACCTCATACGCCTCCGCCCAGCAGCCGGACCGCGGCGACGAGCCGGGCCTGATCGCCGACGACGGCTACCAGCTCGAGCCGGAATGGCAGAAGCAGGTCGTGTACTTCCGCACCACCGAAACGCCTGGCACCATCATCATCTCGACCGCCGAGCGGCACCTCTATCTGGTGCAGCCGGGCGGGCGCGCGATCCGCTACGGCATCGGCGTCGGCCGCGACGGTTTTCAGTGGCAGGGTCTGGTGAACATCACCAACAAGAAGGAGTGGCCGGACTGGACGCCGCCGCCGGAGATGATCCAGCGCCAGCCCTACCTGCCGCGCTTCATGGCCGGCGGCCCCGGCAATCCGCTGGGCGCCCGCGCCATGTATCTGGGCACCACCGTCTACCGCATCCACGGCACCAACCGGCCGGATACGATCGGCACCAAGGTGTCCTCGGGCTGCTTCCGTCTCGTCAACAACGACGTCGCCGATCTCTACGATCGCGTCCCTGTCGGGACCAAGGTGGTCATCCGGCAGAAGCCCGAACTCTAAGGGCCATGGTTCGAGCATGATCGCACCGATCATGCTCTGCCCCCTCCTCCCATTTCCTTTTCCCGATTATTTCGAGAGAGAGACATCATGCGCAGTTTTCGAGGCGGCCTGCTGATCGGGCTCGCGGTCGCCGTACTGGTCGGCGTCCTCGCCGTCATCTACGAGTTTTACGACACCCGCACGCTGAAGCGCACGGTTCGCCGCGGTGAGGTGCTGTGCGGCGTCAACAAGGGCCTGCCGGGCTTCTCGATCCCCGACGACAAGGGCAACTGGACCGGCTTCGACGTCGATTTCTGCCGCGCGGTGGCCGCTGCGATCTTCAACGACCCGAACAAGGCGAAGTTCGTCGCGCTCGACGCCAGCGAGCGCTTCAAGGAGCTGCAGAGCCGGAAAGTCGACATCCTCTCGCGCAACTCGACCTGGAGCATGGCGCGCGAGCTCGACTACGACCTCTATTTCCCCGCGGTCGCCTATTACGACGGCGCAGGCTTCATGCTGCCGCGCGCCCGCAACAAGGAGACGTCGCTGGACCTGACCGGCAGCAAGGTCTGCGTGCAGACCGGCACCACGACGGCGCTCAACGTCTCCGACTACTTCCGTGCCAACAACATGAAGTATGAAGAGGTGAAGTTCGACAAGCTCGACGACGTGGTGAAGGCCTACGATTCCGGCAAGTGCGATACGCTCTCCGCCGACGTCTCGCAGCTCTATGCGCTCAGGCTGAACCTGTCGAAGCCCGGCGACCACATGATCCTGCCGGACATGATCTCCAAGGAGCCGCTCGCCCCCGTCGTGCGCCAGCGCGACGACGACTGGATGATGATCGTGAAGTGGACGCTCTACGCCATGATCAACGCCGAAGAGCTTGGCGTCTCCTCGGAGAACATCGACGAGGCCCTGAAGTCGAAGAAGCCTGAAGTGATGCGCCTCGTCGGCAACGAGGGCAATTACGGCGAGCAGCTCGGCCTCACCAAGGACTGGGTCGTCCGCATCATCCGCAGCGTCGGCAATTACGGCGAGATGTACGAGCGCAACATCGGCGAGAAGTCCAAGCTGAAGATCCCGCGCGGGATGAACCAGCTGTGGAATGCCGGTGGCGTGCAGTACGCGCCGCCGATGCGGTAGGGGCTCCAACCACCGTCATTGCGAACGAAGCGTAGCAATCCAGAATCTTTCCACGGCGACAGTCTGGATTGCTTCGTCGCACCAGCGCAAAATTGCTTCGCAATTTTGTCGCGGGCTCCTCGCAATGACGAGCTTGGGGCGGAGCGCTCTCCACACTCTCAACTGTCATCGCCCGCGAAAGCGGGCGATCCAGTATTCCAGAGACGTCAAACGTATATGGAAAGGCCGCGGCGTACTGGGTCGCCCGGTCGAGCCGGGCGACGACACCTATTGTGTGGCACGATGGCAGCGCTCCAGTCCGTAGCCCGGATGGAGCGCAGCGCAATCCGGGGCCGTCTCACCGCTCGGAGAGAATCCCGGATTTCGCTCCGCTCCATCCGGGCTACGAGATCAATACCCCCGCGCCAGCGCCAGCTGCTGGGTGTGGTAGTTCGCATCGCCGAACAATTCCTCGCACACCCGCGCGCGCTTCATGAAGAAGCCGATGTCGAACTGGTCGGTCATGCCCATGCCGCCGTGCATCTGCACGCCTTCCTGCACCGCGCGGGTGGCGGTGGTGCCGGCGCGCGCCTTGGCCACGGCCACGGCTGAGGCGGCCTTGGCGACATCGGTATCCAGCGCCTGCAGCGCCTTCATGGTGGCGGCGCGGGTGATCTCGATGTCGACATAGAGCTCGGCGGCGCGGTGCTGCAGCGCCTGGAATTCGCCGATCAGCTTGCCGAACTGTTTTCTGTTCTTGAGATACTCGACGGTGCGGCCAAAGACCTCGTCGCTGAGGCCGACCATTTCGGCGGCGACCGCGCCACGTCCGATATCGAGCACGCCGTCAAGCAGCGCGGCGCCCTGATCGACCTCGCCGAGCACGCTGTCGGCGGTCACCTCGACATTGGCAAGCTCGATCCGCGCCGCATTGTGCGCGTCGACCATGATGGTGCGCTCGACCGAAACGCCCTTGGCCTTGGGGTTCGCCAGGAACAACGTCAGCCCTTCACGCTCGCCGGCCGAGCCAGAAGTGCGCGCGGCAACGATGAAGAGATCGGCGACATGACCGTCGACGACAAGTGCCTTGGCGCCGGAAAGCTTGAAACCGTTGCCGGCGCGCACGGCCTGCAGGCTGGTCTGCAGCGGGCGATGCTTGGCCCCCTCGTCGATCGCGAGCGTTGCGAGCAGCGAGCCGCTCGCGAGCTTCGGCAGATATTCCGACTTCTGCGCGGCATTGCCGCCGCGATTCAGCGCGGAGGCCGCGACCACGCTGGTGGCGAGGAAGGGCGAGGGCATCAAGGTGCGGCCGATCTCCTCCATGAGCACACCGGCTTCCATGAAGCCGAGGCCGCTGCCGCCGAACTCTTCCGGCACGAGCAGGCCGGCAAAGCCCATCTCGGCAAAGGATTGCCACAGCTCCTTGGAGAAGCCGGTGGGATCCTTGGAGTCGCGCAGATGGCGCAGGTGCGACACCGGCGCCTTGTCGCTGATCAGCCCGCGCGCTGAGTCGCGGAGCATCGATTGTTCTTCGGTGAGGACGAGGGCCATGGTGCAAAGTCTCTAACGTCTGGCGGAATGCGTATTTGTTGCTGTCATTCCGGGGCGATGCGCCGCATCGAACCCGGAATCTCGAGGTTCCGGGTTCGGTCCTGCGGACCGCCCCGGAACGACGGTTAAGCCCCCGGCAGATCCAGGATGCGCTTGGCGACAATGCCGAGCATGACCTCGGACGTGCCGCCCTCGATCGAGTTGGCCTTGGTGCGCAGCCAGGCGCGCGGGCGGGCGCCCTGCCTGGAGCGCTCGCTCTCCCATTCCAGCGCATCGACGCCGCCGGCCGACATCAGGATCTCGTAGCGGCGCTTGTTGAGCTCGGTGCCGTAATATTTCATCGCCGAGGAGAACGCCGGATGCGCCTGCCCCGCCTTGGCGAGATCGACCGCGCGCTCGGCGCAGGCCGCGAGCGCGGCCTCGTCGACGTCGAAGCTCGCGATCTGGCCGCGCAGCATGGCATCATCGAGCCGCCCCAGCGTATCGGAGCCGACGGAATCCGCCGCGATCTGGCCGAGCGGACGGCCGACGCCGCGCTCGCCCATCCCCGAGATCATCGCGCGCTCGTGCTGGAGCAGATATTTCGCGACGTCCCAGCCACGGTTGACGGTACCGACCACATGCGACTTCGGCACGCGGACACCGTCGAAGAAGGTCTCGCAGAACGGCGAGTAGCCGGAGATCAGCAGGATCGGCTTGGTCGAGACGCCCTTCGAGGTCATGTCGAACAGGATGAAGCTGATGCCGTCGTGCTTCTTCGCAACGGGATCGGTGCGGACGAGGCAGAAGATCCAGTCGGCGTAGTTGGCGTAGGACGTCCAGATCTTCGAGCCCGTGATGACGAAGTCGTCGCCGTCGCTCTCGGCGCGGGTCTGCAGCGAGGCAAGATCGGAGCCGGCGTTCGGCTCGGAATAGCCCTGGCACCAGCGGATCAGGCCCGCCGCGATTTTCGGCAGGTGCTCCTTCTTCTGGGCGTCGTTGCCGTATTTCAAAAGCGCCGGCCCGAGCATCCAGATGCCGAAGCTCGACAGCGGCGGACGCGCGCCCATTTTGGCCATCTCCGCGCGCAGCACCTTGTGCTCGGCGGCGCTGAGGCCACCGCCGCCATATTGCTTCGGCCAATCCGGCACGGTCCAGCCCTTGTCGCGCATGCGCTCGAACCAGATGCGCTGCGGCTCGGACGAGAATTTTGCGTTGCGTCCGCCCCAGAACACGTCGGCGTCGGAGGTTGCGGGCTTGCGCATCTCCGGCGGGCAATTGGCTTCGAGCCAGGCGCGCGTCTCAACGCGGAATGTTTCGAGATCGGCGGTTTCAGAATCGCTGGTTTGAGAGTCAGTCATTGGTCGTTTCCATCACTCAAAATCGACTTGTTGGCGGCGACTCTGGGCCATCGCCCCGTGGAATTCAACCACTTCCGCGGCCGCATTCCGTTATAGTCGCCGCCACGGCGGTGCTTGAAAACAAAGAGGAAACGACAATGCGCCTGAAACTTCTTTCGCCTGGCGAAATGAACGAGAGCCAGCGGCAGACCTATGACGAGTCGATTGCCGGCAAGCGCGGCAAGCCGCCGGCTCCGATGATGGCCTGGCTGGGCAGCCCGGAGATGGCGCGGCATGCGACGCGGCTCGGCGAAGTGCTGCGCTTCGACACGATCTTCCCGGCAAAACTCTCGGAGATCGCGATCCTGGTGACGGCGCGGCACTGGACCGCGCATTACGAATGGTATGCGCATAAGCGCCTGGCGCTTGCCGGCGGCATGAAGCCGGAGATCATCGACGCGATCCGCGATCGCCGCACGCCTGAGTTCGACGATGCCAAGGGGAAGATGATCTACGACGTCGCGAAGTCGCTGCATGAGGGACACGGCGTCGAGAAGGGGCTCTATGATGAGGCGGTGAAGCTGCTCGGCGAACGCGGTGTCGTCGAGGTGATCGGGCTGTGCGGCTATTACACGCTGGTGTCGATGACGCTGAACACGTTCGAATTCGGCCTGCCCGAGGGCGAGGTGTCGGAGCTCGCTTAGTTTCCCGTCCGGAAACGATGGGTTTCGGGATCAGCCCGTAGCGCGATCCCGGGGCCGGCCTTATGTGCATGGTTTCAACGGAGCATTCCCATGTCGCAAACCCAGGCCGTCGCCGCCGGCACCCGAATCGGCCACGTCCACCTCAAGGTCGCCGACCTCGATCGCGCGCTCGGCTTTTATTGCGGCGTGCTCGGCTTCGAGCTGATGCAGCGCATGGGCTCGGGCGCGGCCTTCATCTCGGCCGGCGGCTATCATCACCACATCGGGCTCAACACCTGGGAGAGCAAGGGCGGCTCGCCGCCGCCGCCGGGCACGACGGGGCTGTTCCACACCGCGATCCTCTATCCGACGCGCCCTGCGCTGGCGGATGCGCTGCACCGGGTGCTCTCGGCCGGCATTGCGCTGGACGGCGCGAGCGACCACGGCGTCAGCGAGGCGCTGTACTTGCGCGATCCCGACGAGAACGGCGTGGAGCTGTATTGGGACAAGCCGCGGGAGCAATGGCCGTTCGGGCCGGACGGGAAGCTCGCGATGTTCACCAAGCGGCTGGATGTGGAGGCGTTGCTGAGGCAGCGCGAGAGGTGAACTCCGCCCTCTCCTCGTCATTGCGAGCGCAGCGAAGCAATCCAGAATCTTTCCGCCGAGACAGCCTGGATTGCTTCTCTGCGCTCGCAATGACGGAGTGTGTTAAGGCGCCGTTGCGATAGCCCAAGCGTGATGCCGTAGGGTGGACAAAGCGGAGCGTGCCCACCAAATCTCGCGATGTAGAAACAGGTGGTGGGCACGGCGCTTTGCGCCTTCCCACCCTACGAGAGCTTCGCTTTGGGCTTCCCGCGCACCATGATCAACGCCGCGGCGGCCACCTCCAGCGCGATGCAGAGATAGAACGGTAGCGCATAGCCGCCGGACCAATCGCGGAGGCCCCCGACAACGCCGGGCCCGAACGCATAGGTCACCTGGTTGATCGCGGTATTCAGACTGATCAGCACGCCGAACGCGGAGCTGTCGAACTCCTGCTGCACGATCAGCGACGGCAGCGTGATGAGGTTGCCGACCGAGAAGCCGAACACCGCGCAGGCCGCGATCAGCACATAATCGTTGTGCAGGTTGATGACGACGAGGAGCGCGGCAGCCTGGCTCAGGAACGAGATTGCGGAGGCCAGCCGCTGGTTGAGGCGGTCGATCACCAGCGAGAACAGCACGCGGCCGACCACCGCCATCGCAGTCAGCACTGCGACGGCAACCGCGGCGCGCTCGCGGCCGATCACGGGATCGAGGAACGAGATCAGGTGCACGATGAAGCCGACCTGCGCGAACAGCACTAGGGCGAATGCAATGGTCACCGTGAGGAAGCCGAGGTCGCGCAGCGCCCAGGCGCGGATCTGCGTCGACGATTGCGGCTTTGCTTTCGTCGCAGCCTGCCAGCCGTGAAGATCGGGCGGGCGGCCGACGAGAACCAGGATCACCGGCACGAGCAGCACCAGCATGGCGCCGGCGGCGGCGTACATCGCGCTGGCGAAGCCGACATGGCCGATCAGCGTCACCAGCAGCGGCACACCGACGATGCCGCCGAAGCTGGCGCCGTTGAGCGCGAGGCTGATCGCCATGCCGCGCTTTTGGTCGAACCACAGGCTGATCGTGTTGGTGATCATGGCAAGGCTGGTACCGGCCCAGCCGAAGGCGAGCACGGCGTCGGCGAGATAGAGCTGCCAGGGCTCGCGCACCGCGCCGATCGCGACCGCGGCGGCCGCCATCGCCAGCGTGCCGGCGATCAGGCTGAGCCGCGGACCGTATTTTCGCACGGCTTCGCCGACGAAGACGACCAGCAGCGCGCCGAACAGATAGAAGAACGTCGTGCCGGAGGAGATCAGCGAGGCCGGCCAGCCCCGCGCGCGCTGCAGCTCGGCGACATAGACGCTCTGGCCGTAGAAGCCGAGCCCCCAGCCGAAGGTGGCGAGCAGGAAGCAGACGGCGACGATGCGCCAGCCTTCGTAGCGAAGCGAGGACTCGTCGATGGGAACCGTATGGCGGGGGTTGTCGAGCATTTGCGCTTCTCCTTCGCATCCCCCGCGGGCGCCTTGCGTCACGCCCGTCTGTTGATGACGAGCATCATGTAACAATCGGCCTCCCGAAAATCACTTCGATCTGGATCGAAGTGTCAACGCTGCTGACAGCCTCCCGCCATCCTTTCGAGCATGAGCCTTTTCGAAAAACCGCTTCGCACTTTTCCGGATCATGCGTCACACCGCGTCCGGGAACTCACCCATCGCCGCCTCGAGCCGCGCCTTGCGGCGCTTCGCCCAGGAGACCAGCGAGAGCACGGCAAGGCCGAGCATGACCGGCGGGAACACCACCATGTTCACCGCCGACCAGCCGTAATTGGCGAGCAGTTGCCCGGAGGAGAACGAGCCGATCGCCATCATGCCGAACACCAGGAAATCGTTGAAGGCCTGCACCTTGTTGCGCTCCTGCGGGCGGTGCGTCTCCAGCACCAGCGCGGAGGCGCCGATGAAGGAGAAATTCCAGCCGACGCCGAGCACGATCAGCGTGGCCCAGAAATGCATCGCCGTGATGCCGGAGAGGCCGATGGTGGCGGCGCCCGCTTCCAGCAGGAGGCCGGCGGCCACGATTTTCGGAGCGCCGAAGCGCGCGATCAGAGTCCCCGTGAAGAAGCTCGGACCGTACATCGCGACGATGTGCCACTGAATGCCGAAATTGGAATCGCTGAGGCTGAGGCCGCACATCTTCATGGCGAGCGGCGCCGAGGTCATCACCAGATTCATCATGGGATAGGCGATCACGCCGCACAGCGCCGCCGCGATGAAGCGCGGCTGGCTGACGATCGTGAGCAGCGGCCGCCCGCCGTGCAGATCGGCCGGAGCGGGCCTCGGCATATCGACGCCGGCGACGATGCCCATCGCGACCAAGGCTACGGCGGCCTGCACCAGGAAGCTGAAGGCGAACAGATAAGGCTGCCAGACATCCATGGTCCATTGCACGAGTTGCGGACCGAGCACGCCGGCGAACACGCCGCCGGCCATCACCCAGGACACCGCCTTCGGGCGATACGCCGCGCTGGCGCCATCGGCCGCCGCGAAGCGATAGGATTGCGCCACCGCGCCGTAGAGGCCGCCGAGGAAGGTCGCCAGACAAAACAGCGCGAACGAGCCGTGCAGGATCGCGAACGAGCCGAGCAGACCGGTGAGCGTGCCGAGACCCGTGCCGGTGATGAAAGCGGCGCGGCGGCCGAAGCGGCGCGAGATCGCGCCGGTCGGTAGCGTGCCGGCGGCGAGCCCGACCACATACATCGAGATCGGCACGGTCGCGAACGACATGTCGGGCGCGAGCGTGGCGCCGACGATCGCGCCGGTGGCGAAAATGACCGCCGAATTGGCGCCGGTCAGCGCCTGCGCGGCGGCAAGGCGCACCACATTGGCACGCACGCGGGCATCGGCGGCGATCTCATTGGCTGCAGTCACGTCCAGCATCGGCACTTCCGCCCCAAGGGCATTTGAGGCTTTCGAGGGCCTTGTTGATTCCCGGCACTATGGAGGGGCGCGGAAGGACGGGCAACCGACGCAAACGGGCGCGGGCCATGCCTCTGACGCAATCGGTTGGATGATAGCGGCGCGCGGCCTTGACGGCTTGCGCTCGATCAAATCCTATCCGTCGCGAATTTTACGGAGTTTCGTTCATGTCCGTCGACGACAGGCCCACGCTCAGCGCTCCCGACGACGATCCCTGGCTGTGGCTGGAGGAGATCGAAGGGCGGCAGGCGCTCGACTTCGTCGAGCGGCAGAATGAGCTGACGCTTCAAGCGTTCGGCGGCGCGGCCTTCGCGCGCGATCGCGATACCCTCGCGGCGATCTATGATCGTCCCGACAACATTCCCTATGTCAGCCGCCGCGGCACCGACCTGCATAACCTCTGGAAGGACGCCGGCAATCCGCGCGGCCTGTGGCGGCGAACGACGCTGGCGGAATTTCGCAAAGCCGCACCGGTGTGGGAGACCATGCTGGATATCGACCAGCTCGCGGCAAAGGAAGGCGAGGACTGGCTCCTCAGCGGGATCGCCACGATGCCGGGAAGCTCGCGCGCCATCCTGAGCCTGTCGCGCGGCGGCAGCGACGCCGTCACCCTGCGCGAGTTCGACCTCGCCACCAGGAGCTTCGTTGCGGACGGCTTTACGCTGCCGGAGGCCAAGGGCGGCGTGGACTGGCTCGATGCCGACACGCTGCTGCTGTCGAGCGCCCATGGCGAGGGCATGGCGACGACATCGGGCTATGCGCGAACGGTTCGCCTGTGGCGGCGCGGCCAGCCTGTCGACCAGGCCGAGTCGGTCGCGGAGACCACGGAAGATCACATGGTGATCTACGGCGGCGTCGATGACACGGGACCTGCGCCGCGCACCTGGATCATCGACCAGATCGACTTCTTCAATCACGCCATCTGGCTGCGCGATGCCGCCGGCACGATGACGAAGCTTGACCTGCCGACCGGCGTCTGGATGCAGGCGCATGGCGACTGGTTCGCGATCAAGCTGCGCAAGGACTGGACGGCCGGAGGCCGCGCCTATGCCACCGACACAGTGCTCGGCATCTCGCTCTCCGCCTTCCTCGCCGGCAGCCGCGATTTTGTCGTCCTGTTCGAGCCTGCACCGCGGCGCGCCTTGCAAGGGCTTTTCTGGGTCGCAGGAAAGCTGGTGCTGTCGATTCTCGACGAGCTCAAACCGCAATTCGAGATCTGGACGCCAGCCGCTACGGGCTGGAGCCGCGAGACGCTTCCCGGCCTGCCGCAGATCGGCGTCGTCGACGTCTGGGCGCTCGATCGGCATCCGTCCGAAAGCAACGGCGATCTCCTCGCCAATGTGCAGGACCCGCTCACGCCGCCCTCGATGCTGCTGATCGCGCGCGGCGTCGCAAGTCCGACCGTGCTGAAGCAGGCGCCGAAGACGTTCACCGCCGACGGCCTCGTGGTGACGCAGCACGAGGCGATCTCTGTTGACGGCGAGCGCATTCCCTATGTGCAGACCGGCCCCGCCAAGGAGACCGGCGATGCGCCGGTCTTCATGAGCGCCTATGGCGGCTTCGCCGTCGCCGTGAAGCCGTACTACAACGCCTCGCTCGGCAAGCTGTGGCTGGAGCGCGGCGGCACCACGGTGGAGGCGAATTTGCGCGGCGGCGGCGAGTTCGGCACGCGCTGGCACGATGCCGGGCGCCTCGCCGGCAAGAAGCTGTCGCATGACGATTTCGCGGCCGTGGCCGCCGACCTCGTCCGCCGCGGCGTGACGAGCGCGAAGCGGATTGCAGCACAAGGCGGCTCGAACGGCGGCATTCTCATCACCAACATGCTGGTGCGCTATCCCGAGCGCTTCGGCGCGCTGTTCTGCACCATCCCGCTGATCGACATGCGCCGCTACACAAAGCTGCTCGCCGGCGCGAGCTGGATCGCGGAATATGGCGATCCTGACAAGGTGGAGGAGTGGGAATGGCTGAAGACCTACTCCGCCTATCACAACGTGAAAACTGGCCAGTCCTATCCACCGATCCTGATCGCGACGACGCGGCGTGACGACCGCGTCCACCCCGGCCATGCCCGCAAGATGGCGGCCAAGCTCCAGGCGATGGGCTATGAGGCCTGGTTCTACGAGCCGGCCGCAGGCGGCCATGGCTACGGCAAGGACAACAAGGAGCGCGCCGGCTTCGAGGTGCTCGGCTTCCGGTTCTTGAAGGAGAAGATCGGCTGGAAGGATGGCGAAGGCTGAAGGGGCGAACATGCAATTCATTGCGTCCGGCCGCGCCAGGCTCGCGACCGAAATCGTGGGCGACGGCACCGCAATTGTCTTTCTTCATGCCAATGTGTGCGACCGGCGCATGTGGCGCGACCAGATGGATGCAATCGGCACCACCCACAAGGCGGTCGCCTATGACCGGCGCGGCTTCGGCGAAACGCGCGCCGAGCCGGAGGACTTTTCCGCCCTGTCGGACCTGATGGCAGTGCTGGAGGCGACCGCAGGCGGCAAGCCCGCAATTCTCGTTGGCTGCTCCCTCGGCGGCCGCATCGCGCTCGATGCCGCCATCCGTCACAAGTCGCGCGTTCGTGCGCTCGTCCTGATCGCGCCCAATGTCGCCGGCGCGCCCGATCCGACCTACACGCCCGACATCGCCAGGCTGATGGCGCAGTCGAAAGAGGCGGAGGTGTCCGGCGATGTCGATCGGTTGAACGCGTTGAAAGCGCGCCTCCTGCTGGATGGAGCGCTGGCGCCCGAAGGTCGCGTCACCGGGCCTACGCGCGATCTGTTCCTCGACATGAACGGCATCGCACTCCGCTCGCCGCCGTTCGGAACGGACGTCGACATTCGTCCCTTCTTCGACCGGCTCGGCGATGTCGCGGTGCCGACACTCGTAGCTTGGGGCGACCTCGACTTCCCCTATGTTCAGGATCGTTGCCGCCACGTCGCGGCGGTCGTGCCGGGTGCGGAGAGGCATGAAATGCCGGGCGTGGCGCATCTCCCGAGCCTGGAGCGGCCGGCGGAGGTTACGGCTCTCATTTCCGAATTCGTCGCACGACATGCGGGAGCAGGCGAGGCGCGATAGCGCTACCGCTTCGCGCTCTCACCATCACGACGTGAGGCGGGTACCGCTCTCTCATTCCCCCCCGCAAGGGGGGAGGGAGCGCACCGCTGTTATGGCGTGCACCCAGACCCAAGTCTGGCAGCGCCTCACCCCCGCGCAAACACCAGCGTCAGATTGTTCGCGGGCATCTCGATCGTATCGACGAGGCGAAGGCCTACCGCCTTCGCCAGCTTCTCGACATCGACGACGTCGCGCACGCCCCAGTCGGGATTGCCTTCGCGCAACGACGTGTCGAACACGGCGTTGCTGAGCGCGGTGTGCTTGCCGTCGCGCTTGAACGGGCCATAGAGGAACAGCTTGCCGTCAGCGCGCAAGTAGCGGCCGGCGCCGGCGAACAGGCCTTCGGCCACGGTCCAGGGCGCGATGTGGATAACATTGGCGCAGAACACGGCGGCAAGGCTGCTCGGCCCCTGCCCGCTCTTCATCTCCGGACACCAGTCGGGATCGGTGAGGTCGATCCGCAACGGCGAGCGGATGTTCGGCAGGGCCGAATGGACGCGCCAGGCCTCGATGCTCTTCACGTGCCGCTGGTTGAGGTCGCTGGGCCACCAGATCAGGCCGGGCGTATGCCCGGCGAAATGGACCACGTGCTGGCCGGTTCCGCTGCCGACCTCGACCACATTGCCGGTCAGCCCAGCCAGATGCTTCTCCAGCGCCGCCCAGATCGGCTCGTGATTGCGATGGAAGGCCGGCGCATCGAGCCGGCCGTCGGGCTCGACCCGTCCGCCGTCCCTGCCAAATTCGACGACATATTCAGCCAAGTGAGGTCCCCTTGAAAAAACGAGAACGCGATGAAAACAGGATGAGCGCCCAAACGCCACGAAACAGCCGGCCCGCACCCACGATCTTTAACGCCTGGGGACTCCTGGGGCCAAATCGACCGAACAAATAATCTCTTCAGTTGCAATGCGGAAGATATTAACTCCATTTTGCCGCGTGCATAGTCTTGATTGTCAGGGGCGGCCCTTTGTGCTTTGGAACGCTCCTATTTCCGCGATCGAGATCATCGCCATAAAGCCTCGGAATGACGCCTTGACCGCTCTTGTCCGGACGCCCGTCCTGTTCATCCTGCTGGCCATCGCCGCCGGCCTCGCTAGCCCGGCGCGGGCGCAATCCGCCGTGACTGAGGGCCAAAAGCTTGCCTTCGACCGCGGCAAGGGAAATTGCCTGACCTGCCACGTCATCAAGGGCGGCGACCTGCCGGGAACGATCGGCCCCGAGCTGAAGGACATCAAATCAAAATACCCTGATCGCAACGAGCTGGTGGCGATCATCTTCGACGAGACCAAGCGCAATCCCCAGACCATGATGCCGCCGTTCGGCCGGAACCGGATTTTGACCGAACAGGAGATCAGCGCGATCGTTGATTTCCTGCAGACCCTGTAACGGCCGGCGGCCCAGGAGACCCGAGATGACCACGACCACCGGCCCTCATCCGACGCGGCGCCTGATCCTTCAAGGTGCGGCCTCCGTCGCGCTGCTCGGCCTCGGCAATCTGCCGTTCGGCGCCGCACCCGCGCACGCCGCAGCCAACGACAAATATCCGGACGAGGCGTTCAAGCTGAAGAACGAGGCGGACGCGATCAAGGCACTCTACGGCAAGACCGCCGAGCCCTCGGACAAGGTCAAGCTCGACGCGCCCGAGATTGCCGAGAACGGCGGCGTGGTGCCGATCTCGGTGACGACGACGCTCGACAAGGTGTCCTCGATCTCGTTCTTCGTCGCCGAGAACCCGTTCGCGCTGGCCGCTTCCTACAAGATTCCCGACGGCACGTTGCCGAGCGTTGCCAACCGGCTGAAGATGGCCAAGACCACCAATGTGACCGCGATCGTGGAAGCCGACGGCAAGCTCTACAGCGCGACCAAGGAAGTGAAGGTCACCGTCGGCGGTTGCGGCGGTTAAGCGAGGCAGTTCGACATGGCATCCAGCATTCGCGTGCGCGCAACATCCAACGGCGACATCACCGAGGTGCAGGCGCTGATCCAGCACCCCATGGACACCGGCCTCGTCAAGGATTCCAAGGGCGAGGTGATCCCTGCGCATTTCATCCAGCAGCTGAAGTTCGAATGTAACGGCAAGGACGTGTTCGTCGCCGATTGGGGCACCGCGGTCTCCAAGGACCCCTATGTCAAGTTCAGCTTCAAGGGCGCGAAGAAGGGCGACGAGCTCAAGATCTCCTGGACCGACAACAAGGGTGGCTCGGACACGACCACCGCGAAGATCGCGTGATGAAGGCCCGCATCCCCCTCCTGCTTGGCTCGCTCAGCGCCGCGCTGGTCGCGTTCGTGCTGACTTCTCCAGGCGTATTTGCGGCCGACAAGGTCGATCCTGTTGCCGATGCCAAGGCGTTCCAGAACTTCTTTTTCCAGAAGTTTCCGAACGTGAAGCACGAGGATTTCGTCAACGGTCCTTATTCCATGAACGAGGACATGAAGCGGCAGTGGCAGGAGAAGGAGGAATTCCCGCCTTACGAGTTCGCACTCGATGCCGGCAAGGAGATGTTCTCGACCCCGTTCAAGAACGGCAAGACCTATGCCGACTGCTTCCCGAACGGCGGCATCGGCATCCGCCAGAACTATCCCTATTTCGACGAGAAGGAAGGCAAGGTCGTCACGCTGGAGCTCGCGCTCAACCGCTGCCGCGAGGCCAATGGCGAAGCGCCCTACTCCTACGTCAAGGACGAGATGGCCTCACTGACCGCCTACATGGCCTACACCTCGCGCGGCAAGCTGATGGACATCAAGATCCCCGATGATCCCCGTGCGCTCGCGGCGTTCGAGAACGGCAAGCGCTATTTCTACACACGCCGCGGCCAGATGAATTTCTCCTGCGCGAGCTGCCATGTGCAGAGCCCGGGCGAGCGCATCCGCGCCGAGATCCTGGCGCCGGCGCTCGGCATTTTGAACGCGATGCCGATCTACCGCTCCGAATGGAGCGGCATGGGCACGACCAGCCGCCGCTTCGTCACCTGCAACAGCCAGACCCGCGCGGTTCCGCTGGAGCCGCAGGCGGATGAATATCGCGACGTCGAATATTTCCTGTCCTACGTCGCCAATGGTCTGCCGATTTCGGGACCGGGAGCGCGGCCATGAAGCTGTCACTTCCCCTCGCCATGCTGCTCGCCCTGAGCCTTGCGCCATCCGCGCGCGCGGCAAATGAGGCGGACTACAAGGCGGCCTATGCCGCCGCCGAGGCCGCCTCCAAGGAGGCAGCCGGCATGCGCAACCAGTGGACCGTGACCGTATCTGCGCTGGCAGCCGCCAAGAAGGCGGCCGACGGCGGCGATTTCGACCGCGCGCTGGCCGCAGCCAAGGAAGCCGAAGCGCTGGCGAAGGCGTCGATCTTCCAGGCGACGTCCGAAAAAGAAGCCTGGAAGGCGATGGAAATCCGCTAGACTGGGCCTGTTGAAGCTGTCGGACCGTCGTTGAAGGGGCGCGGAGAATTAGAGATTCGAGATGGCCATCCGCCGCCGCGATTTCCTGAAGGGGGCAGGTCTTGCCGCCGCATCGCTCAGCCTGCCCCGGCTTGCGCGCGGCACTGAGACCGCAAGCATTTACGAGCTCGAACGGTTCGGCAATGCGCGGATCCTGCACATCACCGACGCGCATGCGCAGCTCAACCCGGTCTATTTCCGCGAGCCGAGCGTCAATATCGGCATCGGCGAGATGGCGGGACGGCCGCCGCATCTGGTCGGACGCGCCTTCCTGGAACGGTTCGGCATCAGGCCCGACAGCGCCGATGCCTATGCCTTCACCTGCTTCGAGTTCGAGAAGTCCGCGGGCCGCTTCGGCAAGCTCGGCGGCTTTGCCCATCTGAAGACCCTGGTCGACCGCCTGCGCGGCGATGTCGGCGAGAAGGATTCCGTGCTCGTCGACGGCGGCGACCTCTGGCAGGGCACCGGGCTTGCCAACGTCATGCAGGGCCGCGACATGGTCGAGGTCGCCAATCTGCTCGGCATCGAGGCGATGACCGGGCATTGGGAATTCACCTATGGCGAGCAGGTGCTGCGCGACAATCTCGAGCGCTTCAAGGGCGAGTTTCTGGCGCAGAACGTGTTCCTGACCGAGGAAGCCGCGTTCAACGACGCCCGCGCCTTCGACCCCGCGACCGGGCGCGTGTTCAAGCCCTCTTTCATCAAGGAGCTCGGCGGTCACCGCGTCGCGATCGTCGGCCAGGCCTTCCCCTACGTGCCGATCGCGCATCCAAAACGCTTCACGCCGGACTGGACCTTCGGCATCCGCGAGGAGGAGCTGCAGAAGCATGTCGACGCCTTGCGCGGCACCGACAAGGTCGATGCCGTCATCCTGCTGTCGCACAACGGCATGGACGTCGACCTCAAGCTCGCCAGCCGCATCAGCGGCATCGACGTCATCCTCGGCGGTCACACCCATGATGCCGTGCCGCAGCCGATTGCGGTGAAGAACGCGGGCGGCACCACGCTCGTCACCAATGCCGGCTCGAACGGAAAATTTTTGGGCGTGCTCGATCTCGCGCTCGACAAGGGCAAGGTCAGCGACGTCAGGTATCGCCTGTTGCCGGTCTATTCGGAGCTCCTGAAGCCCGATCCCGCGATGGCCGAGCTGATCGGGCGGGTTCGCGCGCCGCATGTCTCCGACTGGTCGGAGAAGATCGCGACCCCCGACCGCCTGCTCTATCGCCGCGGCAATTTCACCGGTCCCATGGACGAACTGATCTGCACCGCGCTGCGCACCGAGCTCGATGCCGAGATCGCGCTGTCGCCGGGCTTCCGCTGGGGCGTCACCGCGCTGTCGGGCCAGGCGCTGACCATGGAGGACCTGCTCGCGGAAACCGCGATCACCTATCCCGAGACCTACGTGCAGGAGATGACCGGCGCCGAGATCAAGACCGTGCTGGAAGATGTCTGTGACAATCTCTTCAACGCCGATCCCTACTACCAGCAGGGCGGCGACATGGTGCGCGCCGGCGGGCTCAGCTACACCTGCACGCCGACGGATGCGATCGGCAGCCGTATCTCGGAGCTGCAGCTCGGTAATGGCAAGGCGATCAGCGCCAGCCACCGCTACAAGGTGGCAGGCTGGGCCTCGGTCAACGGCCGGCAGGGCGCACCGGTGTGGGACGTCGTCGGCAAATATCTGCGCTCGGGCCGGATGCTTCCGGAGCGGCTCGGCTCCGGCATCGCGCTGAAAGGCGTCGACGGCAACCCGGGCATTGCGGGATAAGGACGATGCGGTTGCAGGTGTTTCGCGCGATGCTGTTGGCGCTGCTGGCCTGGGCGGCGATGCCACAGGCTTTTGCGCAGCAGGTGCCGCTCCAGGACAAGCCGTTCGCCGAGCACAAGATCGTGCTCCAGCTCTCCGATGGCGATGCGAAGAAGCAGGCGCTGGTGCTGAGCGTCGCCAACAATCTGCTGAAGGCCTACGATCCCGACAAGGTCGCGATCGAGGTGGTGGCGTTCGGTCCCGGCATCGACCTGCTGCTCGCCGGCAGCGAGCGCCGCAAGCAGGTCGAAAGCCTGATCGCGCAGGGCGTCCGCTTCGACATCTGCCTCAACACGGTGGACACGCTCGAGCGCGAGACCGGCAAGCGGCCGGAGTTCATCCCGGGCACAACGCCGGTGCAGGTGGGGGTCGGGCAGATCCTGTTTTTGGCGGAGAACGGGTACACATTGGTAAGGCCGTAGGGGACTCCACAGTCATTCCGGGGCGGCTCGCAGAGCCGAACCCGGAATCTCGAGATTCCGGGTTCGATGCTGCGCATCGCCCCGGAATGACGAGCAGGGCCCACTGAATAAAAATCTTCCAAAATACCTTTCATTCACAGTGAATTACTTCTCTTTCCGGCCTGCAACGTAGTAGAATCCTCGAAATCAGTTCCAAGCCGGGTCCTGCCATGATCTTCCGCCAGCTCTTCGACAGCGTTTCGGGCACCTACAGCTATGTCCTCGCCAGCCGTCCCGGCGGCGAGGCGCTGATCCTCGATCCGGTGCTGGAAAAGGTCGATCGCTATTGCCAGCTGCTGCGCGAGCTCGACCTCAAGCTGGTCAAGGCGGTCGACACGCATCTGCATGCCGACCACGTCACCGGGCTCGGCGAGTTGCGCGACCGCACTCATTGCATGACCGTGATGGGCGACCAGACCAAGGCCGACGTGGTGGCGATGCGGGTCGCCGACGGCGACAAGGTGACGATCGAGGGCCTGTCGCTCGACGTGATGTACACGCCGGGCCACACCGATGATTCCTATTCCTATTTGATGGGCGACCGCGTCTTCACCGGCGACACGCTGCTGATCCGCGGCACCGGCCGCACCGATTTCCAGAACGGCTCGTCGCGTGCGCAGTACGAGTCGATCTTCAATCGCCTGCTCAAGCTACCCGACGAGACGATGGTGTTTCCGGCGCATGACTACAAGGGCGACACCGTCTCCACCATCGGCGAGGAGAAGCGCTACAACCCGCGGCTCCAGGTGCGCTCGGTCGACGAATATATCGAGCTGATGGCCAATCTGAAGCTGCCCAACCCGAAGATGATGGACGTGGCCGTGCCCGCCAACATGCGGGTCGGCCTGCATCAGGAGGAGCTGGAGAAAGAAGGCCGCGCGCTCAGCGCGGTCGAGGCGATCCGCTCGCTCCACCGACCCGACATCCTGCTGGTGGACTTGCGCGAGACCAATGAGCGGATGAAGCACGGCATGCTCGAGGGCGCGCTGCACACGCCCTATCCCTCGGTCGAAGAAAGCCTGAAGCCCGGCGGCATGCTGCGCGAGGTCGCGGCCGCGACGGGCCGCCGCGTCGTGTTCTTCTGCGCCTTCGGCGAACGCTCGGCGATGGCGGTTGCGGCTGCAAAGGACGCAGGCCTGCTCAACACCGCCCATATCGCCGGCGGCATCGATGCCTGGAAGAAGGCCGGCGGGCCGATCATGCATTGACGGTCTCGTCGCGTCCCTTGAGATAAGTCAGGAACCGCACATATTGTGCGGGTAGATTCGGATGCAGCATCACCATCCGGGACCAGCCATGGCCAAGACCGCCAACAAGACCGCCAAGCCGGGCGAACCGCCCAAATCAGCGGATGACAAGGCGAAGAAGCCACCGCCGCCGCGCGCCATCGACGACGACGATTACGAGGACGGCGACATCGCAACGCCGAAGCGGGATCGGTATGGGGCGGATGACGAGCCGTTGTGAGCGCGTAAACTTGCCTCACAAATGGTGCGTTCCCTCCCCCCTTGCGGGGAAGGGTTAGGGAGAGGGGTGCCGCGCGCGGACTCAACTTTTCCTGGGTACCCCTCTCCCCCGCCCTTCCCCCGCAAGGGGGAGGGAGCGCGGTGTGCCCGGCTGGACCGTTGAGCGAGTATCGGGAGGCACCGCGCCCACCCGCGCTATCTGCCATGCGCCTGCGTTCATGGACAAATAACCGCCCTGCCCGATAGTTTGCCCGTCCATCGGGAGTGAAACGGAACTGCAATGGTCGACGTTCTCGCCGCACCGCAGCAAGGCAAGGCGGACAGTGCGCTGCGCACGCTGACGGGGATCTCGATCGCGCATTGGGTCAGCCATTTCCATCTGCTGGTCCTGCCGATGCTGTTCCCGTTCCTGAAGGACAAGCTCGGCGTCGGCTATATCGAGCTCGGCTTCTCGCTGACCACGTTCGCCGTCGTCTCGGGCCTGACGCAGGCGCCGACGGGCTATCTCGTCGACCATTTTGGCGCGCGGAAGATCCTGCTGGCCGGGCTCGCGCTTGGCGGCTTTGCGCTGATCCTGCTCGGCCTGCATCTGAGTTACGCCTCGCTGATCGCGTGCGCGGTGCTGCTGGGGCTCGCCAACAGCGTCTATCACCCCGCCGATTACGCGATCCTGGCCGAGCACATGGACGAGGCGCGGATGGGCCGCGCCTTCTCGGTCCATACCTTTGCGGGCTTTCTCGGCGGCGCGGTGGCACCGGCGATCGTCGCAGCGCTCGTCACGATATCAGGCGGCACCGGCGCGCTGATCGCGTCGGGGGCGATCGGCGTGCTGGTGGCGTTGCTGCTGATCGCCATGAACATCCCCGATGCCGGCGCGCACAAGAAGAAGCCCGGCGCGGAGAACGCACCGAAGCAGGCCGTGATCACGCCGGCGCTGATGATGCTGACCGTGCTGTTCATGCTGCTCAGCCTATCGGTCGCCGGCATCAACAATTTCGGCGTCGTCGCGCTGATGAGCGGCTATGGCGCCTCCTATTCCTCGGCCAACGTCATGCTGACGGCGTTCCTCGGCTGCAGCGCCGCGGGCGTGCTCGCCGGCGGCTTCCTCGCCGACCACACCGAGCGCCATGGCTATGTCGCCGCCGCCTGCTTTGCCGTGAACGCGGCACTCGTGCTGCTGATCGCGCTCTTCGCGTTGCCCGGCTGGGCGCTGACCGCCGCGATGGCGACGGCAGGCTTCCTCTCCGGCGTGATCGCGCCGTCGCGGGACATGCTGGTGCGCAATGCCGCGCCTGCGGGTGCAGCGGGGCGCGCCTTCGGCATCGTCTCGACCGGCTTCAATCTCGGCGGCATCGTCTCACCGCTGCTGTTCGGCTGGATCATGGACCAGAGCGCGCCGCATTGGGTGTTCGGGGCGTCCGTGATCTTCATGCTGGCAACGGTGGTGCTGTCGCCGTTCACGGAGCGGCGGGCGGCGAAGGCTTGACGAAGGTCGCGCCTCAAACTCAATCGTCGTCCCGGCCCCCGTGCGCAATTGCGCACTAGGCCGGGACGACGAGAAACAACAACAAAACGGGAAGAAACACTATGAGCAATCCTGATCTCGTGATCCGCGGCGGCACTGTTGCGGACGGCGGTGGCGGCGAGCTGTTCGAGGCTGACGTCGCCATCACCGGTGGCAGGATCAGTGACATCGGAAAAATCTCTGCGAAGGGACAAGAAGAGATCGACGCGCGCGGCAAACTGGTGACACCGGGTTTCGTCGACGTGCACACGCACTATGACGGCCAGGTCACCTGGAGCCAGGACATCACGCCGTCCTCGCAGAACGGCGTCACCACGGCGATCATGGGCAATTGCGGCGTCGGCTTTGCGCCGTGCAAGCCGGCCGACCACACCCGCCTGATCCAGCTGATGGAAGGCGTCGAGGACATTCCCGAGCCGGTCTTGAGCGCCGGCATTCCCTGGGCCTGGGAGAGCTTTCCCGATTACATGGACTGGCTCTCCAGGCGCGATTTCGACATCGACGTCGGTGCGCAGCTGCCGCATGCGGCGCTACGGGTTTATGTCATGGGCGAGCGCGGCGCGCGCCGCGATCCCTCGACCGCCGAGGACAACGCGGCGATGGCCAAGCTCGCGGGCGAAGCGGTGCGCTCCGGTGCACTCGGCTTCTCGACCTCGCGCACGCTCAACCATCGCACCTCGACCGGCGATTTCACGCCGACCTTGAAGGCGGGCGAGGACGAGCTCACCGCGATCGCCGGCGCGATGCATCGGCAGGGCCGCAGCGTGCTGCAATTCGTGCTCGACCTCTCCACCATTCACGAAGATTTGCCGATGATGCTGCGGGTCGCGGACTCAACGAAATGCCCGATCTCGTTCTCGATCACGCAGAACGATAGATCGCCAAACCGCTGGCGCCAGACGCTGGACGAGATCAACGCGGCCGCACAGCGCGGCCTCTCCATTACGGCGCAGATTGCGGCACGGCCCGTCGGCCTGCTGCTCGGGCTCGAGCTGTCGCGCAACCCGTTCCAGACCCATCCGAGCTACAAGGCGATCGCGCATCTGCCGCTGCAGGAGCGGCTGGCACGGCTGCACCAGCCGGAGGTGCGTAAGGCGATCCTCAGGGAAACGGCGACCGCGACCGACGATCCGCTGTTCTTCCGGCCCAACTACGACAAGATGTTTTTGCTCGGCGATCCCCCTGACTATGAGCAGCCGCCGGAGAACGCGCTGGGCCCGCAAGCGCGCAGGCAGGGCCGGCAGCCGGAGGAGATCGCTTACGACGCGATGCTGTCCGACGAGGGCCGCGGCATGCTCTACGTGCCCTTCCTCAACTATTCCGACGGCAATCTCGATGCGACGCGCGAGATGCTGCTCGATCCGCAATCGGTGCCGGGCCTGTCCGACGGCGGCGCGCATTGCGGCATCATCTGCGATGCGAGCTTCCCGACCTATCTGCTGACGCACTGGACGCGCGACCGCACGCGCGGCGAGAAGCTGTCGATCCCGTTCGTCGTCGCGGCGCAGTCGCGCAAGACCGCGCTCTCGGTTGGCCTCGTCGACCGCGGGCTGATCGCGCCCGGCTACAAGGCCGACGTCAACGTGATCGACTACGACCGGCTGCACCTGCATCCGCCGAAGGTGCATTACGACCTGCCGGTCGGTGGTCGCAGGTTGCTGCAGGATGTCGACGGCTATGAGGCGACGATCGTGTCGGGCGTCGTGACGCGGCGGCACGGCGCGGCGACGGGACGGCGGCCTGGGAAGTTGATTCGGGGTGCGCAGGGGGTGAATTAGGCGAGGAGTTGCTTGCTTACCCTCCCCTGGAGGGGGAGGGTCGGCTCACATGGAGCGCAAGCGGAATGTGAGACGGGGTGGGGTGACGGTTTCTCCCCATCCAACAGTGCCCGAGCGGAGGGATCACCCCACCCGCTCGCGCTTCGCGCGATCGACCCTCCCCCTCCAGGGGAGGGTGAGACCAGCCCCCTTACGTCGGCGACACCGCGCTCTTCAACGGCGCGGTCTGCGCGGCCGCACCACGCGTCAACCTCGCCTTTTCCGTGTTCGGCCAGAGCAGCAGCAGGCCGATGACGCCGGAGCCGACCATCACCACCGCGTTGATGGTGAAGCCGGTCAGGTAGCCGTCGAGCATGCTGCCGGCGCGCTGGATCACGGTGCCCATCACGCTGGGCGCGATGATGCCCGAGAGCGTGTAGAGCGCGCCATAGATGGCGATCACCGCGCCCCGCTGCGAGGCCGGGGTGAACTCGCCGAGCATCGGCGGGCAGACGACATAGATCGCGCCGCACAGGCCGGAGCCGACGACGAGCGATGCGATCTGCAGGCCCGCGCCCTCGACATGCCCCATCATGGCGAGGATCAGGCCGCCGATGATCAGCGGCACCGAGCCGAGCACGCCGCGCGAGATGCGCGTGGTGTAACCGCGCGCCATCATCACCTGCGAGATCCAGCCGGTGAGGATGACGATGGTGGCGCCGAACACCCAGGGCAGAATCGAGATGAAGCCGGCCTGGCTCTGCGAGAAGCCGAGCCCCTTGACGATGAAGGGCGTGAACCAGGTGAGGCCGAGCGACAGCGCCCAATAGGCGCCGAAGGTCGCGATGACGCAGCCGAGGAAGGTGCGCGAGGTCAGAAGCTGCACATAGGGAATCTTCGGCTCGGTGACGGCGAGGGCCTGGGTGTCCTCCAGCGGGCCTTCCTTGCCGAGCGCGAGCCAGGCCGCGACCCAGATCAGGCCGACGACGCCGAGCGCGCCGAAGGCGTAGTGCCAGGAGTGGTTGACGATGACCCAGTTCAGCGCCGGCACTGCCAGGATGACGCCGAAGGCCGAGCCCTGCGACAGGATCGCGGTCGGCAGCGTGCGCTTCTCGTCGGGGAACCATTTGTAGATCGCGTGCGCGGCAACTGAGAAGGCCGGACCTTCGCCGGCGCCCAGCACGATGCGGCAGATCAGGAGCGTAGTGAAGGAGACGGTGCCGACCATCGGGAACTGCGCCAGCGCCCAGATCACCGCCAGCGTCAACAGCACCCAGCGCGTCGGCACCTTGTTGACGATGAAGCCGACCACGATGGCCGAGATCGAGAACAGGAAAAAGAACGACGACCCGAGCAGGCCGAATTGCTCGGCGCTGAGCTTCATGTCGGTCATGATCGGCACACCGGCAAGACCGACGACGATCTTGTCCGCGAAGTTCACCACCATGAAGAGAAAGAGGAGAAATGTAACGGTCCAGGCGCCCTTTGGCGTTTGCTTTGCCAACCCCTTGGAGTCCCCCGCCGTCCTGCCCATTTCGGGCGTTCCCTGAGCGCTCATCATTCTCCCCATATGTCTTTATTGTCGGCACTTTTTTGATTTGGCCGTCTTGGGAGCTAACAACGGCTTGAAAGCCAACGCAACCCCGGCATTTCCACGGCAGGTGTGCTACGCAGCATTGAGTTAAATTCCGTCCGGCGCATTGATCTTGCTGAGCATCCGAAACCTCTCAAAGACCTTCTCCTCGGCCGGCGAGCCGGTCCATGTGCTGCGTGGCGTCGACCTCGACCTCAGGGCCGGCGAGCGCGTCGCGCTGACCGGGGAATCCGGCAGCGGCAAGAGCACGCTGCTGCACCTGATCGCCGGGCTCGATGTTGCCGATGGCGGCTCGATCCGGCTGGAGGACGTCGAGGTCACCAAGCTGTCGGACGCGGGACGCGCAGAACTCCGGCGCGACCGGATCGGCCTGGTTTTCCAGCAGTTCAACCTGATCCCGAGCCTGTCGGTCGCCGACAATCTGGCCTTCCAGGCGCGGATCGCCGGCCGGCACGATGCGGCCTGGAGCAAGGAGCTGGCCGAGCGGCTCGGGCTCGGCGGCCTGCTGAAGCGTTATCCAGAGCAATTGTCAGGCGGACAGCAGCAGCGGGTCGCGATCGGCCGGGCGCTGGCGACGAAGCCGTCGCTGCTGCTCGCGGACGAGCCGACCGGCAATCTCGATGAGGACACCGCCGAGGACGTGCTGGCGCTGACCCGCGACCTCGTCGCGCGCACCGGCTGCGGCTTCCTGATGGTGACGCACAGCCTGCATCTGGCCGGCACGCTCGACCGGCACCTCACCTTGCACGCAGGACGAATCGCATGAGACGCGCGCTCTGGGTGCTCGCGGTACTCCTGAGCCATTGGCGGCGCCACGGCATGCAGTTCGCGACGCTCCTGATCGGGCTGATCGCGGCGACCGCGCTGTGGAGCGGCGTGCAGGCCATCAACCAGCAGGCCCGCAACGCCTATGACCGCGCCGCGCCGACCTTTGGCGGCGTGCGCACGGCGATGCTGGTTGCGCCCAACGCAGCGACGTTTCCGCAGGAGCTGTTCGTCAAGCTGCGTCGCGCCGGCTGGCCGGTGTCGCCGGTGCTGGAGGGACGCGTGCAGATCAACGGACGCTCGGTGCGGCTGCTCGGCATCGAGCCGGTGACGCTGCCGGTCGATGTCGGCAATGCGCCGCGCCTTGGTGCCTCGGATCTCAGCAGCTTTGTCGCTCCACCGGGCCAGACATTGGTGGCGAGGGAGACGCTGACCGATCTGCAGGAAACGGAAGGCACAGCGCCGCCGATCAGCAGCGGCGCAAAACTGCCGCCGCTGCACGTGCTGCCGCAGCTGGTGCCTGATGTGCTGGTGGTCGATATCGGCGTGGCGCAGCGGCTGCTGAACAAGCCGGACCAGGTGTCGCGGCTGCTGATCGGCAAGCCGAAGGGCAAGCCGGCCTCGCTCGCAAGCGTCGTCGGCGAGCAGCTGCAGCGGGTCGAGCCGAACGCGGAGACGGAGCTGGAGCGCCTCACCGACAGTTTTCATCTCAACCTCACGGCGTTCGGCCTGCTCTCGTTCTTCGTCGGCCTCTTCATCGTCAATTCGGCCGTCGGCCTCGCCTTCGAGCAGCGGCTGCCGATGCTGCGCACCTTGCGGGCCTGCGGTGCCTCGGCGCGGCTGGTCAACACGGTGCTGGTGATCGAGCTCGTGGCGCTGGCGCTGGTCGCAGGCCTGATCGGGCTCGTCTGCGGCTATTTCATCGCGGCGGCACTGCTGCCCGATGTCGCGGCCTCGCTGCGCGGGCTTTATGGCGCGCAAATCCCGGGGCAACTCAGCTTGCGGCCTGAATGGTGGCTCGCCGGCATCGGCATCAGCGTTGCCGGCGCGCTCGTGGCAGCGGCGACGAGCCTGATCAAGGCGGTCAGGATGCCGGTGCTGGCCACGGCCCAGCCGCACGCCTGGCAGCAGCGGCAGCGCCGCTGGCTGGTGCTGCAGAGCTGTGCGGCCTGCGCCGTGTTCGCGGTCGCGCTGCTGTTGCTTCACTACGGTCAATCGCTGATCGCAGGCTTTGGCGTGCTGGCCGCACTGATGCTCGGCGCGGCGCTATTGCTGCCGGCGTTCCTAGACATCATCCTGCTCATCGGCCAGCGCAGCGCGCGCGGGCCGATCGCGCTGTGGTTCTGGGCGGACAGCCGGCAGCAGCTCTCCGGCCTGTCGCTGGCACTGATGGCGCTGCTGCTGGCGCTCGCGGTCAATGTCGGCGTGTCCACCATGGTGGAAACCTTCAGCCGCACCTTCATCGGCTGGCTCAACGAGCGGCTCGCGGCGGACGTCTACATCAGCGCCTCCGACAATGCGCAAGGCGTCGCGATCCGCAACTGGCTCAAAGAGCGCAGCGAGGTGCAGGCTATCCTGTCGGGCGGACGCGCTGAGACTCAAGTTCAGGGCCAGCCGGTGGAGCTGCTCGGCCTGCCCGATCACGCGCTCTATCGCGAGCGCTGGCCGCTATTGGAGACCGCGCCGCGCGGCTGGACCCAGCTCGTACCGGGCAATGCCGCCTTCATCAGCGAGCAATTGAGCCGCCGCCTCAACGTCCGCGTCGGAGACGTGATCGAGGTGCCGGCGCCGGGCGGGACCTGGGAGCTCGACATCGTCGGCATCTATGCCGATTACGGCAACCCAAAGGGCCAGCTCGCCGTCAACGTCGCGGCGCTGATCCGGCATTTTCCGCAAACGCCGCAGACACGGATCGGCCTGATCGTCGCGCGCGACAAGATCCCCGGCCTGATCGCGGCCTTGCAGAGGCAGTTTTCGCTCGACGACCGCAGCGTCGCGGACCAGGCGACTGTGAAGGCTGAATCGATCCGCATCTTCAACCGCACCTTTGCGGTGACCTCGGCACTCAATGCGTTCACGCTCGGCGTCGCCGGCATCGCGCTGCTCACCAGCCTGTTGACGCTGGCGAATTCCCGGCTGCCGCAGCTTGCGCCGCTGTGGGCGATCGGCCTGACGCGGCCGCGCCTTGCCGCGATCGAATTGACCAAGACGCTGTCGGTCGCGCTGTTCACGGCGCTGCTGGCCGTGCCGCTTGGACTGCTGGTGGCGTGGTGCCTGATCGCCATCGTGAACGTGAAAGCGTTCGGCTGGCGGCTGCCGTTCCATGTGTTTCCGCTGCAGCTGATCGAGCTGGTCGCGGTCGCGCTGCTCGCCTCGCTGCTTGCGGCGCTGCTGCCGATGCTGCGGCTGGCGCGGATGCAGCCGGCGAACCTCGTCAAGGTGTTTGCCAATGAGCGCTGACAAGATCTCGCGGCGCGCTTTTGCCGGCGGCATCGCCGCACTCGCTGTGGCACGCCGCGCCGGCGCGCAAGGCTATGCCGGGCTCGGCGAGACCGCCGACGGCTTTGCCAGGGTTACGCCGGGAAAGACATTCACCTTTCCCGGGGATCACGGGCCGCATCCGGAGTTTCGCATCGAGTGGTGGTATCTCACGGCGAACCTCACAGACAGCAGCGGCGCGGCCTGCGGCCTGCAATGGACGCTGTTCCGCCAGGCGACTCAGCCTGGTCCGCAGGGCGAGGGCTGGGCCAATCAACAGATCTGGATGGCGCATGCCGCGGTGACGCGCGCCGGCACCCATCGCTTCAGCGAAGTGTTTTCGCGCGGCGGCATCGGGCAGGCCGGCGTCACGGCAAAGCCGTTTGCAGCCTGGATCGACGATTGGGAGATGAAGGGCATTGAGCGCACCGACGATCGCACGCTGGCACCGCTGACGCTGAAAGCCTCAGGCACGGACTTCGGCTACGCGCTGACGCTGGAGGCCGATCGTCCGGTGGTGCTGCAGGGCGATCGCGGCTTCAGCCGCAAGTCCGAGCGCGGGCAGGCGTCGTACTATTACAGCCAGCCGTTCTACCGCGCGCGCGGTACGCTCAGCATCGACGACAACCCGGTGGACGTGACAGGCCAGGCCTGGATGGACCGCGAATGGAGCAGCCAGCCGCTCGACGCCGACCAGACCGGCTGGGACTGGCTGTCGCTGCATCTTGCATCCGGCGACAAGCTGATGCTGTACCGGCTGCGACAGAAGGACGGCAAGGACTATCCGTTCGGCAACTGGATCAGCGCCACGGGCGAGACGCAGATGATTGCGGGTGGCGATATCCGGATGATGCCTAAGGCAACAGCGGAGGTTGCGGGGCGCAAGCTGCCGGTGGAGTGGCAGATCGCGATTCCCTCGCGCTCGTTCTCGATTGTGTGCAAGCCGCTCAATCCAAACGCCTGGATGGGGACCGGCTTCTCCTATTGGGAAGGGCCGATCAGCTTTGCCGGCACGCATGACGGCGTTGGCTATCTCGAGCTGACCGGGTATTGAAGCGCGGACTGGATTCTAGTTTTGACGCGTTTTCTTTACGCGAACCGGTATCCACTTCGCTGGAAAACGCTCTGGGGAAATTCGCGATGTATCATCTCACCGCCCTCGTCACGCTGCTGGCGATCGCATTCTACTTCTTCACCTGCATCAACGTGTCACGCTCGCGCGACAAGACCGGCGTCAAGGTGCCGGCGATGTCGGGCCATCCGGATTTCGAGCGCGCCTTCCGTATCCAGATGAACACGCTGGAATGGATGCCAATTGTCCTGCCGGCGCTCTGGCTGTTTGCGATCTACATCAGCGATGCCATCGCAGCGGCGATCGGCGCGGTGTGGATCGTCGGCCGCATCGTCTATTTCATCGGCTATTCGCAGGCCGCAGCAAAACGAGGCCCCGGATTTGCGATCCAGGCGCTGGCCGCGATTGCGCTGTGGGCGGGGGCGCTGGGCGCGGTGGTGTTGCGGTTGGTGTGAGGCGGGCTGCGCCGCCACACACTCAGTGTCGTCCTGGCGAAAGCCAGGACCCATAACCACAGGGCGTGGTTATGGGCACGATGGTAGCCTCGGCTTGTTTCAACAACATCCAGTCGGGGTAATGGGTCCTGGCTTTCGCCAGGACGAGATTGTCCTTGTTGAACTGCCCTCGCCCTTCACTTCGTCAGCGGACAGCCGCTTTCCTTGGCGGTGAAGAAGGCCTTGTCGCCGGGGACGGTGGCGAGCAGCTTGTAATAGTCCCAGGGCTTCTTCGATTCCGAGGGCTTCTTGACTTCGAACAGATACATGTCGTGGACCATGCGGCCGTTCTCGAGCACCTTGCCGCCCTGCGCGAAGTCGTCGTTGACCGGGAGCTCCTTCAGCTTCTTGGCGACGGCCTCCGGATCCTTCGTGCCGGCGGCCTTGACGGCCTTGAGATAGCTCAGCGTCGCCGAATAGGTGCCGGCGTGGATCATGCTCGGCATCCGGCCGGTGCGCTTGAGGAAGCGTTCGCCGAGATTGCGGGTCTTGTCGTTGAGATCCCAGTAATAGCCCTCGGTCAGCACTAGGCCCTGCGCGGCCTGCAGGCCGAGGCCGTTCACCTCGGCGAGCGTCATCAGGAGGCCGGCGAGTTTCTGACCACTGGCGACGATGCCGAATTCGGACGCCTGCTTGATCGAGTTGGTGGTGTCGAGGCCTGCATTGGCGAGGCCGACGATCTTCGCCTTCGAGCTCTGCGCCTGCAGCAGGAAGGAGGAGAAGTCCGAGGAATTGAGCGGCACGCGCACCGAGCCGACCACCTTGCCGCCATTGGCGGTGACGATCTCGCTGGTGTCCTTCTCCAGCGCGTAGCCGAAGGCGTAGTCGGCGGTGAGGAAGAACCAGGTGTCGCCGCCGGCCTTGGTCAGCGCGCCGCCGGTTCCGACGCCGAGCGCGCGGGTGTCATAGGCCCAGTGGAAGCCGTAGGGCTGGCAGGCATCGCCGGTGAGTCGCGAGGTTGCCGCGCCAACGACGATGTCGATCTTCTTCTTTTCCTTGGAGAGCTCGTGGATCGCGAGCGCGACCGATGAGGTCGTCAGCTCCGTGATCATGTCGACGTTCTCGACGTCGTACCAGCGCCGCGCGATCGAGCTTGCGAGGTCAGGCTTGTTCTGGTGGTCGGCGGTGACGAGCTCGATCTTCTGGCCAAGCACCTCGCCGCCAAAATCCTCGATCGCCATCTTGGCCGCTTCGACCGACCATTTGCCGCCGTAATCGGCGTAGACGCCGGACTGGTCGTTGAGGATGCCGATCTTGACGCCTTGCGCGGAGGCCGGCGCTGCCAGCAGCAGGGCCGAGGTTGCGACGGCGGCCAAAAGGGGTGATTTCATTCTGTTAGCTCCCAGCAGTGTTCTGTTTTGAAATCGCGCGGATATTAGGGAAGAACCCCGCGCGTGCCCACCCATTGCATGTTGGTCGTTAGTATGAAGGGCGTGCTCTGTAAATTGCCGTCGTCCTGGACGAGCGCAGCGTCGATCCAGGACCCATTACCCCAACGAGGAGTTTGGCGAAGACCGGTCACAACCTGCTCGCCCTACAACTTCTCCCTGGGGTAATGGGTCCTGGCTTTCGCCAGGACGACGTTGGGGAAACGCTACGTCGCGACCTCCGGCTTCTTGTCCCGCCGCCCCTCGGCGAGGTTCCGCACCACCACATAGAAGATCGGGGTGAACAGAAGCCCGAACAGGGTGACGCCGATCATGCCGAAGAAGACAGCGACGCCGACGGCCTGGCGCATCTCGGAGCCGGAGCCGGTCGAGATCACCAGCGGCAGCACGCCGAGGATGAAAGCGAAGGAGGTCATCAGGATCGGCCGCAGGCGCAGGCGGCAGGCTTCGATCACCGCCTCCAGCCGCGGCTTGCCTTCGTTCTCGATATCGCGCGCGAACTCGACGATCAGGATCGCGTTCTTCGCCGCCAGTCCCACCAGCACGACGAAGCCGATCTGGGTGAGGATGTTGACGTCCTGCCCCATGATGCGGACGCCGATGGTGGCCGCGAGCAGGCACATCGGCACGATCAGGATCACCGCGAACGGCAGCGTCCAGCTTCCGTATTGCGCGGCGAGCACGAGATAGACGAACAGCACGCAGATCGGGAACACGAGCAGGCCGGCATTGCCGCCGGTGATCTGCTGATAGGACAGATCCGTCCATTCGAAGGTGAAGCCGCTCGGCAGGGTGTCGTCCGCGAGCTTCTTGATGGTGTTGAGCGCGGTGGTCGAGCTGGTGCCCGGCGCCGGCTCGCCCTGCAGCTCGGACGCCGCATAGAGATTGTAGCGCGCGACGCGGTCCGGGCCCGAGACGTCCTTGAACTCGACCACGCTGCCGAGCATCACCATGTCGCCGGAAGCGTTGCGGGTGCGCAGGCGCGAGAGGTCGCTCGGCTCTTTCCGGAACGGGAAATCCGCCTGCGCGGTGACGTGATAGGTGCGGCCGAACAGGTTGAAGTCGTTGACATAGGTCGATCCGAAATAGGTCTGAATCGTGTCGTTGATGTTGGCGATGGGCACACCGAGCTTCTGCGCCTTGGTGCGGTCGATGTCGACGAAGAGCTGCGGCGTGTTAGCCGAGAACGGCGAGAACACCGTGGGGCCGAGCAGCAAGGGCGATTTGCGCGCCGCGGCGACAAGCTCGTCGGTGGCCGCGGCGAGCAGCTCAGGCCCGCGGCCCTGACGGTCCTGGATGCGGATGGTGAACCCGCCGCCGGTGCCGATGCCCGGCACGGCCGGCGGCGGAATCACGATGATGAAGGCGCCCTGGATCGCAGACAGGCGCTTGCGCAGCTCGACTGTGATGGCGTTGGCGGTCAATCCCTTCTTGATCCGAACCTCGGGCTCATCGAACACCGGGAATAGCGCTGCCGCGTTGCCGGCCTGCGTGCGCGTCGCGCCCGAGAAGCCGGCGAAGGCCGCGACGCGGACGATGCCCGGCGTATCCAGCGATATACGTTCGATCTCGCGCACGACCTCGGTGGTACGCGCCAGCGAGGCCGCGCCGGGCAATTGCACTGAGATGATGACGTAGCCGCGATCCTGCGCGGGGATGAAGCCCTGCGGCGTCGTCACGATCAGCCAGCCGGCGCTGCCGATCAGCACGACATAGATCAGGATCATCACCACCGAATGCCGGATCACGAAATTGGCAAGGCCGGCATAGCCATGGGCGAGACGGTCGAATGTGCGGTTGAACACGCCGGTGAAGGCATTCCAGCCGCGCGCGATGACATTCCAGCTCGCCGGCGGCCGTTTCTCCTCGTGCGGCGTGAGGATTTGCGAGGCCAGTGCCGGCGACAGCGTCAGCGAGCAGAAACAGGAGATCGCGGTCGCGACCGCAATGGTGACGGCGAATTGCTGGAAGAACTGCCCGGAGATGCCGCCGAGGAATGCGGTCGGCACGAACACCGCGCACAGCACCAGCGCAATCGAAACCAGCGCGCCGCCGACCTCCTCCATGGTCTTGAGCGCGGCATCGCGCCGGCTCAGGCCGTGCTCGAGATGGCGTTCGACGTTCTCGACCACGACGATGGCGTCGTCGACGACGATACCGACTGCAAGCACGAGGCCGAACAAGGTGAGATTGTTGATGGAGAAGCCGAGCGCCGCCATTACCGCAAAAGTGCCGACCAGCGAGACCGGGATCGCGATGATCGGAATGATCGCGGGCCGCCATCCCTGCAGGAACACCAGCACGACGATGACCACGAGCAGCATCGCCTCGTAGATCGTCTTGATCAGCTCGTGAACCGACTGGGCGATGAACTCGGTCGGGTTGTAGCCGATATTGTAGTCGAGGCCTTTCGGAAAACTCTCCTTCAGCTTCGCCATGGTGTCGGAGATGTGCTTCGCGGTCGCGAGCGCGTTCGACCCGGGCCGCTGCGTCACCAGCATGGCGACCGCCGATTTGCGCAGCAGGAAGCTGTTGGTGGAATAGGCGAGCGCGCCGAGCTCGATGCGGGCAACGTCGCGCAGCCGCACCGTGCGGCCGTCGGCGCCGGCCTTGATCAGGATGTCCTCGAACTGCTTCTGGTCCTTGAGCCGCCCCGTGAATGTCAGGTTCGGCTGGAAGGCGCGGTCGGCGATCGGCGGCTCGGCGATCTGGCCGCCCGCGATCTGCACGTTCTGGGCACGGATCGCGGCCAGCACCTCGGTGGAGGTCAGGCCGAGATTGGCGATGCGGTCGGGATCGAGCCACAGCCGCATCGAATAGTCGCGGGCGCCGAAGATCTGGATGTCGCCGACGCCGTCGATGCGCAAGAGCTGGTCGCGAACCTGCAGCAGCGCGTAGTTCGAGATGTAGAGCTGGTCGAACGTGTCGTCGGGCGACAGCATGAACACGACCATCAGGATGTCGGGCGAGTTCTTGCGCGTGGTGACGCCGTTGCGCTGGACTTCTTCGGGCAGTCGCGGCTGCGCGATCGCGACGCGGTTCTGCACCAGCACCTGGGCCTTGTCGAGATCGGTGCCGAGCTTGAAGGTGACGGTGATGGTGAGCTGGCCGTTCGAGGTCGCCTGGCTGTAGAGATACAGCATGTCCTCGACGCCGTTGATCTCCTGCTCGATCGGAGCTGCGACCGTGTCGGACACGGTCTGCGCGGAGGCGCCGGGATATTGCGTGGTGACCACCACGGTGGGCGGCACCACTTGCGGATATTCGGAGACCGGCAGCGTGGTGTAGGCGAGCGCGCCGACGATCAAGAGCACGATCGACAGCACCATCGCCAGGATGGGCTGGTTGATGGAGAGACGGCCGAGATTCATGACTTGCCACCAGCCGGGGCTTGCGCGGTCTGCGGAGCGACCTTGGCGCCGACGCGGGCACGCTGGATGCCGTTGACGATGACGCGGTCGTCGGCCTTCAGGCCTTCGCGGATCACGCGCAGGCCTTCGTCGAGCGGCCCGAGCACGACCGGGCGCGCCTCGACCGTGTCATCAGGCTTGACCACGAACACGATCTTGCGGGACTGGTCGGTCGCAACGGCGACGTCCGGGATCAGCAGCGCCTCGTAGGGCGCGCTGCCGATCAGGCGGACGCGACCGAACTGGCCGGGCAGGATCGACAGATCGGTGTTCTTGATGACGGCACGGCTGCGCAGCGTGCCGGTGGAGACGTCGAGGCGGTTGTCGAGGAAGTTGATGGTACCTTCATGCGACGGCTTGGTCTCGCCGGCGAGCGACACCTGCACCGGGTTTGCCGTATCGCGCGAGCTCGGACGCTTACCTTCGAACCACAGCTTGCTGTATTTGATGAAGGTCGCCTCATCCATGTCGAAATAGACGTAGATCGGATCGAGCGCAACGATCGAGGTGAGCAGCGTCGAGGTGCCGGTATCGCTACCCTGCACGAGATTGCCCGGGCTGACGAGATGGCGGCTGACGCGCCCGGTGAGCGGCGCGGTCACATGGGTGAATTCGATGTTGAGCCGTGCAGCCTTCAGCGCGCCCGCGGCCTGCACTTCCGCGGCATGCGCGGCCTGCAGGGCCTGGCGGCGCTGGTCGACGACCTGCTCGGACACGGCGCTGGTCTGCACCAGGTTCAGGCCGCGATCGAGCTCGCGCTTTGCAAGCTCGACCTTGGCGCGGGCGTCGGAGAGCTGGCCGTCCGCTTGTTCCGCCACCGCCTCGAACGGGCGCGGGTCGATCACGTAGAGCAGGTCTCCCTGACGCACGATGGCGCCGTCCTGGAATTCGACCGAGTTGACGAAGCCGCCGACGCGCGGACGCACCTGGACTTCCTCGACCGCCTCGAAGCGGCCGGTGAACTCGTCCCAATCGGTGACGGTGCGCTTGACCGGCTGGGCGACGGTCACCGGCGCGGGCGGCGGCGCGGCGGCCTGCGAGGTCGGCTGTCCGCAACCGGCGAGGGCGAATGAAGTGGCGAGGAGGCCCGCTATTGCGCAATGCCGCATCTGAACGAAATCGTGCTTTTTGACAAATCGCTCGCTTCCGTCCGGTCCAATCATCCCAGGTCCTCACTCAAAAAACCGCGGAAAAAGCAGGGTGTTCGCCACCGCGCGGGCCCTACAGGATGGGCGGCAATGATGAACACTTCAAGACCAATGCGCGTGCAATGCCCGCACGAGCGCCCTGGCCGGATGGCGGGTTGACAGGGGAGTTAGTCGGCCTCGCGCGCACCGATTAGTGGGCAAGACTCGAATGGACTTATTCGCGGGGCTCATGAATGGAGCGGGCACGATGACTACGGTGCAATCGGTGTCACCCTCCCCCTCCAGGGGAGGGTAAGAGCCGTGCCAGCGTCTTCGCGCATGACGGGCGGCGGCTGCTCGGCTAGACTTCTCCGTACAAAACAAAACGAATTTGTCCGGGGAGGACAGGCGTGTACCAGGGACGTGTCGTTTACGGCGCGATCGAGGAGGTCGTGTTCGGCCATCCTGCGGCCGGCGCGATCGCGGCGCAGATGGACCGGTTGGGAGCGCGCCGCGCCTTCCTGATGGTCTCAGGGACGCTGAACCGGCAGACCGACGAAATCGAGAAGATCAAGCAAGCTTTGGGTTCCCGTTGTGCCGGCCTGTTCGACGCGATGCCGGCGCACACGCCGCGCGAGGCGGTGATCGCGGCTACTCGCGCGGCGCGCGAGGTGGCCGCCGACCTGATCGTCACCGTCGGCGGCGGCTCGATCACCGACGGCGCCAAGGCCGTGCAGCTCTGTCTTGCCAACGGCATCGATACGATCGACGGCATTGAGCGCATCCGCGTGCACAAGGGTGTCGCGCCCGAGATGAATGCGCCGACCGTGCGCCAGGTCAGCGTGCCGACCACGATTGCCGGCGGCGAGTTCTCATCGATTGCCGGCGTCACCGACCGCAGCACCAATGTGAAGCAGATGCTGCGGCATCCGCTCACTGTGCCGCGCGCGACCATCCTCGACCCCGCTATCACCGTGCACACGCCGGAATGGCTGTTCCTCTCCACCGGCATCCGTGCCGTCGACCATTGCGTCGAGGCGATCTGCTCGCGCGAGACGCACCCTTACGCGGACGCGCAATCGGTCAAGGGCCTTGCCATGCTTGCCGATGCGCTGCCGCGGGTGAAGGCCGATTCCAGCGATCTCGATGCACGCATGGATGCGCAGATCGGAACCTGGCTGTCGATGGGCGCGCTCGCCGCCGGCGTGCCCATGGGCGCGAGCCACGGCATCGGCTACGTGCTGGGCGCGGCCTTCGGCGTGCCGCACGGCCACACCTCCTGCGTCATGCTGCCGGCGGTGATGCGCTGGAATGCGCGCGACAATGCCGAGCGGCAGATGATCGTTGCGGCCGCGATGGGTTTTCCCGGCCATAACGCCGCCGACGTGCTCGATGCCTTCATCCGCTCGCTCGGCATGCCGCGCAGCCTCGCGGACGTGCACGTCTCGCCGGAGCATTTCGACGCCATCGCCGAACAGGCCATGCGCACGAACTGGATCCCGCGCAACCCGCGCAAGATCGACGGCCCCGCCGACATCAAGGAAATCCTGTTTCTCGCCGCATGATCCAAGCCGGAGGATAGATGTACACTGGTCACCATGCCCGCCTGCGTCCGCTGCAGCCTGCATTCATCATGGCGGCGACTGGCGAGGCCGTCACCTATCGCGAGCTGGACGCACGCAGCAATCGCCTCGCGCATCTGTTCCGCAAGCACGGCCTGAAGCGGCTCGACCACTATTCGATCTTCATGGAGAACAATTCGCGCTATCTCGAAGCCTGCGGCGCGGGCGAGCGGTCCGGGCTGTACTACACCTGCATCAACTCCTTCCTGACGCCGGGCGAGCTCGCCTATCTCCTCGTCAACAGCCAGTCGAAGATCCTGATCACGTCGGTGGCGAAGCTCGACATCGCGCGCGAGGCGATCGAGGCCTGCCCTGAGGTCAAGCTCTGCATCGTCGCCGATGGTCCCGGCGAGAGCGAGCGCATCGTCGGTCTCGCGGATGTCACTGCCAATCTGCCGAAGACGCCGATCGCCGATGAGTGGCTCGGCACGGCGATGCTTTATTCCTCCGGCACGACGGGACGGCCGAAGGGCATTTTGCGGCCGCTGCCGGAGGAGCCGCCAAAGCACAATCTGCCGCTGTTCGATTTCCTCACCAAGCTGTGGCACTACCGCGAGGGCATGGTCTACCTCTCGCCGGCCCCGCTCTATCACTCGGCGCCGCAGGCTGCCGTCAATCTCACGATCCGCATGGGCGGCACCGTGATCATCATGGAGAGCTTCGATCCCGAACGCTATCTCCAGCTCGTCGAGCAATGGGGCATCACCCACACCCAGCTGGTGCCGACGATGTTCTCGCGGATGCTGAAGCTGCCGGAGGAGGTGCGCCAGCGCTACGACCTGTCGTCGCTCGAGATCGCGATCCATGCCGCGGCGCCCTGCCCGGCCTTGGTCAAGGACGACATCATCAAATGGTGGGGTCCGATCATCCACGAATATTATGGCGCCACCGAAGGCCTCGGCTTCACCGCCTGCAACAGCGAGGAATGGCTTAGCCATCGCGGCACCGTCGGCAAGGTACTGCTGGGCGACCTCCATATTCTCGACGAGAACATGAATCCGTGCCCGACCGGGACGTCCGGGCAAGTGTGGTTCAAGACGGGATCGCCGTTCGAATATTTCAACGATCCGGAGAAGACCAAGGAGGCGCGCTCGGCCGATGGCAGCATGAGCACGGTCGGTGACGTCGGCTATGTCGACGCCGACCGCTTCCTCTATCTGACCGACCGCGCGACCTTCATGATCATCTCGGGCGGGGTGAACATCTATCCGCAGGAATGCGAGAACCTGCTGATCACTCACCCGAAGGTCGCCGATGCCGCGGTGTTCGGCGTGCCCAATCCCGATCTCGGCGAAGAGGTGAAGGCGGTGGTGCAGCCGATGCCCGGCGTAAGGCCGGGCGAGGCGCTCGCAGAAGAGCTGATCGCGTTCTGCGGCCAACAGCTGTCGCGGCAGAAGGTGCCGCGCTCGGTGGACTTCGAGAAGGAACTGCCGCGGCTGCCCACGGGCAAGCTGTACAAGCGGCTGCTGCGGGATCGGTATTGGGGGAACAAGACATCGCGGATTGTGTGAGGTCTTCACCGCCTCTCCCCGCGTGCGGGAGAGGCCGAAATTCAAGCGCAGCTTGAATTTCGGGTGAGGGGAGCTTCCGCGAACCCAACTCTCACCGTCGCCGCGGAGACTACCCCTCACCCCAACCCTCTCCCCGCAAGCGGGGCGAGGGAGCGCACCTTCGCCGCAGTTCCAGCAACGCGAGCACACGATGTCCGTTCGCACCTGCACTCTCACATTGTGAGAGAGTGAAACCTGCGGCCTTACGTCATCCGAATTGCCGAGAGCGCAGCTGGCCTTGCCCGTTGCCTCGCTGCACCTGCCTCGCTATCGTCCTGACAAACAGGCCGGAAAAGGCCCAAGAGACTAATGTCCAGGGAGGACGAGGATGCGGAGCGTGCGGGCGCTCGCCGCGACGGCGGCGCTATCTTTGCTGGCGTTTTCGACCATTGCATTCGCCGGCGGGCCCAAGCAGGGCGGTATCCTGCGGATGTATCATCGCGACAGCCCCGGCAATGCCTCGATCCATGAAGGCGCGACCTACTCGCTCAATGTTCCCTTCATGCCCGTGTTCAACAACCTCGTCATCTACAAGCAGGACGAGGCGCAGAACAGGATGGACAACATCCTTCCGGAACTCGCCGAGAGCTGGGCCTGGGTCAACGACAACAAGACCCTGACCTTCAAGCTGCGCCAGGGCGTCAAATGGCACGACGGCAAGCCGTTCACCTCGGCGGACGTCAAATGCACCTTCGACATGCTGATGGGCAAGGCGCAGCAGAAGTTCCGGCAGAACCCGCGCAAGACCTGGTACGAGCAGGTCAACGACATCTCGACCAATGGCGACTTCGAGGTCTCGTTCAACCTGAAGCGGCCGCAGCCCTCGCTGCTGGCGCTGCTCGCCTCGGGCTATACCCCGGTCTATCCCTGCCACGTCTCGCCGGGCGACATGCGCACGCACCCGATCGGCACCGGCCCGTTCAAATTCGTCGAGTTCAAGGCCAATGAATCGATCAAGCTGACGCGCAACACGGATTACTGGCGCGAGGGCCGACCCTATCTCGACGGCATCGAGTTCACCATCATCCCGAACCGTTCGACCGCCATTCTCGCCTTCGTCGCCGGCAAGTTCGACATGACGTTCCCGACCGAGGTCAGCATTCCGCTTCTGAAGGACGTCAAGTCGCAGGCGCCGAACGCGGTCTGCGTGGTGGAACCCAACAACGTCGCCACCAACATCATCGTCAATTCGAGCGCGCCGCCGTTCGACAACATCGACATCCGCCGCGCCATGGCGCTGGCGCTCGACCGCAAGGCCTTCATCTCGATCATGTTCGAGGGCCAGGGCGACGTCGGCGGCACCCTGCTGCCGCCGCCCAACGGGCTGTGGGGCATGCCGAAGGAGATGCTCGAGACCATCCCCGGCTACGGCCCCGACGTGAAGGCCAACCGCGAGGAGGCGAAGAAGCTGATGCAGAAGGCCGGCTACGGGCCGGACAAGCATCTCGCCGTCAAGATCTCGACCCGCAACATCCCGGTCTATCGTGACCCCGCGGTGATCCTGATCGACCAACTCAAGAGCATCTATATCGACGGCGAGCTCGACGTGGTCGAGACCGCGAACTGGTTCCCGAAGATCGCGCGCAAGGATTACATGCTCGGGCTCAACCTGACCGGCAACGCCGTCGACGATCCCGACCAGTCCTTCTACGAGAACTATTCCTGCGGCTCCGAGCGCAACTACACCAATTACTGCAACAAGGAGATCGAAAAACTGTTCGACGTGCAGTCGCAGGAGACGGATATCGCCAAACGCAAGAAACTGGTGTGGGACATCGACAAGAAGTTGCAGGAGGACGTGGCACGCCCGATCATCTTCCACGCGCGTACCGGCAGCTGCTGGCAGCCCTATGTGAAGGGCGTGACGATCATGTCGAACAGCTCGTATAACGGCTACCGCTACGAGGATGTCTGGATGGACAAGTAGCGCAGGCGGCTGACGGGTTCGGCAGGAGGCGAAGGATGTTTGCCTATCTGGTGCGGCGCCTGTTCCTGATGCTCGTGACCCTGTTCGGGATCTCGGTCGTCATCTTCTTCCTGCTGCGCATCGTGCCCGGCAACATCGTTGACATCCTGTTCGCCGCGGCCGGCTATGTCGATCCCGCCGACAAGGCCAACCTCGAAAAGGAACTCGGCATCGACCAGCCGCTGATCGTGCAATACTGGCACTGGATCAGCGGTTTTCTGCGCGGTGATTTCGGCTACTCCTATGTGTCGGAGAAGCCCGCGCTGCAGGAGATTTTGCCGCGGATTCCGATCACGGCGCGGCTCGCCGGGCTGGCGCTGCTGTTCTCGGCATCGATCGGCATTCCCTTGGGCGTCATCAGCGCAGTCAAGCAGGGCACGCGGCTGGACTACGCGCTGCGCGTCGTCAGCCTCAGCGGCCTGTCGCTGCCCTCGTTCTGGCTTGGCCTGCTCATCCTCACCGCGGCGGTGGCGATGTTCGGCCAGATCCCGATCTTCAATCCCAATCCCAAGACCTGGCTCGAAGCGTTCGCGACCTACGCCGTGCCGGCCGCCGCCGTCGGCTTCCGCAGCGCGGCGCTGACCATGCGCATCACGCGATCCTCGATGCTGGAGGTGCTGCGGCAGGACTATATCCGCACCGCGCGCGCCAAGGGCGCCTCCGATGCCGCCGTGAACTATCACCACGCGCTCAAGAACGCGATCCTGCCCGTCATCACCGTGATCGGCATCGAAGCGGCGTTCCTGATCGGCGGCCTGATCGTCACCGAGACCGTATTCAACATCCCCGGCGTCGCCCGCTTCCTGGTCGAGGCGATCCGCTGGCGCGACTATCCGATCGTGCAGAACCTCGTGATGTTCATTGCCGTCGTGGTGGTGTTCGCGAATTTCACCGTCGACATGCTCTACGCGGTGTTCGATCCGCGGATCAGGTACACGGATTAGGAGAGCCGCTTGGCCGCAATCGACTTCGACGTTGAACTGAGGCGGGCCGGGGCGTATGCGACCGGCGGGTGGCGGCGCGTGCTGTTCATGGCGCAGCGGCATGTGCTGGGCGCGGCCGGGCTCGTGATCATGACGGTGTTCGTGCTCACGGCCATCTTTGCCGATTTCATCGCGCGCTATGATCCCCTCACGGTCGATTCCGCCCGCGCGCTGGCGCGCCCGAGTCTCGCGCACTGGATGGGGACGGATTCCTTCGGCCGCGACGTGTTCAGCCGCATCATCCACGGCGCGCGCATTTCGCTGGCCGTCGGCATCGGCTCGACCGCGCTCGGCGGCACGATCGGCGTCATCGTCGGGCTCACCTCCGGTTATCTCTCCGGCTGGGTCGATCTGGTGTTCCAGCGCGTCTCCGACGTGCTGCAGGCGCTGCCGTTGCTGGTCCTCGCCCTGATCATGACGGCGGCCCTCGGCCCTACACTGCCGAATGTCATCATCGCCATCGCCATTCCGCTGATTCCGACGGTGTCGCGCGTCATCCGGGCCAACACGCTGGCGCTGCGCGAGCAGCCCTTCGTCGAAGCCGCCAAGTCGATCGGCATGAGCGATATGCGCATCGCGCTCCGCCACGTGCTTCCGAACACGCTGGCGCCGCTGATCGTGCTCGCCACCGCCCAGCTCGGCTCGACCATCCTCACCGAGGCCTCGCTCTCCTTCCTCGGCCTCGGCATTCCCGAGCCTTATCCGTCATGGGGCCGCATGCTCTCCGAATCCGCCGCCGAATATGTCCGCACCGCGCCGTGGCTGGTGATCTTCCCCGGCATCGCGATCAGCCTCGCCGTGTTCGGCGCCAATTTGTTCGGTGACGCCCTGCGCGACATCCTCGATCCCCGGCAGCGCGGCTGATGGCACAGAAATCCGACATCGTGCTCGAGGTGCAGAACCTGAAGACCGTGTTCTTCACCAACTCCGGCCTGTTCAAAGCGGTGGACGACGTCTCCTTCACCGTGAAGCGCGGGGAAACGCTGGCGATCGTCGGCGAGTCCGGCTGCGGCAAGAGCGTCACTGCGCTGTCCCTGATGCGCCTCGTGCCCGATCCGCCCGGCCGTATCGTCGGCGGCTCCGTGACGCTCGAAGGCACCGACCTGCTGGCGCTGGATGAAACGCAGATGCGCGCCGTCAGGGGCAATCGCATCTCCATGATCTTCCAGGAACCGATGACCTCGCTCAATCCGGTGATGCGGATCGGCGACCAGATCGTCGAGGCCGTGCGGCTGCACCGGAACATCTCGTCGAAGGAAGCGCAGGGCATCGCCGTCGAGATGCTGCGGCTGGTACGCATCCCCGAACCGGCGCGGCGTGCGCGCGAATATCCGCACCAGCTCTCCGGCGGCATGCGCCAGCGCGCCATGATCGCGATGGCGCTGGCGTGCCGGCCGGCGCTGCTGATCGCGGACGAGCCGACAACTGCGCTCGACGTCACCATCCAGGCGCAAATCCTGGCGCTGATCCTCGACCTGCAGAAGGAGCTCGGCACCGGCCTCGTCCTCATCACGCACGATCTCGGCGTGGTCGCGCAGACTGCGCAGCGCGTGATCGTGATGTATGCGGGGCGTAAAGTCGAGGAAGCCAGCGTCGAGGCGTTGTTCGCAGCACCAAAGCATCCCTACACGCGCGGGCTGATGGCCTCGATCCCGGCCGTCCCTGCATCCGGCGTCCCCGCACAGGCGCGGCTGAACGAAATTCCCGGCACCGTGCCTTCGCTGGTGCGGCTGCCGAAGGGCTGCGCCTTCGCGCCGCGCTGCAAGCTCGCGATCAAGCGCTGTGAGGCCGAGTATCCACCGCTGGCGGATTGGGGCGGCGGCCATCTCGCGGCGTGCTGGCGCGCGGAAGAAGTCGCGGAGGTGGCATGACCGAGACGCTGCTCGAAGTCACCGAACTCAAAAAGCACTACCCGGTGCGCGCCGGCGTGCTGCGCCGGCAGGTCGGCACCGTGCATGCGGTGGATGGCGTCTCGTTCTCGCTTGGCGCCGGCGAGACGCTGGGCCTCGTCGGCGAGTCCGGCTGCGGCAAGTCGACGGTGGCGCGCAGCGTGCTGCGGCTGGTCGAGCCGACCTCGGGCCAGATCCGTCTCGACGGCGAGGACATCACACACCTCTCGAAGACGGCGCTGCGCCCGCACCGCCGCTCGATGCAGATCGTGTTCCAGGATCCCTTTGCCTCGCTCAACCCGCGTATGACCGCGGGCGACATCGTCGGCGAGCCGCTGGCCGTGCACGGGCTTGCAAGCGGCAAGGAGCTGGAGACGCGCGTCGCGAGGCTGTTCGAGCAAGTGGGCCTGCGGCCCGACCAGATGCAAAATTTCCCGCATCAGTTTTCGGGCGGCCAGCGCCAGCGTATCTGCATCGCACGCGCGCTTGCGCTCGAGCCGCGCCTGATCGTCTGCGACGAGCCGGTGTCCGCGCTCGACGTCTCGATCCAGGCGCAGGTGATCAACCTGTTGATCGACCTGCAGCGCCAGCATGGTTTCTCCTATCTCTTCATCGCCCACGACCTCGCCGTGGTCGCGCATATCAGCCACCGCGTCGCCGTGATGTATCTCGGCCGTATCGTCGAGATCGCCGACAAGGACGAGCTGTTCCGCAATCCCAGGCATCCCTATACGCAGGCCCTGCTCGCGTCCGTTCCGATTGCCAATCCGCTCGCGAAGAAGCTGGCGCCGCTGGTGGACGGCGATGTGCCGAGCCCGGTCAATCCGCCCTCGGGCTGCGCATTCCACACCCGCTGCCGGTTTGCGATGGAGCGGTGCAAGATGGAGCGGCCGGCGCTGGTGGATGCAGACGACGGGCATCAAGTGGCGTGTCTGCTCAATGACGGGACGGGGCGCGGTCAGTAGGCCGTAGCGCCCGGATCACCGGCCAGGCGGCCAGCGCGGCGGCGAGGTGCTTGAGCGTGTGGCCCGAGACGATATGTCCGGTCGCTTCGAAGATGGTGGCGTCGCCGAGCTCGAACAGCTTGGCCAGCACATAGAAGACAATCACACCGCCCAGCGGCACGCCAAGCGCACCAGGCCGGGGCCGCGTCAGCGCCAGTCCCACAGCGAGTGCCATGCCGCCGAACTGCACGACCATCCATGGCGTGAGATTCTCGCGTGCCACCCAGGCCGCGAGCAGGCCCGCGACCATCATCAGCACCAGCACCGCCTCGCCTGCACGCGTGCTGATGCGCTCGCTGGCCGCGATGCCGAGAAAGCCCGCGAACGCCACCGCCATGCCGAGGCGGTCGGCCACGAGCCGTTGCGGCATGTCGGGTTCGAGATGATAGAAGCCGGAGCCGAGGCAGGTGAGGATCAGTCCCACGAAAAACCAGCTCGCACCCGCGGGCGCATCATTGCGGCCGCGCAGCCGCTCCGAGCCCCAGACGCCCATCGCGAGGAAAGCGAGATTGCTCAGCACGTCGCCGGCGTTGGGCACGCCGAGCCAACCACGGGTGTCGACGAAATGCGGGATGTGCCAGTCGGCGGCCGGCAGCGCGGGCCCGAACAGCGCCGCCAGGGTGAGGACGAAGAGCGCCGCTGCCAGATATCTTTCGCGGAGCTGTGGGGTGCCCAACGGGAAATGGCGGGACACCGGGTGGAGTATGGCATCGCTCGCTTGGGCGGAATCATTTGCACGCAACATGCGGGCCTCCGGACGAATTGAACATAGTTCAATATTTGTAGCACGAGTATGAACAATGTTCAATACAAATTGAGCATGAGCTTTGCGAGCGAGCATCTCGTTGGAATTATTTGTATTTTTGGCTTTCAGCCGGGGAGGTGCCGTAGGGTGGGCAAAGCGAAGCGTGCCCACCATCCCGCATACGATGACATTCGTGGGCACGGCGCTATGCGCCTTTGCCCACCCTACGAGACCGTGTTTGCGGCGCGCTACCCGGCCCCGATCTCCGCGACAATCCTGCCCGTCGTCACCTGCTCGCCCTCGGCGACGTCGATCGCGGCGACGACACCATCGATGCCGGCCTTGTGGACGTGCTCCATCTTCATCGCTTCCAGCGTCAGCACCGGCTGGCCCGCGGTGACGCGGTCGCCCGGCTTGACCAGGACCGCGACGACGCGGCCGTTCATGGCAGCGCGGACCTTGCCGTCGCCGCCATTCGCTGCCGCCGCTTTCGGCGCGGCGAGGGTGAGATCGGTGACGGCGAGCGGAATGCCGCGGTGCTGGAGGTGGAGCCGATCGCCGTCGCGCAGGAATTTTGCGCTGTCCATCACGCCGTCGTGGCGGAAGCGGATGGCGTCGGGATCGAGCTGGTCGATTTCGAACTTGTCTTGCCGGCCGTCGGTGGCGACGGTGTAGCTGCCATCGCGCTCGCGCGTGACGTCGAGCTCGTGCGCGTGGCCGGCGATTTCGATCTTCGCCGGAAGCGGAAAGGCGGCGGCGAGGCTCCGCCCGCTTTGCCATGACGGCGCGCGGGGGTTGGTGACGTAGAGCAGCAGGCCCGCCAGCGCCATGTCGAATGCAGCGTTCGCGCGCGGAGCCAGCAACTCGTCCCGATGCGAACCAATGAAGGCCGTCGTCGCCTCGCCCCTGGCAAAGCCGGGGTGGCGCAGGCAGGACATCAGGAACGCCTGGTTGGTGGTCACGCCGAAAGCCGTGAGCTGCTCCAGACCGACGATCAGCCGCCCCCTCGCCTCCTCGCGCGTGGCGCCGTGGCTGATCACCTTGGCGATCATGGAATCGTAGAACGGCGGAATCTCCGAGCCCGATTGCAGCGCGTGCTCGACGCGGATGCTGTCAGGCACCTGCCAGCGCGCCATGCGGCCGGACTGCGGCATGAAATCCTGCGCGGCGTCTTCCGAGCAGAGCCGCACCTCGATGGCATAGCCTGTGAAACGGATGTCCTGCTGCTTCACCGGCAACGGCTCGCCACGAGCGATGCGCAGCTGCAGCTCGACGAGATCGAGCCCGGTGATCGCCTCGGTGACGGGATGCTCGACCTGGAGACGCGTGTTCATCTCCATGAAGTAGAACTCGCCGCTTGCATCGAGCAGGAATTCCAGAGTACCGGCGCCCTCATAGCGCAGCGCCTTCACCGCCGCGACCGCGACCTCCCCCATCTTCGCGCGCAGCTCGGGCGTGACCGCGGGGGACGGCGCCTCCTCGATCAGCTTCTGGTGGCGCCGCTGCACCGAACAGTCGCGCTCGCCGAGATGAATGGCATTGCCGCGAATGTCGCCGAACACCTGAATCTCGATGTGGCGGGGATTCTGGATCGCGCGCTCGAGGATGACCGTGGGATCGCCGAACGCTGCCTTCGCTTCCGACCGCGCACTGCGCAGCGCGTCGGGGAACGACGCCGCATCGGCGACGAGCCGCATGCCACGCCCGCCACCACCGGCCACCGCCTTGATCATCACGGGAAAGCCGATCTTCTTGGCTTCCGCGAGCATGACTTCGTCGCCTTGGTCGGCGCCTTGATAGCCGGGCACGCAGGGCACGCCGGCCTTCTTCATAATCTCCTTGGCGCCGGCCTTGTTGCCCATCGCCTCGATCGCCTGAGGCGACGGGCCGATGAAAACGAGGCCGGCATCCTTGCAGGCTTGCGCAAAGTCTTCGTTCTCGGCGAGGAAACCATAGCCGGGGTGAACGGCATCCGCGCCGCTCGCCTTGGCAGCGGCAATGATCGCGGGGATGTTGAGATAGGATTGCGCCGGCAGGGCTTCGCCGATGCGAACGGCCTGATCGGCCTGCTTGACGTGAAGGGCATCGCGATCCGCATCGGAATAGACCGCGACGACGCCCAAGCCGAGCCGCCGCGCGCTGCGCATCACGCGCAATGCGATCTCACCGCGATTGGCGACCAGGACCTTGAAGAACGGTCGATGATGCACTGATCCGTTCCTCATGGGCGGGCCACCGAGAACTGCATGCGTTGAGGATTTCGCACATCGCCTTCGCGGCAGATCGCTAGCACCTCGGAGAGCACCGCGCGGGTATCGCGCGGATCGATCACCCCGTCGTCGAGCACGCGCGCGCTGGTCGAGAACACATCCATCTGGCCGTCGAACACGCCGATAATCTGCGCCTTCATGGCGTCGAGCTTGTCCTTCTCGATCGGCTTGCCGCGGCGGGCGGCGGCGGCCTCGGTCACGATCGCCATGGTCTCGGCGGCCTGCTCGCCGCCCATCACGGCGGTCTTGGCGTTGGGCCAGGAGAAGCAGAAGCGCGGATGGAAGCCGCGGCCGCACATGCCGTAATTGCCGGCGCCGAACGAGGCGCCGCAATAGATGGTGATCTGCGGCACCGTCGCCGAGGTCACCGCCTGGATCATCTTCGAGCCGTGCTTGATCATGCCGGCTTCCTCATAGGCCTTGCCGACCATGTAGCCGGTGGTGTTGTTGAGATAGAGGATCGGCGTGCGGGTCTGGCAGCAGGCCTGAATGAAATGCGTCGCCTTGTTGGCGCCGGCGGGATCGAGCGGGCCGTTGTTGGTGATGATGCCGATCGCCTGGCCTTCGATGCGGGCATGGCCGCAGACGGTGGCCGGGCCGTAATTCGGCGCCATCTCGGTGAAGTCGGAATCGTCGACGATGCGGGCGATCACCTGCTTCATGTCGACGGGGCGCTTGTGGTCCATCGGCATGATGCCGAGCAGCTCGTCCTGGTCGTAGCGCGGCGGCTTGAACTCTGGAGCCGCCCTGCCGGGCCGCTGCCATTCCATCGCCGCCATGATCTCGCGCGCGATGCGCAATGCGTCGCGATCGTCCTCGGCGAGATAATCGCCGAGGCCCGAGACTTGCGTGTGCATCTCGGCGCCGCCGAGCTCTTCCTCGGTCGCGACCTCACCGGTCGCGGCCTTCAGCAGCGGCGGCCCGGCAAGAAAGGCGCGGGTACGGCCGCGGACCATGACGATGTAGTCGGAGAGACCCGTTTGATACGCGCCGCCGGCGGTGGACGAGCCATGTGTGACGGTGACGACCGGTAGGCCCGCCGCCGAGAGCCGCGCGAGATTGCGAAAGATGTTGCCGCCGCGGACGAAATCCTCGACGCGGTAGCGCAAGAGGTTGGCACCGGCGCTTTCGACGAGCTGGACATAGGGCAGCTTGTTCTCCAGCGCGAGCTCCTGCACCCGCAGCGTCTTGTCGAGGCCATAAGGCTGCAGCGCGCCGGCGTCGATGCCGGAATCACTGGCGCTGACCATGCAGCGGATGCCCGAGACGAAGCCGATGCCGGCGATGACGCCGCCGCCCGGCACGCTCTTGTTCGCATCGGGCACGTCGAACATGTAGCCGGCCAGCGTCGACAGCTCGATGAAGGGCGCACCGGGATCGAGCACCAGCGCGACGCGCTCGCGCGGCAGCAACTGGCCGCGCTTGTGGAAGCGGTCCTTTGCCGCGGCGGATGCGGCACGCGTGCGCCCTTCCAGCGCGCGCATGCGATCGATCAGTGCGAGCATGCCGTCGCGGTTGGCGTGGTAGCCGGCGCTGCTGGGGGAGATGGTGTTTTCGAGAATGGACACAGTTTACTCCGTCATTCCGGGGCGATGCGCAGCATCGAACCCGGAATCTCGAGGTTCCGGGTTCGCGCTTTGCGCGCCCCGGAACGACAATTACCTGTTCGTCCCAAAGATCTTCCGCGCCTCGGCCGGCGATGCGATCTCGCGGCCGGCGCGCCTTGCGCAGGCGGCGACCGCTTCGATGAGCTGACCGTTCGAGGTCACCTTCTTGCCGTCGGCGAGATAGAAGGTATCCTCGAGGCCGGTGCGCAAATGCCCGCCGAGCTCGGCGCAGCGCTGATGCAGCGGCCAGATCTCTTCGCGGCCGATGGCGGTGACCTGCCAATGCGCTTCGGGGCGCTTCAGCTTGATCAGGATCGGCAGCAGCTCGGGATCGGCAGGCATGCCGGAGGCGACGCCCATCACGAAGTTATATTCGAGCGGACCCTTGTACATGCCGACCTGGTGGTACATGCCGACGCAGCGGACAATGCCGACATCGAAGCATTCGAATTCGGGGATGGTGCCGACGGCGTTCATGACGTCGAGATAGTCCTTCACCTTCTCGACTGCGTTGTCGAACATCATCGGCGGCCAGGCCCAATTGTTGTCGGCCTTCACCTTCAGGTAATTCAGCGAGCCGGCGTTGCAGGCGGCGATCTCCGGCCTGGTCTCGCGAATGCAGTCGAGCGCGCCAGAGTAGTTCGGCCCCGACACGCCCGAGGTGTGATTGATGATGACGCCGGGACAGGCTTCGCGGATCGCCTGCTGGATCTCATTGCTGACCGCAACCTCCCAGGACGGCAGGTGCCCCTTGCCCGGCGCCTGCTGGCGCAGGTGGATGTGCATGATGGACGCGCCGGCATCGAAGGCAGCCCTGGCCTCGCGCGCCATCTGCTCGGGCGTCACGGGCACGTTGTGCTGCTTCGGGTCGGTGAGCACGCCGTTCAGCGCGCAGGTGATGACGGCCTTGTCGCTCATGCCAAAAATGTCTCGCACGTTGAGAATTCAACGCTTGCGATCATGTGACGCGCGACATGCGGCTTCTTGCGCGGAGAAGCTGGGAAAACGAGATGCCGTAGGGTGGGCAAAGGCGCCCTTGCGCCGTGCCCACCACGTCTCGGTGTTTGGCAAAGATGGTGGGCACGCTTCGCTTTGCCCACCCTACGAGAGCGAGCCTAGCTCGCTTCCGCCAGCCGCACCGTCTCGGTGCTGCGGTAGATCGCAAGATCCCGCGAGCCGACGAAGATCGCGCGCGGCTTCAATCCGTAGAAGCGGCGGATCGAGTGGCTGAAATGCGTGGAATCGGGATAGCCGATGTCCTGCGCGAGATGGGCGAGGTTGAGGTCCTGGTTGGCGAAGTGCAGCAGATGCCGCGCGCGCTTCCAGGCCCGGAAGGAGCGGAACGAGATGCCGGTCTCCTCCTTGAACAGGTGAAGGAAACGCGAGGCGGAGAGGCCCGCCTCGGTGGCGCAGGTGTCCGCCGTGACAGGCTCGCCGGAGAAGCGCCCGATGCGGGCGACCGCGCGCATCACGCGGGGGTCGAGCACGCGGCGCGGCAGCGCCTCGCCAAAGCACATCTCGTCGAACTCGGCGGTGGTGATGTCGCCATAGCGACGCTGGCGCAGCAGCGCGTAGGCGGCGAGAATCTTGCGGGCGTAGACCGCACGATCGGGTCCGGTCAGCCGCTCGGCCAGGGCCTCGATCGCGCCATCCGGCATGCTTTCGGGCTCGAGCGTCACGCTGATCGCGGTGCGATAGTCGCTGGCAATGGAATGTCGCTGGTTCGGCAGGGTGACGAACAGCTCGCCGGTGGCAAGGACGTCGTCGATGGTCAGGTGCAGATTACCCTTCACCGCCACATAGACGTGGCAGCAGCCCGGGGTCCGCTTGCGGGGGCGGCCGAGCAGGCCGGCATAGAACACCCGCTCGGGCGTGATCAGCATCAGATGGTCGGATTCGCGACCGTTATTTTCCATTGGGCTCCTCCTCGCGCGGCTCTCTGGCCGCTGCGGACGGAGGTCACCTTAGCGGAAATTTGGGCGCTGTCACGACGGGATAGCGCTGTCATGGAAACATCCGCTGTCGTTCCGGGGCGGTCCGCAGGACCGAACCCGGAACCTCGAGATTCCGGGTTCGATGCTTCGCATCGCCCCGGAATGACCGGCCTCAAACTTACGCCCTCACCCGTGGCGCAACATTCTGCTCGACGCCGGCCTTTTGCTCCGCAGCAACGGCGCGCTTGAAGCCGTCGCGCTGTTGCAGGCGGGCCCAATAGGCTGCGACATTTGGCCCAAAGTCCTTGGCGAGGCCGATACTGTCGGCGAGGCGCAGCGCATAACCAATGACAATGTCAGCGGCGCAGATCCAGTCGGCCTGGGTGCCGTTGGTGATCCACATCTTGCCGCCATTGATGACGTAATCGTCGCCGTCGGAGCGCGCATTGGTCTTGATCGAGGCGACGTCCGAGCCGGCGCCGGGCTCGGAGACGCCGATGCAGGCGACGTAATCGCCGGAGATCGAGGGCGCCAGAAATTCGCGCCGCACCTCGTCCGAGCCGAAGCGCGACAGCGCGGGCGTTGCCATGTCGGTCTGCACCCCGATCGCCATCGGCACGCCGCCGCAGGTGATGGCGCCCAGCTCCTCAGCCATCATCAGCGCGTAGGAGTAGTCGAGGCCCGAGCCGCCGAACCCGACCGGCTTGTTCAACCCGAGGAAGCCGAGGCTGCCCATCTTCTTGAACAGCTCATGCGCCGGGAAGATGTCGGCCTTCTCCCATTCATCGACGTGGGGATTGATCTCGTTGGCGATGAATTTTTGCAAGGAACGGCGGATGTCGTCGTGGTCGGCGGTGAATAGCATTTTGTCCTCTCGTCACAACCCCATCTGCCGCGACGCCAGATCCTTCATGATCTCCTCGGTACCGCCGCCGATGGCGTTGACCTTGACCTCGCGGTAGATACGCTCGGCCTTGATGCCGCGCATGAAGCCGGCGCCACCGAATATCTGCACGGCTTCCGAGGCGCAGAATGCCATGGTCTGCGTCGCCTGGTTCTTCATCATGCAGATTTCAGCGACCGGGCTCTCGCCCTGCTCGAGCCGCCAGGCCAGCATCTCCAGCATCGCCTGGCTGGCCGCGACCTTCTGCGCCATGTCGACGATCTTGTGCCTGATGACCTGGTGCTGGGCGAGCGGCTTGCCGAAGGTCTTGCGTTCCTTCGCATAGGCGACCGCCTCGTCGAGGCAGACGCGGGCGAAGGCCGTGCAGCTCGCTGCCATGCCCATCCGCTCGCTGTTGAAATTCTGCATGATGATCTTGAAGCCCTGGCCCTCTTCGCCGATCAGGTTTTCGGCCGGCACCCGGCATTCGTCGAAATGCAGCGTCGCAGTGTCGGAGGCCCACCAGCCCATCTTCTTCAGTTTTGTCCTGGACAGGCCGGGCGTATCGCCCTCGATCAGGAGCAGGCTGACACCGCCGGCGCCCTCGCCGCCGGTGCGCACGGCGACAGTCAGATAATCGGCGCGCACGCCGGAGGTGATGAAGGTCTTCTCACCGCTCACGACGTAGTGATCGCCATCCCGCCGCGCGCGGGTCCGCAGATTCGCGACGTCCGATCCACCGCCCGGCTCCGTGATCGCAAGCGCAGAAATCTTCTCGCCTGCCAACACCTGCGGCAGCACGCGTGCCTTCACCTCGGCCCGCGCCGCGCGCGCGATCGGCGGCGAGCCGATGGTGTGGCTCATCAGGCTGGCGCTGACGCCGCCTGCGCCAGCCCGCGCCAATTCCTGGCTGGCGACGATCTTCATGAACTGGTCGGCAGCGATGCCGCCATATTCCTCGGGGAATCCAAGTCCCAGAAGGCCGATTTCGGCCGCCTTGCGATAGAGCTCGCGCGGGAATTCGCCGGCTTCGTCCCATTCATGGGCGAACGGGGCGATCTCCTTCTCGACAAAGCGGCGCATGACGTCGCGGAAGGCGTCGTGCTCGGCGGTATAGAACGGGCTCTTCATCGTGGTCTCGCCCTGTTGGCGGATTCGTCGCGTTCACCATGGCTGGAACATTTGCCGTTCACTTGCGCAGAGTGGCTGACCGGAGGAACCGCTTCACCGCAGCCTGCGACCTAGCAACTCAACGCAAGACGATTTTCGTCCCTCGCAGGCCAACTCCAAATCAAAAAAAAGACGTGGTGCACAAACTCCGGCTGGCCCTCGCGGCCACGCCGGGCATGGTGCCCGGCAATAGGGCTACAGGCGGCACAGGACCGCCGAGGGAGGGATTTTTGGCCGTTCGTTACTACGACTGGATCGCCCACCATGGCCGCCGCACGCCCGGCAAGGTCGCGCTCATCGATCTCGCGAGCGAACGCCGCTTCAGCTATTCGCAGCTCGACGCCCGCGTCTCGCGCCTCGCCTCGTTCCTGTGTCACACGCTGAAGGTCGCGCGCGGCGACCGCGTCGCCGTGCTGGCACTGAACACGACCGATACGCTGGAGGTGCAGTTCGCCTGCGGTCGGTTAGGCGCCATCTTCGTGCCGCTGAACACCCGCCTCACCGTCCCCGAGCTCCAGTTCATCACCGCCGACTGCGCGCCGAAGGTGATGATCCACGACACCGATCTGGCCGAGGCGGCACTCAGCGTCGCAAAGCTCTGCAACGTTGCGACCAGCCTGCTGCTCGGCCCTGGCGGCAGCTATGAGGCCGGCATCGCCGCCGCAAAACCGCTCGAGGCAATCGAGGAGGTCACGCTCGATGATGTCTCGACCATCATGTACACCTCGGGCACGACGGGGCATCCGAAGGGCGCGACCATCACCCATGGCATGACCTTCTGGAATTGCGTCAATCTCGGCGGCCCCGCCTGCATCGGGCCGTCCTCGGTGCTGCTCACCGTGCTGCCGCTGTTCCACACCGGCGGGCTCAATTGCTATACCAATCCGGTGCTGCACGCCGGCGGCACGGTCATGATCATGCGCGCCTTCGATCCCGGCACGGCGCTTGAGCTGATCAACGATCCTGCGCAGGGCATCAATGTGTTTTTCGGCGTGCCCGCGATCTACCAGTTCATGGCGCAGCATCCGGCCTTCGCGACGACCGACCTGACCCGCCTGATCGTCGGCGGTGTCGGCGGCGCACCGATGCCGGTGCCGCTCTTGAAGGTCTGGGAGGCGCGCGGCGTCGCGCTGCAGCAGGGTTACGGCATGACCGAGACCTCGCCAGCCGTGCTGGTGCTCGATCGCGAGGATGCGGCGCGGAAAGCAGGCTCCGCCGGCAAGCCGGTGCTGCACACGGAGGTGCGCATCGTGCGGCCCGACGGCAGCGATGCCGATGTCGGCGAGCTCGGCGAGCTCTGGGTGAAGGGGCCGAACATCACGCCGGGCTACTGGAACAGGCCTGAGGCGAACAAGACCTCCTTCACCGACGGCTGGCTTCACACGGGCGATGCGACGCGCGTCGACGAGGAGGGCTTCTACTACATCGTCGACCGCTGGAAGGACATGTACATTTCCGGCGGCGAAAACGTCTATCCGGCCGAAGTCGAGAACGTCTTGCACCAGCTCGGCGCGATCGCGGAAGCCGCCGTGATCGGCATTCCCGATGCGCAATGGGGCGAGGTCGGCCTCGCCATCGTCGCGGTCAAACAGGGCCAGCGGCTTACCGAAGCGGATGTGTTCGCGCATTGCGTGGCCAATCTGGCCCGCTTCAAATGTCCGCGCCAGATTCGCTTCGTCGATGCCTTACCTCGCAACGCCACCGGCAAGATCCACAAGCCGACCTTGCGCAAGGAATTCTCCGTCGCCTCGGAGGTCGACAGGAAAGTCGCCAACGCCTGATCGAAGCGCCCCTTGCGGGCGCTTTTGTTTTGAAGTGCCTGCCCCAGCCAACAAGAAACCCCAAGGAATTTCCATGAAGAACAAGAAACTCTCCCTGCTCGCCGCGGCTGCCGCCCTGACATTGCTCTCGACCCAGGGCGCCCAGGCGCAGAAGAAATACGACACCGGCGTCACCGACACCGAGATCAAGATCGGCAATGTCGAGGCCTATTCGGGTCCTGCCTCCGCCTACGGCATCATCGGCAAGACCGAGGAAGCCTATTTCAAGATGATCAACGACCAGGGCGGCGTCAACGGCCGCAAGATCAACTGGATTTCCTATGACGACGGCTATTCGCCGCCGAAGACCGTGGAGCAGGTCCGCAAGCTGATCGAGAGCGACGAGGTCTTCCTGGTGTTCAACGCGCTGGGCACGCCGACGCAGACCGCCGTGCAGAAATATCACAACAGCAAGAAGGTGCCGCAGCTGTTCCTCGCCACCGGCGCCAGCAAGTGGAACGACCCGAAGAATTTTCCATGGACCATGGGCTTCCAGCCCAGCTACCGGGTCGAGGCACAGATCTTCGCAAAATATATTCTGAAGGAGAAGCCGGACGCCAAGGTCGCGATCTTCTATGCCAACGACGATTTCGGCAAGGATTACGTCGCCGGCATCAAGGACGTGTTCGGCGACAAGGCCTCGAAGCTGATCGTCGCCGAGGAGAGCTACGAGACCTCGGAGCCGTCGATCGACGCCCATATCGTCAAGCTCAAGGGCACCGGCGCCGATGTCTTCGTCAACATCGCGACGCCGAAATTCGCGGCCCAGGCGATCAAGAAGATCGCGGAGCTGGAGTGGAAGCCGATGCACCTGATGACCGACGTCTCGGTGTCGATCGGCGCGGTGATGAAGCCGGCCGGTCTCGAGGCCTCCGAAGGCGTGCTGTCGGCCGGATATTTGAAGGACGCGTCGGATCCGCAGTGGAAGGACGACGAGGGCATGAAGAAGTTCATGACCTTCATCGACAAGTACATGCCCGGCGCAAACATCTCCGACGCCAATCTGGTTTACGCCTACGCCGCGGCTCAGACGATGGTGCAGGTGCTGAAGCAGTCCGGCGACAATCTGACCCGTGAGAACGTGATGAAGCAGGCTGCCAGCCTGAGGGACTTCGTCCCCGACACGCTGATCCCGGGGATCAAGATCAACACCTCCGCCACCGACTTCGCGCCGATCGAGCAGCTCAAGATGTGGCGGTTCAAGAAGGGCCAGTGGGAGCTGTTCGGCGACATCATCAGCGCCGACCCGAGCGGCTAGCTCGCGGCGATCGCTCTGTGCATGGCGGATGGCGGCCGCGAGGCCGTCATCTATGCAGGCAGGAACAGCGCGAACGGCTCTTCCACCGTGCGGCGCAGGTGCTTTCGGTACAGCTCATAGTTGGCGTCGTTGGGCACAACCCGTCCCAGGGACGGCTTCGGAATATTCCGGATCGGCACATAGGCGATGGGCGCGGCGATCGGGGTCAGCTGCGAGCCGGGGCCGGCCCGGAGCGTCGAGATGATGCCGTACATCTCGCCGGCGACGGTCGGCCGCGACACCGTGATCACGCGATGCTGGCCGTGCTTGATGATGACGAGATAGATGAAGCCGGACTGGTGGGGAACGGCGACCTCGCCGGTGTGCTCATAGGCAGTATCGGTCCGCTCGCCCTCGCGGAAGACCAGCGATGAGACCTTCGGCTCCCAGACGATCTCGGTGCGGTAGGCGAAGATCGCGTCCTTGTCGCCGAAGGACGGCCGCAGCGTGATGTAGACGTCCTCGAGCCAGGTCACCGCGCGATGCGCATAGGAGCCGAGGCTGTCGGGCGCGACGTCGTTTGCGGCGGGAGGCGTCACCACGGCGGCGCTCTTGCGCAAGGACACACCCAGCGCCTGCTCCAGCCGGACGGTCGTTGCCAGCGTGAACGGCCGGCGGCCGCCTAAAACCTTCTCCAGCGTCGACAGACTAAGCTTGGCCTGCTCGGCCAGCGCCTGCCGGGAGATCCGGCGTCTGGCCAGCTCCTCGCGAATGGTCTCCGCGATCTCGCGGCTCTGCTCGTCTGAAAGCTGCTTGTCGGCCTGCGTCTGCATCGTCAACCCTGCCCTGGGAGTGCCATCCTAGCAGGGCGGACAAACCAGCACAAAACCGCACATGGCCGCCCCGGCGGCGGGCCCGTCCGGCTGGCGGCGGCGGAACATTGCCGATCATTCTGCTCGCGAAATCAGGCCCTCCCGGCGGATGCTGAAGGCCAGCAAACACGCTTCGGGAGCAGGCCAAATGAGTACCTACGACACCGCCGAGGACGACGAACACCCCCTGTTGGGCCGGCTGATCAAGGTCGGATTGTTTCTCCTCGCGCAGGGCATCGCGGTGATGCTGGTCGCCTTCGTGGCGCTGCTGGTGAGCTTCGGGACGGGTTGGTCGGCAACGACCGAACAGGCCCGCCTGCTCCAGCCCGGCGAGGCACGGTCGGGCAGCCTGCTGCTGAAGGAGGACGGCGCCTATACCGAGGCGATCCGCCTCGGCACCGATGTCGACATCACCGTGTCTGGCCCGACGCTACGCGCCCGCGTCACCCAGGTGTTCCGCAATCCGACCAAGGATTGGGTCGAAGCCACCTATGTCTATCCGCTCGCGACAAATGGCGCCGTCGACACGCTGAAGATGGTGGTCGGCGACCGCGTCATCGTCGGCGACATCAAGGAGCGGCAGCAGGCCCGCGTGATCTACGAGCAGGCGCGCAGCACCGGCCAGAAGGCCGCGCTGACCGAGCAGGAGCGGCCGAACATCTTCACCAACTCGGTCGCCAATATCGGCCCCGGCGAAACCGTGCTGGTGCAGATCGAATACCAGGAGCCGGTGCACCAATCCGGCAATGAATATTCGCTGCGCCTGCCGCTGGTGGTCGCGCCGCGCTACAATCCGGCGCCGATCGTGCAAAGCGTCGACTTCCGCCAGGATGGCTCCGGCTGGGGCGCAACGACATCGGAGCCTGTGCCGGATCGCGACCGCATCTCGCCGCCTGTGCTGGATCCCGCGAAGAATGCACCGGCCAATCCGACCAGCATCACGGTGCACCTGAAGGCCGGCTTTGCGCTCGGCGAGATCAAGAGCCACCACCACAACGTCAAGGTCGAGAGCCCGGACAACACGACGCGTGTCGTCACGCTCGCTGACGGCGCTGTCCCCGCCGACCGCGATTTCGAACTGACCTGGAAGCCGGCTGCCGAGAAGGCGCCGTCGGTCGGGCTGTTCCGCGAGCGTGTCGGCGATGCCGATTACCTGCTCGCCTTCGTCATCCCGCCGAGCGCCGAGCAGGCGACGCAGAAGCCGCTGCCGCGCGAGGTCGTGTTCGTGATCGACAATTCCGGTTCGATGGGCGGCACCTCCATCGTTCAGGCCAAGGCCAGCCTGCTCTATGCCCTCGGCCGTCTGCAGCCGAACGACCGCTTCAACGTGATCCGCTTCGACGACACCATGGACGTGCTGTTCTCGACCCCTGTGTCGGCCGACCCCGCGCATCTCGGCGAAGCACTCGGTTTCGTGAATGGATTGCAGGCGCGCGGCGGTACCGAGATGGTGCCCGCGATGCGGGCGGCGCTGACCGACAAGCTCGGCGACACGAACATGGTTCGCCAGGTCGTGTTCCTGACCGACGGCGCGATCGGCAACGAGCAGCAATTGTTCGAGACGATCACGGCGATGCGTGGCCGCTCGCGCGTGTTCATGGTCGGCATCGGGTCTGCGCCCAACACCTATCTGATGACGCGCGCCGCCGAGCTCGGCCGTGGCGCCTTCACCCATATCGGTTCGGTCGAACAGGTCGAGGAGCGGATGCGCGGCCTGTTTGCCAAGCTGGAAAATCCCGCGGTGACTGGCCTCACCGCGAAGTTCTCCGAGGCCAAGGCCGACGTCACGCCGGCGATCATTCCCGACGTCTATCGCGACGAGCCGCTGGTGCTGGCGGCCAGACTCGACAAGCTCGCCGGCTCGCTCGAGATCAAGGGACGCGTCGGCGACCGTCCGTGGTCGGTGACGCTGCCGCTGCAAAATGCCGCCGAAGGCAAGGGCCTGTCGAAGCTCTGGGCGAGGCGCAAGATCGGCGATGCGGAGGTGGCGCGCACCCTGCGCGAAATGACGCCTGAAGAGTCCGACAAGGCGATCCTGGCGCTGGCGCTCGACCATCAGATCGTCACGCGGCTCACCAGCCTCGTCGCGGTCGACAAGACGCCGAGCCGGCCCGAGGGCGAACCGCTCAAGCTCGCCGACCTGTCGATCAATCTGCCGGCCGGCTGGGATTTCGAGAAGGTCTTTGGCGAACGGCCGCATCTGACGCCCACGCAATTGCGCGAGCGCCATGCCGATGCGCGCAATCAGCCGGCGGCAAGGCGGCCGACACCTGCCGCCCCAGATGCGATCCGCCTGCCCAAGACGGCAACCTCGGCCGATCTGAAGATGATCACAGGCTTCATCCTGATCGTCCTCGCCCTGATCCTGTTCGTGTTCAACCGGCGTCGGCCCTTGCTCACTGACGCCGCTTGAGAGAGGAGCATCCCCGAACTCCTCTGTTAGCGCGCGCGGCTGCCCGTCCCGTACAACGGCCGCGCGCGCCTTTTTTTTGATCGTCATTGTGAGGAGCGAAGCGACGAAGCAATCCAGACTGCCGCCGCGGAGACAGTCTGGATTGCTTCGCTTCGCTCGCAATGACGGGAGACGAAACACAATGCCCCGCCTCATCTCTCCCCTGGTCTTGGCGCTGATCGGCCTCATCCTGTTCGGCGACGGTGCCTATATCCACGCCAAGGCGTGGCTGGCGCAGGTGCTGCTGGAGCGGGCGTTCGACCGGAGCATTGCGACGGGTCAGCCAGTCAAGCCCTGGTCGTGGGCCGACACCTGGCCGGTCGCGCGGATCGAGGTGAAGCGGATCGGCGCCAGCGCCATCGTGCTGGAAGGTGCGAGCGGACAGGCGCTCGCTTTCGGACCCGGCCATATCCAGCACACGGCCGATGCGGGCGAACGCGGGATTGCCGTCTACGCCGCGCATCGCGATACTCATTTCCGCTTCCTGCGGAATGTTGCCATGGGTGACATCATCGATGTCACGCGCAGCGACGGCCAACATTTTCGCTATCGCGCAGGTTCCTCGGCCGTGGTCCGCTTCGATGCATCGGGTATCGACGCCACGGCAGGGGGATTCGAGCTTGTCCTCGCGACCTGCTGGCCATTCGATGCCGTCACCTCCGGCCCCGATCGCTACATCCTGCATGCAACATTGATTGGAGCCGACAGATAGATCGCCGATCGGACTGACACGCACCGATGCGCACTTCATTCCACCACACGGCATACCAGCCACACAGTTGCCAAAGGACTCGCCATAGAACAGAGTGACGCGACACCAATAAGAACAACAGGTGAGGTCACGCCATGGAAGCCCATGTGTCTGCTGCATCCGCGTCCCGTCCATGGTCTCCGCCGCCAGATGCCAGCGACATCGTCAAGGGAATCCACGCCATGCTGCACCCGCACAACATCGTGCTGGTGGGCGCGACCGACAAGCCCGGCAATTATGCCGAGCGCATCTGGAACAATCTGGTCAAATACGGATTCGAGGGCGGGCTCTATCCGGTCAACGCCAAGCGCGAGAGCATCTGGGGCGTCACCTGCTACAAGGATTTCGCCAGCCTGCCGGAAAAGCCGGATCACGTGCTGGTGCTGGTGCCGGCGCGCTTCGCCGTGCAGGTGATCCGCGATGCCGCAGCGGCCGGCGCGCGCTCGGCCACCATCGTCACGTCGGGCTTCAGCGAGTTACAGGATGACGAGAGCCAGAAGCTCGCGACAGAGTTGCAAACCGCGATCCGCGAGACGTGTCTCGCCGTCACCGGCCCGAACTGCCTCGGCAACCTAAGCGCGGGCGAAAAGCTCTTCACCAATATCGACGACCGCATCGTGACCATGGAACAGGGCGCAGTGGCGATCGCCGGCCAATCCGGCGCCATCGTCATGGCGATCCGCCAGGCGCTGGAGGATCGCGGCGTCGGTGTCGGCTACATGGTGACGACAGGCAACGAAGCCGGGCTTGAGACGCCGGACCTGATGCGCTATTTCGCCGAAGATCCGAGCATCAAGGTGATCGTCGTCTATCTCGAAGGCGTGCGCAACACCAAGGCGTTCCGCGATGCCTGCAAGGCGGCGCGTGCCGCCAGCAAGCCCGTGATCGCGCTCAAGCTCGGGGCGTCCGAGGGCGGCCGCGCCGCGGCAATGGCGCATACCGGGGCGCTGGCAGGATCGATCGAGACCTTCGACGCCATCGCCACGCGCGAAGGCGTCATTCGCGTCGGCGGGCTCGACGAGTTGATCGAGACCACCGAATGCTTCGTTCACGCAGCCGTGCCCAGGGGCGACCGGCTCGCCGCCGTGACGCTGTCCGGCGGCAAGCGCGGCATGCTGATCGACGCGTTCTATGCCGAAGGCCTGAACTTCGCGCCGCTGAGCCCGCATGTCAGCGGCGAGCTGGCCAAGATGCTCGGGCCGGGCTCGATCGTCGGCAATCCGCTCGATGCCGGCTTTGCCGCGGTGGTCGATCCCTCCGTCTACGTGAAGTCGATCAAGCTGATGATCGACGACCCCGATATCGACATCGTCATCATCGATGCCGAGCTGCCGAAGGCGCCGCACGAGGTGCGCGAGCGGAATTTGCGTATCGTCAACGACATGGCGAGCGGGGCCGGCAAGCCCGTGATCTATATCAGCGCGATGTCGATCGGCTTCACCGACTTCACCAAGGGCTTGCGCAAGTCACTCCCCCATCTCGCGGTGATGCAGGGCATGGACCGCGCGGTGACCGCGATCAAGTCGCTGCTCGCCTATGCGAAGCTCCGCAAGGAAGTGCCCGACATCGTCTCCAGCTCGAAGCCCGCCGCGCGTGCCGTGCTGGAAAAGGCGCTGAAGTCCGCGAATGGCGTCGCACTCGACGAGATCGCCTCGAAGAAGCTGCTGAAGGCCTATGGCATCCCGATCTCCAAGGAGGCGATCGCGCAGACGGCGGCGGAGGCGGTGAAGATCGCCAAGCAGATCGGTTTCCCGGTCGTGGCAAAAGTGGTCAGCGCCGAGATCCTGCACAAGTCCGATATCGGCGGCGTCGTGCTGAACCTCAACACCGCAGCCGAGGTGAAGAAGGCGTTCACCGACATCACCGCGCGGGTGGCGAAGCTGAAGGGCAAGCCGAAGCTGGACGGTATCCTGATCGCACAGCAGGTCAAAGCCGATCTCGAGCTCGTGGTCGGCGCCTCGCTCGATGCCGAAATGGGTCCGGTCGTGCTGTTCGGCACGGGAGGCATCGACATCGAGCTGATGAAGGACGTCGCGCTCGCCGGCGCACCGCTGGACGAGGCCGAGGCGCGGCACCTGATCGGCCGCACCAAGGCCGGCGTCAAGATGCGCGGCTATCGCGGCAAGCCTGCCTTGCACGAGGCCTCCGCGGTGAAGGCGCTGGTCGGCCTGTCCAATCTGATCGCGGATGCCGGCGACCGGATCGCATCGATCGACATCAACCCGTTCCTGATCAATGCCAGGACGGGTGTGGCCGTCGACGCGCTCATCGTGCTGAACAATGCTGCGGCAAAGCGCGCCGCCGAGCATTGAGGTCCGTAGGGTGGATTAGCGCAGCGTAATCCACCAATCCGCCGCGGCGGACGGACAGAAACGGCGGGTTACGCTTCGCTAACCCGCCCTACGTAGAATCGCGGCCTTCTTCCAACCTCCCCGCTTTGGCCCTAAACTCAGCCTCATGGCACGCGCGAGCAACCTTGTGATCGGAACGGCGACGCTGGCGGTGATCGCCGTGGCGTTCGGCGGCCTGCTCGGCGTGCAGAAATGGCGGACCATCCAGAGCCGCAGCCAGTTACGCGTGGTGTTCGAGGGCGGCTCCGCCAGCGGCCTGCGCCGCGGCGGCCCGGTCAATTTCGACGGCGTGCTCGCGGGCCAGATCCTGTCGATCAAGCTGGACAATCCCCGCAAGGTCGTAGCGCTGGTGATGCTCGACAACTCCGCGCCGATCCGCAAGGACACCGTGGCCGGTATCGAGTTCCAGGGTCTCACCGGCGTCGCCGCGGTCTCCTTGATTGGCGGAGCGCCCTCCGCGCCGCCGGTACCGCTGGATTCGGACGGCATTCCCGTGCTCACCGCCGATCTCAGCGACGTCGAATCCATCGTCGACACCCTGCACAGCGTCGACCGCACCATCGTGAGCAACGCCCCCGCGATCAAGGAGGGCCTGCGCACATTCGAGACCCATACCGCCGATCTCAGGAGCAAGGGCGGCGAGATCGATTCCGTGATGGCCAAGGTCGACAGCGCCTTTGCGGGATTCGACAAGGCCGTCACCAAGATCGAGGGCGTGGTGCCCGGCTTCGTCGACGGCAAGGCCGACGAGCTGTTCGAGAAGGTGCAGGGGCTGCGCGAACTCGCCGACATGATGAGGAAAAAGTCGGCTGTTTACCTCGAGGACATCCGCCGCTCGCTGCTCGACGTCAGTGAGACCGCCAACAAGATGGCGGGCACCCCCGTGCCGCCGCGCCCCCCGCGCCAGCCCGAGCAGAAGAAGCGGTGATGCTCTTTCTTATCCTCCCCTGGAGGAGGAGGATAAGATCGCATGAAGCATAGCGAAATGCGATCCGAGGTGGGGTGAAGGTGCTACCCAGCATGCGATGCCCGAGTGGAGAGATCACCCACCCCGCTCGCGCTACGCGCGATCGACCCTCCCCCTCCAGGGGAGGGTGGCAGTCCCGCCTGATCTAGCAACGAGTCCATACCACGCGTAGCGGACGACGCCCTTGCCGGCGTAGGAACGGGTGACGTTCGAGAACTCGCCTTCGAACGTTGCCGACGCGGACCAGCCGTTCATCCAGTTCATCTGCACCGACGCCGTGGTCAGTGCGGAATCGCGCGCCTGCGCGGCACCATTCACGACGAAGGCCGCGCCCGGCAGCGTCTGGAACACCGCGCCGACGGTGCGGTCCGGATTGTAGTCATGCGCCCAGGCGAGCCGGCCGCGCAGGGTCATCAGGCCGCCGGCCGCCGCAAATGGCTTGTCCGCACGCAGGCCGAGCTCGGTGCGGGTGCTGGTGACGTCCTTGGCGGCATAATTGAGCGCAAAGGTGTTGTTGCCGACCACCGCGAATTCCGAATAGTTCGGCAGGCTGAACAGGGTGGCCTGGGCCGCGGCATAGGGCGTGAGGCCAATCCACTGCGTGGCATAGCGGTAACCACCCTCGATCCGGCCCGAGAAGGCATTGGCATTGAACTGCGCACGCAATTGATCAACGCCTGCGGCGGTGACGATGCGGTTCGTCGTGACGTCCTGCCAGCCATAGGCGAGCGCAGCGGTGATATAGGCCGGTCCCGCCGTGTGCCGCACGAAGGCGCCGGCCTGGAACAGGTCGGAGCGGCCCCAGCCGAGCCCGTTGACGTTGAAACCGGTGCCGCCGCCGGCCAGCGCGAAACCGGCGATTGTCGACGGCGAGAAGCGGTAGTCGAGACCGACGGCCGTGCCGTAGACGCTGCTGCCGGTGGTGTTGGAGCCGAGGACGGTGTTGCCGTCGGTGGTCTGCGACCCACCATAGCCGGCCGCCCACACGTCCCAGCGCTGCGCGAACGTCGCACCCGGCGCCTTGCGGTAGATCGAGGCGAAGGCGTCGCGCGCGTTGTTGTCACGCGCATTCTTGCCGGTCGCGGCATAGGCGCTCGCGTCATCCGCATACGGTGTCGCATCAGGCGCACCGCTACGCCCCGAGCCGAAGACGTCAGTCAGCAGATTGATGAACAGGTTCATCGCATTGAAGGTCGTCTGCTGCGATCCCGTGCCCGATTCACCGGAGGCCTGTGTGAGGCCGGCCGGCGAGAGGTTGGCGAGCGCGACCGGAAGGCTGCCGGTGCGGTTGAAATAATTCGTCAGCACGTTGGCGACGTTCTGCTGGTTGATGTTGAGGCCGCCGCCATAGCCCAGCGCGAGATCGAGGTAGACGTTGTGAAGATCGTAGCTGAGCGTCGCATGCAGATTCGACGAGAGCCCCGCAACGACCGGGTTGAACGCATCGGGGAGCGTTGTCGCATTCAGGATCGTGTAGTGCTTCGCGATCGAGCCGGTCGGGACGACGACGACGGTGGCGCCGCCGAGCGTCGCGGTGCCGGTCACCACCGTGAGGCCGCTGCTCGCGCCCGAGATCTGCACCATATAGCTCGACGCGCTCGTGAATGAGAGATCACCGGATACGGTGAGCGTGCCGGTCGGATTGCCCGGCGCTAGCGTGCCGCCAGTGACGGTGGTCGTGCCGACCGTGCCGACACCGCCGAAGGTGCCGCCGGCGGCGACGGTCACGGTGCCGTTGATGGTGCCGGCGAGCATGAGCGTGCCGCCGAGCACGTTCCAGTCCTGATTGCCGGTGCCGGTCACAGTCCAGGTCGAGCTATCGACCTTGTTGAAGGTCGAGAAGCCGTCGTACTGGAGGCCGGTGCCGATCAGGTCGAGGTTGAACGTGTCCTTGCCGACACCGCCGAGCTGGAACGTGTCGGTCCCCGATGCCAACACTTGGCCGTTGATGACGCTGCCGGGGCCGAGGGTGAGCGTGTTGGAACCGCAGCCGCAGAAGTCGATCGCCACAGCACCGGAGGCGCTGGCGTTGATGGTGCCCGAGTTGAAGACGTTGGCGCCGCCATTCACCATGATGCCGGTGCCGTTGACACCGACGGTGATGGTGCCGGTGTTGACGATCTGGTTGATCGTCAAGGACGCGTTCGCATCGATGCCGACGCCGGACGCGCCGACGGTGATCGTCCCGCCGTTGGTGACGACGTTGGCATCGCCGAACACGACGATGCCTTCGACAGCAGCATCGGCGCTCGTGATCCGCCCGTTGTTGGTGATCGTGGAGGACGAGCCGGAAAAGGCAATGCCCACACCGGCCAGGCCGACATTGATCGTGCCACTCTGGCTGATCGTGGCCCGGTCGCCCTGCATCGAAATGCCGACCGATCCGGTGCCACCCACGTTGATCGCGCCGCCGTTGGTGATTTTCGAATCATCGCCCTGCACGGCAATGCCGACGGCAAGATCGACAGCCGTGATGGTGCCGAAATTGCTGGCGGTCTGGAAGTCGCCCTGCATGAAGATGCCGGCTGCGTTCTGCCCGACCGTGATCGTGCCAGTGGCCGTGTTGGTCACCGTGTTGTTGTTGCTGATCGCCAGAATGCCGCCGGAGAAGCCGGTGGAATCGCCGACCGTGATCGAGCCGGCATTGGTGACAGTCGCGCCGCCGAAGACAAAAATTCCGGTCGAATCGTCGACACCGGTGATCGTGCCCGTCGCGGTGTTGGTGATCGTGTTGTTCTGGCCGGAGAAGATACCGACGCCCGACGCACCGATCGACAGTGCACCGCTATTGGTGACTGTGTTGTTGTCGCCGACCGAGATCGCGGCGCCGCTGTCGCCGGTGGTGATCGTTCCGGCATTGGTGATGACGTTGTGATCGATCGCCAGGATGCCGAGGCCGTTGTCGAGCACCGTGATGGTGCTGTTGTTGATCACGGTGTTGGAATTTCCAACGGCAACGCCGGTGAGCCCCGAGCCTGCCGACACGGTCCCGTTGTTGGTGACGGTGCTGGAATCGTTGACGCCGATCGAGAGCGCGCCGTTGTCGTTGACGGTCGCGCCTGAGAGCACGTTGACGGTGAGGCTGTCGACGCCGACGCCGGCCAGAAAGCCGTCCGTATCGGTGCCGCTACAGGTGACGGTCTGGCCGCTCGTGGCCGGATCGGGCGTGCAAGCCGCGTTGGCCGGCGTGGTGCAAAGGCTCAAGCCGACGACGACCGCCGATACGCCTATGAGCGACGCAGCGACGGATCGGCGCAGTCGACCCTGCCGCCTCCCTGGCCCCTCGCCTTGCACGCTACACCCCCCATTCCCAGCAATTCCGCCGGGAACTTAGGCCATGGCGAGGCTGCGTAGAACTACGGCGACGCCGGAATGCGTCCGTTTGGCGCACAACCGAAGCAGAATCTGAGCGTCATGTTGCAACCGCGCCACGGTTTTGCGGGGCCAATCGTCTCATTCTGCGCATGACTGGGCCCGCATCTGTGACGGCTCAGTAATTGCTGGCCGCCGCCTCATTGGGGATGCCCTCGATCGGGCACTCGTCGGTGCCCGGCGTCGAGCGGGTCATGGCCTCGACCATGTCGCGCGTGCCTTCGGGATCCCTAATCCAGTTCTTGTAGAAATCATATGGGCAGGCCGCGACGCCACGCGGGCTGTCGCCGGAATTGATCATGCCGGTGTAGCCGCGGTGGACCAGCTTGTAGAGATGGTTCTGCGACTGGCCGTTGCGGCGCGCGTCGCGGATCAGATGTTTCGACAGCTGCGCGTACTGGATGCCGTAATCCTCTTCGCCGCACTCGCCGAGGGTGCGGCCGTCGAAGCCGATGATCGCGGAGTGGCCGAAATAGGAATAGACGCCATCGAAGCCGGCGGCGTTGGCGACGGCGACATAGACGTTGTTGGCCCAGGCCATGGCCTTGGAGATCATGACCTGCTGCTCCTTGGCCGGATACATGTAGCCCTGGCAACGCACGATCAGCTCGGCGCCCTTCATGGCGCAGTCGCGCCAGATCTCCGGATAGTTGCCGTCGTCGCAGATGATCAGGCTGACCTTGAGGCCTTTCGGGCCCTCGGAGACATAGGTGCAATTGCCGGGATACCAGCCTTCGATCGGCACCCACGGCATGATCTTGCGATACTTCTGCACGATCTCGCCCTTGTCGTTCATCAGGATCAGGGTGTTGTAGGGCGCCTTGTGCGGATGCTCCTCGTGGCGCTCGCCGGTGAGCGAGAACACGCCCCACACCTTGGCCTTGCGGCAGGCCTCGGCGAAGATCGCGGTTTCCTCGCCCGGCACCACGGACGCCGTCTCGTACATCTCCTTGGAGTCGTACATGATCCCTTGCGTGGAGTATTCCGGGAAGATCACGAGGTCCATGCCGGGCAGTCCGACCTTCATGCCGACGATCATGTCGGCGATCTTGCGGGCGTTGTCGAGCACCTCGGCCTTGGTGTGCAGGCGGGGCATCTTGTAGTTCACCACTGCGACGCCGACCGTATCGTTGCTGCTGGAGATATCACCGTGAAGCATGTTGATCGCTCCTGTACTTTATTTGCTTGATGTTGGCGTGTGGCGTTAGTGGCTGATCATCCAGGGCCGCGCCGTCGGAAAGCCCTTGCCGCCGCTTTTGGTCTTGGTCATCAGCCGCGCCGGCTTTTTCCTGTCCGTCGAGTTCTTGTCTTTGACCGTCTTGCCCGAGGAACAGCAGCCACAGCCCGGGCCGTGCGAGGCCTTGTATTGCGCCAGCGTCTGCGGCGCGTGCGAGCTGCGCTCGTTGACGGCGTGCGCCTTGCGCTTCTCCGCAGGCATGCAGAAGAAATTCGGCGCGGTCAGGATCACCCGCGGTGCCATGGTCTCGCAGTGCGGGCAGCTCTGCGGATCGTCGCATTCCGCCATCGGGCGCAGGTCCTTGAACGGACCACAGTCGTCACAGAGATATTCGTAGACCGGCATCGCATCATCCCTAGCGCGTGTTCAACACAGCTCACTGCTACCGCCCATGCGGCGACAGCCCCTCACCCCGCCCCTCTCCCCGTGAGGACGGGGAGAGGGAGCGCAGCGTCACTTGTCCGGCGAGATCGGCATCTGGATATCGCCGGTGATGTGCTTGATGGGTCCGGCCGCCGACGGCATCACGTCGAAGTCGAAGATCTCCGTTGGTAGCCACAGCGTGGCACAGGCGTTGGGCACGTCGACCACGCCGGAAATGTGGCCCTGGCACGGCGCCGTGCCGAGGATCGAATAGGCCTGGGCGCCGGAGTAACCGAACTTCTTCAGATACTCGATGGCGTTGAGACAGGCCTGGCGATAGGCGATGTGGACGTCGAGATAATGCTGCTTGCCGGCCTCATCGACCGAGATGCCTTCGAAGATCAGATAGTCCTTGTAGTTCGGTGTGATCGGCGACGGCTTGAAGATCGGGTTCTTGATGCCGTATTTCGACATGCCGTCCTTGATCACCTCGACCTTGAGGTGCAGCCAGCCGGCCATTTCGATCGCGCCGCAGAAGGTGATCTCGCCGTCGCCCTGGCTGAAATGCAGATCGCCCATCGAGAGACCCGCGCCGGGCACGTAGACCGGGAAGTAGATCTTCGAGCCGCGCGAGAGATCCTTGATGTCGCAATTGCCGCCGTGCTCGCGCGGCGGCACGGTGCGCGCGCCCTCCGCGCCGATCTTGGCCTTGGCATCGCCCTTGGCGCGGCCGCCATGGGCGGTCGGCGCGAATGGCGGATTGGCAAGGCCGGGCACGCGGGTCGGGTTGGTCGAGATCAGCTCGGCCTCGCGCTTGTTCCAGGTCTCCAGCATCTTCGGATCGGGCAGACAGCCGATCAGGCCGGGATGGATCAGGCCGGCGAAATTCACGCCGGGCACATGACGCGACGAGGTGTAGAGACCCTTGATGTCCCAGATCGACTTCTGCGCCAGCGGGAAGTGGTCGGTGAGGAAGCCGCCGCCGTTCTGCTTGGAGAAGAAGCCGTTGAAGCCCCACAGGCTCTCCTTGAGCGGGCCGACGTCGAGCAGGTCGACGACGAGAAGGTCGCCGGGCTCGGCGCCCTTGACGCCGATCGGTCCGGACAGGAAATGCACGATCGACAGGTCGATGTCGCGCACGTCGTCGGCGGAATCGTTGTTCTTGATGAAGCCGCCGGTCCAGTCGTAGGTCTCGATGATGAAGTCGTCGCCGGGATTGACCCAGGCCACGATCGGGATGTCGGGGTGCCAGCGGTTGTGCACCATGTCATTTTCGTAAGCCGACTTGGTGAGATCGACCTTGATCAGTGTCTCTGGCATCGAGATGCTCCCCTTTTACTACGGTTGGTTAGACAGACAGATATTTCGAGACCTGCGCGGCATCGACGGCGTCGCGCGGATCGTCGCGCACGATCTCGCCGTTCTCGATCACCAGCACACGGTCGGCGATATCGAGCGCGAAGCTCAGGACCTGCTCGGACACGACGATCGAGAGCCCCTTCTCGTCGCGGATGCGCTTCAGGGTGCGCGCCATCTCCTTGATGATCGAGGGCTGGATGCCTTCGGTCGGCTCGTCCAGCAGCAGCACCTTCGGCTTGGTCGCGAGTGCGCGCGCAATCGCGAGCTGCTGCTGCTGGCCGCCGGAGAGATTGCCGCCGCGGCGGCCCTTCATCTCCAGCAGCACCGGAAACAGTTCGTAGATGTCTTCAGGCACCTCCGACCCACCGGAGACGACGAGACCGGTCTCGATGTTCTCCTTCACGGTCATGGTGGAGAAGATCATGCGGCCCTGCGGCACGTAGGCGAGCCCCTTGGCGACGCGCGCGTAGCTCGGCAAGGAGCCGAGCTCGGCACCGTCCATCGTCACCGAGCCGCTCTTGGTCGGTAGGATGCCCATCAGCGATTTCATCAGCGTGGTCTTGCCCATGCCGTTGCGGCCCATGATCGCGACGATCTCGTTCGGCGCGACCTTGACGTTGAGCCCGTGCAGCACCTCGCTCTGGCCGTAGGCGACGTGAAGATCGGAAATTGCCAGCATCGTCACGCCTCCTTAGTGACCCAAATAGACTTCGACGACCTTCGGATCGTTCTTCACCTTCTCCATGGTGCCCTCCGAGAGGATCTGGCCCTGATGGAGCACGGTGACCTTGTGCGCGATGTCCTCGACGAATTTCATGTCGTGCTCGATCACCAGCACCGAGCGGTTCTTGATGATGCGGTTGAGCAGCTCCGCGGTCTTGGCGCGTTCGGACACGCTCATGCCGGCGACAGGCTCGTCCAGCATCAACAGGTCCGGGTCCTGGATCAGCAGCATGCCGATCTCGAGCCATTGCTTCTGGCCATGGCTGAGCAGATCGGCATTCATGTGCAGCCGGTCCTTCAGGAAGATCATCTCGGCGACCTCGTGCACCCGGTCGCGCACGGCGGCGTCGCGGTTGAAGGTCAGCGCGCCGAACACCGAGCGGCCGCGCGGATAGGAGATCTCCAGATTCTCGAACACGGTGAGATCGTCGTAGATCGACGGGTTCTGGAACTTGCGCCCGACGCCGGTCTTGACGATCTCGTTCTCCCTCATCCGCGTCAGCTCCTTGCCGCGGAACTGGATCGAGCCTGACGTGGCTTTGGTCTTGCCACAGATCAGGTCGAGCACGGTGGTCTTGCCGGCCCCGTTGGGACCGATGATGACGCGGATCTCGTTCTCGTCGACATAGAAGGAGAGATCGTTGACCGCCTTGAACCCGTCGAACGACACGGTGAGCGCTTCGACGGCGAGCAGGAATTCCTTGGGCTGATGACCGACGAGCATGACCTTATCTCCTCACTGCCAACGTGGCATCGGCATCGTGGTGACCTACGAGCATGATGATCTCCTCACTCCGCCGGGGCGCCGTCGGCGACCGAGCTGTCGGTCCAGCCTTCGGGTTTCGATTTGCGCGAGGCGATCAGGCGATCGATGCGCGGCTGCACGTAGTCGCCCCAGATTCCGGCAAGACCGTTCGGGAAGGCCAGCACCACGGCGATGAACAGGCCGCCGAGGCCGAACAGCCACAATTCGGGGAAGGTTTCCGACAGGCTTGTCTTGGCGAAATTGACCAGCAGCGTGCCGTAGATCGCACCCAAGATCGACAGCCGGCCGCCGACCGCGGTGTAGATCACCATCTCGATCGACGGCACGATGCCGACGAAGGACGGCGACATGAAGCCGACATTGAGCGCGAACATGGCGCCGCCGATCGCGGCGAACACGGCGGCGATGCAGAAGGCGAAGATCTTGAAGTTCGCGACGCTGTAGCCGGAGAAGCGGACGCGGTCCTCCTTCTCCCGCATCGCGACCAGGATGCGCCCGAGCTTGGAGTGGCGGACGAACTGCGCGATCATGATGCAGGCGAACAGGCAGCCGACCTCGAAGAAGTACAGCACGATCTTGGCGTGGTCCGGCCTTATGTCCCATCCCTTCAGCGTGCGCAGGTCGGTCATGCCGTTGATGCCGCCGGTGTAGCCCTGCTGGCCCACGATCAGGATCGTCAGGATGGCCGCGACCGCCTGGGTGATGATGGCGAAGTAAGTGCCGCCGACGCGGCGCTTGAACATCGCGGTGCCGATGATCCAGGCAAAGATGCCGGGCACGAGGATGATGGCGGCGATGGTGAAGGTGAGGCTGTTGAACGGCTTCCAGAAGAACGGCAGCGCCGTGATCTGATTCCAGTCCATGAAGTCGGGGATGCCGGGGGTCGACTGGATCTTGGTGTTCTCCACGCTCGAGGCCTCGAGCTTGAGGAACATCGCCATGCAGTAACCGCCGAGCCCGAAAAACACGCCCTGCCCGAGGCTCAGGATGCCGCCATAGCCCCAGCAGATCACGAGGCCCAGCGCGACGAAGGCATAGGTGAGATATTTTGCGACGAGGTTGAGCCTGAACACATCCAGCGTGAGTGGCAGCACCACCACGAGGAAGACCGCGAGCACCAGAATTCCGATCAGCTCCGATCGATTGAAGAACCGATTGTCGGTCATAACATCAGCCCCATTTTCTCACTTGCGGACCTTGAGGGCGAACAGCCCCTGCGGCCGCAGCATCAGGATTCCGACAACGGCGAGCAGCGTCAGCACCTTGGCCATCGAGCCCGACATGAAGAACTCGAGGGTGGATTGCGTCTGCGAGATCGAGAAGGCCGAGGCGATGGTGCCGAGCAGGCTGGCGGCGCCGCCGAACACGACCACCAGGAACGTGTCGACAATGTAGAGCTGTCCGGAGGTCGGTCCGGTCGAGCCGATCATGGTGAAGGCGCTGCCGGCAATGCCGGCGATGCCGCAGCCGAGGCCATAGGTATAGCGATCGACCTTTTCAGTGTTGATGCCGACCGCGCCGGCCATGATGCGGTTCTGCACCACGGCGCGCACCTGGCGGCCCCAGCGCGATTTGTACATCACATAGGCGACACCGACGGTGATCAGGACGGTGAGGCACATCACGAAGACGCCGTTGATCGGCACTTCGATGCTGTCGGTAACATGCAGCGAACCGAGCATCCATTGCGGCAGCTCGACGCCGACCTCGCGCGCCCCGAACACCGAGCGATAGGCCTGCTGCAGCATCAGGCTGAGGCCCCAGGTCGCAAGCAGCGTATCGAGCGGGCGCTTGTAGAGATGCCGTATCAGCACCCATTCCACCAGCATTCCCAGCGCACCGGATGAGACGAAGGCCAGGATCATCGCGAGGAAGAAGTAGCCGCCGAACAGGCTCGGCATGTAGCTCTGGAACAGGTTGGAGGTCATCCAGGTGACGTAGGCCCCGAGGATCATGAACTCGCCATGGGCCATGTTGATGACGCCCATCTGGCCGAAGATGATCGCAAGACCGAGCGCCATCAGGACGTAGACCGAGAACAGGATCAGTCCTGCAAAGCCCTGCATGACGAAGATGGAGCCAAGGTCACCAAGCGAGTAGTCGCCGAACATCGATGTCCTCCGTCGGGGAAAGGGCCCCGCGTCGCGACCTGGGTCGCGACGCGGGGGTCTTGGGCATGGACTTGCGATCCACGCCAGGGAGCGGTTTTGCCTTGAGGGGAAACGGCGACGAACGCCGCGTCTCTTACTGGTAGCCCTTCGGGAACGGATCAGGCTCGACGAGATCGGCGGTCTCGTAGATCAGCTCGAACTGGCCATCGAGCTTGGCGCGGCCCACCCGGGTCTTCGACCAGAGGTGATGGTTCTCGTGGATGCGCACATAGCCTTCCGGCGCGCCCTTGAACTCGACGCCCGGCGAAGCCGCAGCGATCTTGTCGACGTCGAAGGAGCCGGCCTTCTCGACCGTCAACTTCCACAGCCACGGGCCGAGATAGGCAGCCTGGGTGACGTCTCCGATCACGGTCTTCTCGCCCCACGCCTTCTTGAACGCGGGCACGAAGGCCTTGTTGTTGGGATTGTCGAGCGACTGGAAGTACTTCATGCAAGCATAGGCGCCCGCGATATTCTCGCCGCCGATGCCGTCGATCTCGTCTTCAGTCACCGAGATCGTCAGCAGCGGCTGCTTGGCGAGGTCGATGCCGGCGGCCTTGAGCTGCTTGTAGAAGGCGACGTTGGAGCCGCCGACGACGTCGGTAAAGATCACGTCGGGCTTGGTCAGCTTGATCTTGTTGATGACCGAGTTGAACTGGGTCGAGCCGAGCGCGTAGTACTCCTCGCCGACGACCTTGCCCTTCAGCACGTTCTCGACGTGCTTGCGCGCGATCTTGTTCGAGGTGCGCGGCCAGATGTAGTCGGAGCCGATGAAGAAGAAGCTCTTGGCGCCCTTCTCCTTGGCGATCCAGTTCAGGCCGGCGAGGATCTGCTGGGTCGCTTCCTGGCCGGTGTAGATCACGTTCTTGGACTGCTCGAGACCTTCATAGAAGGTCGGGTAGTAGAGCATGCCGTTGTACTGCTCCATGACCGGCAGCACCGCCTTGCGGGAGGCCGAGGTCCAGCAGCCCATGATCGCCGCGACCTTGTCGTTGACCAGCAGCTTCTTGGCCTTTTCGGCGAAGGTCGGCCAGTCGCTGGCGCCGTCTTCCTGGATGAACTTGATCTTGCGGCCGAGCACGCCGCCCATGGCGTTGATCTGCTCGATGGCGAGCTTCTCGGCTTCGATCGAGCCGGTCTCGGAAATGGCCATGGTGCCGGTGGCCGAATGCAGGATGCCGACCGTGACCTCGGTGTCGGTGACGGCGAGGCCCGTGGTGTTGACCGCCGAGGTCGCCGGGGCCTGCGCGAAAGACGCCCGCGGCAGCATCGTGATGGCCGGCACGGCCGCCATTCCCATCAATAGTTTACGCCGGAGCGGCGACAACAGGCCCTTGTTTGCTTCGTCTGACATGAGCACCCCACTTTTGTTCGAGGACACGCGATTGGTGCCGTGAGGATGGCTCGAATTTGTGCAGCGCAAGCATACGCAAGATCGCGTATACTGCACCGCAAAATACCGACGTAGGCTTTTGGTACGGGATTTGCGAGGGCTCCGGGTCCGTATCGGGAGTGGGGTAAAGAGTGGCAGGGCGGCAGCGAATAGACCGCGTCAGGCGCCAGTACAACCAATGGGTTGCCAACCAGACGCTGGAAGACTACGCGCTGCGCTTCACCGCTAAGAGCGCGCGGCGATGGTCCGCCGCCCGCGTCGCCAACACCGCGATCGGCGCGATCTCTTTCCTGGTGCTCGAAGCGATCGGCGGCACCATCACCCTGAACTACGGCGTCACCAACGCCGCGGCCGCGATCCTCGTCGTCTCCGCCATCATCTTCTGCTGCGGCGTGCCGATTGCCTATCATGCCGCCAAATGCGGCATCGACATCGACCTCCTGACCCGCGGTGCCGGCTTCGGCTATATCGGCTCGACCGTGACGTCGCTGATCTACGCCTCCTTCACCTTCATCTTCTTCGCGGTCGAGGCGGTGATCCTGGCGACCGCGCTGGAGATGTGCTTGGGGATTCCGCGCCCGATCGGCTATCTCATCAGCGCGGTGGCGATCATCCCGCTCGTGACCTACGGCATCACGCTGATCAGCCGCTTCCAGCTCTGGACGCAGCCGGTCTGGGTCGTCCTGCACATCCTGCCCTTCGTCGCGATCGCCTGGGCCAATCCCCACTCCTTCACGGAATGGCGCAAATTCTCCGGTGAGCACGGCGACCTCAGCGGGCAATTCGATCTGCTGCTGTTCGGCGTGGCCTCCTCGGTGGTGTTCTCGCTGGTGGCGCAGATCGGCGAGCAGGTAGACTTCCTCAGGTTCCTGCCGCGCGACCGCCGCGCCTCCAAGGCCTCGTGGTGGATCGCGCTGATGAGCGCGGGGCCGGGCTGGATCGTGCTCGGCGCGCTGAAGCTCCTCGCGGGCTCGTTCCTGGCCTTCTTTGCACTGAGCCACGGCGTGCCGCCCGAAGAGGCCGCCGAGCCCGCGCATATGTATCTCGTGGCGTTTCGATACGTGCTGTCCGAGCCGGACCTCGCGCTGGCCCTGACCGGCATCTTCGTGGTCCTGTCGCAGATCAAGATCAACGTCACCAACGCCTATGCCGGCTCGATCGCGTGGTCGAACTTCTTCTCGCGCCTGACCCATAGCCATCCCGGCCGCGTGGTCTGGCTGGTGTTCAACGTGATGGTGGCGCTGCTGCTGATGGAGATCGGCGTCTACAAGGCGCTGGAGCAGACGCTGGCGCTCTACTCCAACGTCGCGATCGCCTGGGTCGGTGCGCTGGTGGCCGATCTCGTGGTCAACAAGCCGCTCGGCCTGCGTCCGCCGCAGATGGAGTTCAAGCGCGCGCATCTCTACGACATCAATCCAGTTGGCGTCGGCGCCATGACGCTCGCGATCATCGTCTCGATCGCGGCGTTCTACGGCCTGTTCGGCCCGACCATGAAGGCGCTGGCCGCCTTCGTCGCGCTGACGGTCGCCTTCGTCACCGCGCCTGTGATCGCCTGGCTGACGGACGGGAAATTCTACATCGCGCGCAAGCCAAAGCGGAGCTGGGCCAATATCGAGGCGATCCAGTGCTGCATCTGCGAGCATAGCTTCGAGCCCGAAGACACCACCTCCTGCCCGGCCTATGCCGGCCCGATCTGTTCGCTATGCTGCTCGCTCGACGCCCGCTGCCACGACCTCTGCAAGCCGCATGGGCGCGCCCAGGTGCAGTTCTCCGAGGCGCTCGGCAAGATCCTGCCGCGGCCGATCTATGAGCGGATCAACTCGCAGTTCGGCCATTACGTCGGCGTCTTCGTGGTCTCGGCGGGTCTCGTCGCGCTGGTGCTGGGGCTGATTTATCTGCAGACCTCGGCGAGCGTGCATGGCGAGAACATGCTGGTCTCCAACGTGCTGTGGAAGGTGTTCTTCTCGCTCAGCATCATCATCGGTGTTGTGGCCTGGCTGTTCGTGCTGGCGCAGCAGAGCCGCCGCGCCGCCGAGGCCGAGACGCGGCGGCAGACCACGCTGCTGATCCAGGAAATCGACGCCCACAAGCGCACCGACGCCGAGCTGCAGCGCGCCAAGGAGGTCGCCGAATCCGCCAACCTCGCCAAGAGCCGCTATGTCGTCGGCCTCAGCCACGAGCTGCGCTCGCCGCTGAACGCGATCAGCGGCTATGCGCAGCTGCTGGAGCAGGACGCGACGCTGAACACCAAGCCCCGCGACCAGGTCCGCGTCGTCCGCCGCAGCGCCGATCACCTCTCCGGGCTGATCGACGGCATTCTGGACATCTCCAAGATCGAGGCGGGGCGGCTGTACCTGTCGCGCGACGAGGTGCGCCTGAGCGAATTCCTGGATCAGCTCGTCGGCATGTTCCGTCTCCAGGCCGCCGCCAAGGGCATCGACTTCGTGTTCAGGCGTCCCGCGCATCTGCCGGTCGTGGTCTATGCCGACGAGAAGCGGCTGCGCCAGGTGCTGATCAATTTGCTCTCCAACGCCATCAAATTCACACAGACCGGCAGCGTGCAGTTCGTCGTGCACTATCGCAGCCCCGTTGCCGAGTTCGAGGTGATCGACACCGGCCCCGGCATCCAGGGCGACGATCTCGAGCGCATCTTTGCGCCCTTCGAACGCGGCGCGCTCGGCGTGGCACAGCCGCAGACCGGAACCGGCCTCGGTCTGACCATCAGCCGGCTGCTGGCCGGCGTCATGGGCGGCGACATCAAGGTCACGAGCACGGTCGGCAGCGGCTCAACGTTCAAGGTCAAGATCCTGCTGTCGGAGGTCACCAATCCCCAGCGCATCGCGCCGGTGGAGGCGCCCGTCTCCGGCTATCATGGCGCGCGCAAGACGATCCTGATCACCGACGACGATCCCGTGCATCGCGACCTCTTGCGCGAGGTGCTGACACCGCTCGGCTTCATCCTGCTCAGCGCGCCCGACGGCGCGGGCTGCCTGGCGCTCGCGCAGCATTGCCGGCCCGATCTGTTCCTGCTCGACATCTCCATGCCGGCCATGGACGGCTGGGCCGTCGCGGAAGCCTTGCGCGCCAGCGGTCATCACCAGGCGCGCATCCTGATGGTCTCGGCGAGTGCGCTGGAGGCCCACGGCACCCCGCTGGCGCAGCCCTTCCATGACGGCTATCTGATGAAGCCGATCGACATCCCGCGGCTGCTGGAGACGATCCGCCAGCTTCTCAAGATCGAATGGCAGTACGGCTCGGACGAGATCGCGGCGCCGTTCTGGCGGCCCGAGAGCGGCTCACGGCCACCGGTGCGGCACATCGAGGCGTTGATCGGGCTCGGCCAGATCGGCTACGTCAAGGGCATCCAGCTCAAGCTGGACGAGATCGGCAGCGAGCATCCAGAGCATGCCGACTTCGTTGCGCAGATGCGGTCGCTGGTCGATCGCTTCGATCTCGACCAGTACATGGCCACATTGAAGACGTTGCATGCTTATGAGCATTGAACCAAAGAAGCGCGACGTCGCGCTCGTTGTGGACGATTCTCCCGAGACGCTGCGGCTGCTCACCGATGCGCTGGACGGCGCCGGCATGACGGTCATGGTGGCGCTCGACGGCGCGGCGGCGATGCGGATCGTCGACCAGATCACGCCCGACATCGTGCTGCTCGATGCCGTGATGCCCGGCATCGACGGGTTCGAGACCTGCCGCCGCCTCAAGCGCGATGCGGGCCTTGCCAATGTCCCCGTCATCTTCATGACGGGCCTTGCCGAAACCGAGCATATCGTGCGCGGGCTGGACGCCGGCGGCGTCGACTACGTGACCAAGCCGATCGTGATCGAGGAGATGCTGGCGCGTATCCGCGTCCATCTCGGCAACGCAAGGCTGACCCAGAGCGCGCGCACTGCTCTGGACGTCTCCGGCCGCTTCCTGTTCGCGGTCAACCGGCAGGGCAATTTGCTCTGGGCGACCCCGCAGGCCCAGAAGCTGCTGGCCGATCATCACGGTGCGCAGGCCGACGACTTCGTTCTGCCGCCATCACTGCTGCAATGGCTGGAGCAGGCCAAGGGCAAGGGCAGCGCGAAATCGCAAGCCGCGTCCCTGCCCGACAATCCGCAGCTCCGTTTCTATTACATGGGCGAGACCGCGCCGAACGAATTCCTGCTGCGGCTGTCCAAGGAGGCCGGCACCGCGCTGCCGCCAGAATTCACCAGCGAGCTCGGCCTCACCACCCGCGAAGGCGAAGTGCTGGCCTGGCTCAGCAAGGGCAAGACCAACCGCGACATCGCGCAGATCTTGGGCCTCAGCCCGCGCACGGTCGACAAGCATCTGGAGCAGATCTACTCCAAGCTCGGCGTGGAGAACCGCACGGCGGCCGCGGCGATTGCCGCGAATGCGACGCGGAGGAATTCGTAGCGATGCTGCGAGTGAGTTGAGGTTCCGCCAGCCCAGCCAATAGTGTCGTCCTGGACAAGCGCAGCGAAGCTGAGCGCAGATCCAGGACCCATTGCCCCAGGGAGTGGTTTGACGAAGACTCGTGGTTACCAGCTCGCGTCACGACCACTGCTTGGGGTAATGGGTCCTGGCTTTCGCCAGGACGACATCTTGGTTGGACGAATAGCGTCGCGACTCATTCGCTGTCGTCCCGGCGAAGACCGGGACGACAGCGGCGTGTGTAACGCCGTCCACCGCCCCTCACACGAATGACGCCCTCACCCATAAACAAACGCCTTGTCATCCAGGTCCGTCTTCGGAATCTCGTCCTTTTCGGTCCAGTAGTCCTGGCTGTGCTGCCATTCCGGCTTGTCGCCGCGCTTGGGCAGCAAGTTCATGTTGCGCATGATGTAGCCCGGATTGAAGTTCTCAGGATCGATCCAGGGCAGGATCGGCATGTTGTGGTCTTCGGGCCGCAAGCTCACCTCGACCTTCTTCTTGCCCTTGGCCTTCATGTGGCCGAGCAGGCGGCAGACGAAATCGGCGACGAGATCGACGCGCAGCGTCCAGCTGGCACGGAAATAGCCGAACACCCAGACCAAGTTCGGCACGCCCGTGAACATCATGCCGCGATAGGTGACGGTGTCGCCGAAGGCGAGCGGCTTGCCGTCGATCTCGAAGGCGATGTCGCCGAGTGCCGAGAGATTGAAGCCGGTCGCGGTGACGATGACGTCCGCTTCCAGCAGCTTGCCCGATTTGAGCTGGATGCCGTTCTCGACGAAGCATTCGATCTCGTCGGTGACGACCGAGGCCTTGCCGCTGGCGATGCCCTTGAACAGGTCGGCATCCGGCACGAAGGCGATGCGCTGCCGCCACGGCCGATAGGATGGCGTGAAATGCGTCTCGACGTCGTAGTCGGGACCGAGCACCGCACTGATCTGGCCGATCAGCTCCTTCTTCACCTGCTCGGGCTTGGCCAGACAGAGCTTCGTGAACGCGTCCTGCTCGAACAGAATCTTGCGGCGGACGATCTCGTGAATCCAGGTCTCCTCGACCTGAAGCCGGCGCAGCTCCTCGGCGATCTCGATGGCGTTGCGGCCGAGGCGGAAATAAGTCGGCGAACGCTGCAGCATGGTGACATGTGCGCAACTGTCCGCGATGTTCGGCACCAGCGTCGCTGCGGTCGCACCGGAGCCGATCACGACGACTTTCTTGCCCGCGAGATCGATATCATCCGGCCAGGTCTGCGGATGGACGATGCGGCCCTTGAAGCGGTCCATGCCCTTCCATTCCGGCGTGTAGCCTTCGGAATGGCGATAATAGCCCTGGCACATCCAGAGGAAGTTTGCAGTGAAGGTCTTTGCCTCGCCCGTATCGGTGGTCGTCGCCTCGATGGTCCAGAGATTCTGCTCGCTCGACCAGCTCGCGGAATTGATCTGGTGCTTGTAGCGAATGTGGCGGGCGATATCGTTGTCGTCGATCACCTCCTTCATGTAGGAGAGAATCTCCTCGGCGGTCGCGATGGGCGGCCCGACCCAGGGCTTGAAGCTGTAGCCGAAGGTGTGGAGATCGCTGTCCGAGCGGATGCCGGGATAGCGATGCGTGCTCCAGGTGCCGCCGAACGTCGCCTGTGTTTCCAGGATGAGATAGCTCGTACCCGGCAGCTGCTTTTCGATATGATAGGCGCTGCCGATGCCGGAGATGCCGGCGCCGACGATCAGCACGTCGAAATGCTCTGAGGCCTGCTTGGTGGTAGCGTGACTGCGAACAGCGACATTCATTGTTGCTTCTATGCCTTGCTTGTTTTTGTGGCCGTCCTTGACCGGACGACGCGTTTCCTCCGCGACGGGCATGGTCGCCCATCGCGCTTCCGCTTCAAAATGACATAGATCAAGTCGCGGTCAAACTACAACGCCGCACCCCAGCTCCGCGCGGTCTGCAAAATCCAGTCGCGATAGAGCGTGAGCGGCGTGACACCGGTCAGGCCGCCGCAGCCGGCGGCGCCGTTCGGTCCCGTCGACCAGCTGATGAGCCCGACGAGCATCGAGCCACTCGGCTTGTCCTCGAACACAGGACCGCCGGAATCGCCGGTACAGGCGCCGATTCCGTCGCGAACTCCGTTGGTTACGGGATCGACCAGCCGGATTTGGAGCGTGCCGGGCTGACCGGTGGCAACGAGGCCGGCAACACGCGTCACCCCGCCGCTCTTGCCGTCACCGCGCACGGTGACGCCGATACCGGCGATGACGAAGCGACTGCCGACCTGAATCGGAATCGTCGGCATGCCGATCGGCACCGTCGATTTTCCCTTCAGTGGAATTTCCAGTTGCAGCAGCGCCACGTCAGCGGTGGCGCGATGCGCCTGCATCGCCTGCATGTTGAAGTTCGGATGGATCGCGACGGTGCGGACGTTCAGCAATTGCGGCGCGCCGTCGGCGCTGCGATCGACGATCTTGTAGTCGGCGCCAGGCTGCACACAGTGGGCGACCGTCAGCACGAGTTTTGGCGCGATCAAGGTGCCGGTGCAGAAATTGCCGCGCGAGCCGACGATGGTGACGACGGCGCGCGCGACGCCATCGGCCTGCGGCGTGCCGCCGCCGACGATGGCGCGGGCGGGTGTTGCGAGCAGCAGCGAGGCTGCGACGAACGTGGCAAGCTTCTTCATGGGAACACGCTTCGGCATCGATGACGGCGGCGGATTGCTTCGGGCTGGCCCTTGCCGATAGCGCATGCTAGCCCTCTTGGAAAGGAATTGACGAGGGCAGGATCGTGGCGATCGAGGCGGTGATCTTTGATTTTGGCGGCGTGCTGACGAGCTCGCCGTTCGAGGCGTTCACGCGGTTCGAGACCGAGCGCGGCCTGCCCGCCGACATCATCCGGCGCACCAATGCCGCCAACCATCTCGAAAATGCCTGGGCCAAATTCGAGCGCGCCGAGGTCGATATCGAGACATTCGATCGCTTGTTCGCCGAGGAATCGCTCGCACTCGGCGCCCAGGTCCGCGGACGCGACGTGCTGCCGCTGCTCCAGGGCGACCTGCGCCCCGAGATGGTCGAAGCCTTGAAGCGCATCAAGGCGCAGTTCAAGACGGGCTGCATCACCAACAATCTGCCGGCCAACGCCATCGGCAGCATGACCGGACGCTCGCTCTACATCGCCGAGGTGATGGTGCTGTTCGATCACGTCATCGAATCCGCCAAGATCGGCCTGCGCAAGCCCGACCCGCGCATCTACCGGCTGATGGTCGAGACGCTGAAGGTCGATCCGAGGAACTGCGTCTATCTCGACGATCTCGGCGTCAACCTGAAGCCGGCGCGCGAGATGGGCATGACCACGATCAAGGTGACGAGTGGCGCGCAGGCCATCGCGGATCTCGAGAAGGCGACGGGGTTGAAGCTGAGCTAGTTCGCAAATGCCGTAGGGTGGGCAAAGCGGAGCGTGCCCACCACAAGCAGATGGTGGGCACAGCGCTTCCGCGCCTTTGCCCACCCTACGAGAGCCTACTCCGCCGCGGCGGCGATGCGCTCCGGAAACGCCGCGGCCAGCGCGGCACTGTCGGGCTTAAGCACACCGCGTTCGGTAATGAGACCGGTGACGAGACGCGCCGGCGTCACATCGAAGGCGTAGTTCGCGACCGGTGAGCCCTCAGGCACGATCCGCACCGTCTCCAGCCTTCCATCGGCGGTGCGGCCGGTCATGTCGGTGACCTCCACACCGCTGCGCTGCTCGATCGGGATGTCGCGGATACCGTCACTCACCGCAAAGTCGATCGTCGGCGACGGCAGCGCGACGTAGAACGGCACGCCGTTGTCATGCGCGGCGAGCGCCTTGAGATACGTGCCGATCTTGTTGCAGACATCGCCGTTGGCGGCGACGCGGTCGGTGCCGACGATGGCGAGATCGACCATGCCGTGCTGCATCAGGTGCCCGCCGGTATTGTCCGGAATCACCGTATGCGGCACGCCGTGATGGCCGAGCTCCCAGGCGGTGAGCGAGGCGCCCTGGTTGCGCGGCCGCGTCTCGTCGACCCAGACATGGATCTTGAGGCCGCGCTCATGCGCGAGATAGATCGGCGCGGTCGCAGTGCCCCAGTCGACGGTGGCGAGCCAGCCGGCGTTGCAATGGGTCAGCACGTTGACCACTTCACCCGGCTTCTTCGCCGCAATCGCCTCGATCAGCGCAAGACCGTTGCCGGCAATGCCGCGGTTGATCTCGACGTCCTGCTCGACGATCTCATCGGCGCGGGCATAGGCGGCTTCCGCCCGCTCGACCGGATCGATCGGCGCGAGCGCCGTGCGCATCTCGTCGAGCGCCCATTTCAGATTGATCGCGGTCGGCCGCGCAACGACCAGCGTGTCGTAGGCGCGCTTCAGGCCAGCATCTGAGGCGTCCTCGCGCATCGCGAGCGCCATGCCATAGGCGGCGGTCGCACCGATCAGTGGCGCGCCGCGCACCAGCATGTCGCGGATCGCGACGGCCGCGTCCTCGCACGATGTCAGGCGCGCGATGATGAATTCATGCGGCAGCCGGCGCTGGTCGATCGCGCCGACCGACCAGCCGTCGCGCTCGCGCCAGATGCTACGGAAATGCTTGCCGTCGACCTTCATGGCATTCTACCTTTCGTATCACGCCCGCAGGATGCGCCCGGCCACCGCGTCGAGCTTCTTCAGGAGCTCGGGATCGCGCGCCTCTGGCGCCGTGATCAGCGCGGTGTCGAGCGCGCGGTCCGAACCGATCGGGCACGGCTCGTGCTCGCGCGGGAAATCCTTTGCCAGCCGCGCCACCAGCGCCTTGGCCTTGTCGGCATTCGAGTTCAGCACGCGGATGATGTCTTGCACGGTGACGGCATCGTGATCGGGATGCCAGCAATCGAAATCCGTCACCATCGCGACGGTAGCGTAGCAAATCTCCGCCTCGCGCGCGAGTTTTGCTTCAGGCATGTTGGTCATGCCGATCACCGAATAGCCCAGCGTCTTGTAGGTCATGCTCTCCGCATAGGTGGAGAATTGCGGCCCTTCCATGCAGACATAGGTGCCGCCGCGCGCGATCGCGATGCCCTCCGCTTCGGCGGCCGCGGCAAGATGGATGCGCAGCCGCGGCGAGACCGGGTGCGCCATCGACACATGCGCGACGCAGCCGCGACCGAAGAACGAGCTCTCGCGCTTGTGGGTGCGATCGACGAACTGGTCGATGAGGACGAAGGTGCCGGGCGGCAGTTCCTCCTTGAAAGAGCCGCAGGCGGACAGCGAGATCAGGTCGGTGACACCGGCCCGTTTGAGGACGTCGATATTGGCGCGATAGTTGATGTCGGAGGGCGACAGACGGTGGCCCTTGTCGTGCCGCGGCAGGAACACGATCGGCAGGCCGGCAATGGAGCCGCGCCTTAAAGGCGCCGACGGCTCGCCCCAGGGGCTCTCGATCACCTCTTCGCGCGCGCCCTCGAGACCCGGCAGGTCGTAAATGCCGGAGCCACCAATGATGCCCAATACCGCCTGCGTCATACCCGCTCCACCCCGTTCGCCACGTGCGACATGGTTAAAGCTATGCCAGTTTTGCGGCGGTTTTGGAACGGGGGTGGTGGGGGATGGCGTGGCTGTGAGCGCAGGCGCTTGCCACTCACTCGGTGTCGTCCTGGCGAAGGCCAGGACCCATACCGCGAGGTCTATCGATGAGGCGCTATGTCAATCCCGAACGACCGATCTTCGCCAAACTTCTCCCTGGGGTAATGGGTCCTGGCTTTCGCCAGGACGACCCCGGAGAATGGTCAAGCCGCAGTCGCGAGCCGCAGCTGTGTCGCGACCATGCGCTCCAGCGTCTCGACCGACTGGAAATTCTCCGGCGTGATCTCGGACTGCGGGATGGTGAAGTCGAATTCGGCTTCGACGCCGAGCATGAGATTGACCATGTCCATCGAGGTCAGGCCGACGTCGACGAGCTTGGCTGACGGGGCGACGTCGGCGGACAGCGCGTTCTGCGCGAGGATGCCCTTCACCAGCTTGATGATGCGATTGCGCAATTCGGGTTCGAAGGCCTGCATCGATAAATTCCCATCTGTCTATGAAAGGTCGGGCCGGACTGCCGGGTACGATGGGCAGGGACGGCCGATCCCGCAATGGGCGTCACCATTACTTCGCGTTTCTTAGTAAACGATGACTCAGATTGTCTGAAGTTCAGGCCTCTTCCAGTTCACTAACGCGATCGCGGAAATCCGGGAGGTGCGAAAAACCGGACCTTAACTGTCCATTCGGAATTGGAGATCGTTTACCCTCTATTTCATCGACGAATTTGAATTAAATCCGTAGCCTCGTCTCACAAGCAAAGATGGCCGGAGGATCGTTTACACGCATCGCGAATGATGCCGGCGATCCTGAACGGCAAACCGGAGGCGGACGAGTATGAACGTGCGTGAAGCTGTTCTCACTGTCGACGAAACGGAAGCTAGCTTCCTCGAGCAGGGACCCTCCCTGATCGAGCGCGCCGCCCGGACCGCCGTAGCGGCCGCGGCCGATGCAGACGGGGTCGATCGCGACGCCCGCTTCCCGCATAAGGCCTTCGACGTCGCGCGCGAGCAGAAGCTGCTCGGCGTCATGATCCCGGTCGAGTTCGGCGGCTTCGGCGCTTCGATCCATGACGTCACCGACGTTTGCTACACGCTCGGGCGTTCCTGCGCCTCGACCGCAATGATCTACGCGATGCACACGACCAAGGTCGCCTGCGTCGTCAGGCACGGCCACGGCATCCCCTGGATGGAAACCATGATGCGCCGGGTCGCCCGCGACCAGTGGCTGCTCGCCTCCTCCACCACCGAAGGCCAGAACGGTGGCAACATCCGCGCCAGCGCCGCCGCCGTCGACCACGCCGGCGACACCGTCTCGCTGGTGCGCGACGCCACCGTGATCTCCTACGGCGCCGAGGCCGACGGCCTCGTCACCATCGCCCGCCGCGCCACCGACGCCGCCGCCTCCGACCAGGTCCTGCTGGCGCTCGCCAAGGACGATTATTCGCTGAAGCAGACGCAGGGCTGGGAAACACTCGGCATGCGCGGCACCTGCTCGACCGGTTTCGAGCTGAAGGTCGATTGTCCCGCCGACCGCGTCTTCCCGGAAGCCTACGACAAGATCCACGCCCAGACCATGACGCCCTTCGCGCATCTGTGCTGGTCCTCGGCCTGGGCCGGCATTGCGGCAGCCGCGGTGACGCGCGCGCAGGCCTTCGTCCGCAAGGCGGCCCGCGCGTCCGGCGGGCAGATGCCGCCGGCGGCTGCGCATTTCACCGCCGCGAAGATGTCGCTCGCAAAACTGCGCGCGCTGATTTCGACCAACATCGACGCCTTCTCCCGTGCCGAGCATGACGAACGCGCGCTCGGCTCGCTCGACTTCCAGTCCTCGATCACGCTGCTGAAGGTGCAGGCCTCCGAGCTCGCGGTCGAGACCGTGATGCATGCGATGCGCACCGCGGGCCTTTCCGGCTACCGCAACGACGGCGAGTTCACCATGGGCCGTCATCTGCGCGACGTGCTGTCGTCGCCGATCATGATCAACAACGACCGCATTCTGGCCAACGCCGCGACCTCGACGCTGATGAGCGGCGTGCCATCGAGCCTTCATGACTGACGTGCCTTCCCGACCAGATCAACAAGAACAATTTCGAGATAGCAGGACATCGACCCATGAACATTGCCGTCCTCCCCAATTCGCCGGAAACCGCGCCTGAGATCGTTGATCCACTCGATCATCTCGCCGACAAACTGTTCCACCGCATGGGCTCGGACGGCGTCTACGCCCGCACCGCGCTCTATGAGGGCATCGTCGAACGGCTCGCCGCCCTGATCACCAGCCACCGCGAAGCCGGCACCGAAGCCTTGCGCTTCCCGCCGGTGATGAGCCGCGCCCAGCTGGAGAAGTCAGGTTATCTCAAGAGCTTCCCGAACCTCCTCGGCTGCGTCTGCGGCCTGCATGGCACCGAGCGCGAGATCAACGCGGCGGTGAGCCGCTTCGATGCCGGCGGCGACTGGACCACGTCACTGTCCCCGGGCGATCTCGTGCTGTCGCCGGCCGCCTGCTATCCCGTCTATCCGATCGCGGCGAGCCGGGGCCAGTTGCCGAAGGGCGGCCTGCGCTTCGACGTCGCCGCCGACTGCTTCCGCCGCGAGCCGTCGAAACACCTCGACCGGCTGCAATCGTTCCGCATGCGCGAATATGTCTGCATCGGCACGCCCGACGACGTCGCCGATTTCCGCGAGCGCTGGATGGTGCGCGCGCAGAAAATCGCGACCGATCTCGGCCTGACCTTCCGCGTCGACTATGCCAGCGATCCCTTCTTTGGCCGCGTCGGCCAGATGAAGGCGGTGAGCCAGAAGCAGCAGCAGCTCAAGTTCGAGCTTCTGATCCCGCTGCGCTCGGAGGAGCAGCCGACCGCCTGCATGAGCTTCAACTATCACCGCGAGCATTTCGGCACGACCTGGGGCATCCAGGACGCCAATGGCGAGCCGGCCCATACCGGCTGCGTCGCCTTCGGCATGGACCGCCTGGCCGTCGCCATGTTCCACACCCACGGCACCGATCTGTCAGCCTGGCCCGCCAAGGTGCGGGACATGCTGGGCCTGCAGCCGCAAGCCGCGGCAGAAGCCCATGGCGAAGGCTGGCGCTAGAGCATGATCCCGAAAAGATCATGCTGAAACGATAGACCAAACGAGGCCGACCATTTCCACGGGCAAGACGAGCGTGATCCATACCAAGGTCCGTTGCCGCGAGATCACCGAGTCCGACGTCGAGAAGATCGCGGACTTGCTGACGCGCGGCTTCGTCGGCCGCTCACGCGAATACTGGATGCAGGGCCTGCGCCGGCAGGCCTTCCGGCCCGTGCCGGAAGGCTACCCGCGCTTCGGCTACATGCTCGACAATGACGGCGAGCCCGTCGGCGTGCTGCTGCTGATCTACACGACGCGAAACCACGGCGAAGAGACCGCCATCCAGTGCAATCTGTCGAGCTGGTATGTCGATCCGGCCTACCGCAACTACGCTCCGTTCCTGACCAAGGTCGCGCAGCGGCACAAGGACGTCACCTATCTCAACATCAGCCCGGCGCCGTGGACCTGGCCGATCATCGAGGCCCAGGGTTTTCGCAATTACTGCCGCGGCATCTTCTTCTCGGTGCCGGCGCTGGCGCGCGCCCCGCGCTGGAGCAAGATCGAGGTGATCTCCCAGCACGCCAAGGCGATCGACGGGCTTTCCCAGGACGAGACCGAGCTCCTGACGCGGCATGCGCGTTACAATTGCCTCAGCATCGTCTGCCGCACGCCAAAGGGAACGTTTCCTTTCATCCTGCAACCGGTGCGCATCCGCCGCGGCTTCATCGCGCCGCCCGCGATGAAGCTGATCTACTGCCGCAGCGCCGCCGAATACGCCGAATGCGCCGGCCGCATCGGCCGGCTGCTGCTGCGGCTCGGCAAGATCTCGGTGGCGGTCGATGCCAACGGCCCGATTCCCGGTCTCGCCGGCATCTACACCGAACGGCGCGGCCGCAAATATTTCAAAGGCCCGCACCGGCCGCAGCTCGCCGACCTCACGGATACGGAGCTCGTGCTTTACGGGCCGTAGGGGCGCCGCGGCGGAAATTGTTGCGCGCTCGGCCAACTCTGGCTTGCAAGCGCCTCCGCACTCTCGCGGACCAAGCAAAGTCTCTCCATCGCGAGTCACCCTCCGTAAACTACTGCGCTTAAGGGAATTTTCCCGCCTCTTCGCTACCCTCGGCAGCGGAATTACGTTGCGTTAAGTCTATTGCCCGCCGAGATCATGCCGACCCCATGACGTCGACCCGCGACAACGAGCTTGGTGCACGCCGCGAGCAGGGCCCGGAGGCCCTGGTCGCGCTGAGCCAGCTTGCGCTCGATCGCATGGAGCAAGGCGTCTGCGTTTACGATGCCGACAACAGGATCGTGCTGGTCAACCAGCGCTATCTCTCGCTATTCGACCTGTCGGCCGAAATCGTGCGCATCGGCACGAGCTACCGCGAGGTGCTCGCGCACAGTGCGAGCCGCGGCAACTTCCCGGAGAGCGAGCTCGACGCGCTGTATTCGGCGCGGATCGCGCAGATCGCAGGCGGCAAGCCGTTCCGGACCGAGCAGCGGCTGGCGAGCGGCCTCGTCATGTCCCTCGAGCTGAAGCCACTTCCGGGCGGCGGCTGGATGACGATCTGCGACGACGTCAGCCGCCTGTCCCGGCTCGAGGCGGAATTGCACGTGCAGACCGAACGCAGCCAGCACGCGCTCGCCAACATGTCGCACGGCCTCATCATGTATGACGCCGACAGCCGCGTCGTCCTGTGCAACGAGCGCTTCCTGAAGCTCTACAATCTCGACCCCGACATCGTAAAACCCGGCGTCGCGCACGGTACGGCCATCGACCACTGGCTCGCGCGCGGCAACGTGGCGGGCATGCCGGCGGAGGAATTCCACAACACCAGGCTCGAGGACGTGCGCGCCAGGAAGGCGAAGACCCTGCTGGTGATGCGCTACGACGGACGGATGGTGCAGGCGGTCTCCCGCTTCCTCCCCGACGGCGGCTGGGTGACGGTGCACGAAGACGTCACCGAACGGCTGCAATACGAGGAGACGCTGCGGCGGCAGAACTTCATTCTCGACGCGGCGCTGGAGAACATGGCGCACGGGCTCGCCTTCTACGACAGCGACATGCGCCTGCGCGTCTGCAACACCACCTACCGCAAGATCTACCTGCTCTCGCCGGAGGAGACGAGGCCCGGCACGCATCTCGGCGAGCTGATCGAGCGATCGATGGCGAACGGCGCGTTCGCCTCGGAATACACCCCCCAACAGATCCTGGAAGCCGCCCGCGCGCGGATCGCGAACCGCGATTCCTCGCCGACGCGCCGGCGCATGTCGAACGACACCGTGATCTCGGTCCGCTATTGCGCGCTGGCCGAAGGCGGCTTCGTCGCCACCTATGAGGACATCACCGAGCGCGAGCACGCGGTCGAGGAGCTGAGCGAGCAGTATCGGCGCTTCGATGCGGCCCTGAACAACATGAGCCAGGGCCTGTGCATGCTCGATTCGAGCCTGCGCGTGATCGTCTGCAACCGTCGCTATATCGAGATGTATGGCCTCTCGCCCGACATGGTGAAGCCGGGCGTCTCGATGCGTGAGATCATGGAGCACAGTTGCGCTCTCGGCATCCATCCGAACATGTCCGGCGCCAAGCTCTATGCCGATTATGTCGAGCGGCTGCGCGAGGGCGAGCACACGCTGCACCGCCATTTGAGCGACGGCCGCATCATCAAGCTCAATCACAAGCGGATGGAGCATGGCGGCTGGGTGGTCACCTATGAGGACGTCACCGAGCGCCACAAGGCCCAGGCCCGCGTGGCGCATATGGCGCGGCACGACTCCCTGACTGACTTGCCAAACCGCACCCTGTTCCGCGAGAAGATGGGCGAGGGATTGAACCACGTCGCGATTGCCGGCGGCGCAATGGCGGTGCTGTGCTTCGATCTCGATAATTTCAAGACCGTCAACGACCGTCTCGGCCATGCCGCCGGCGACCGGTTGTTGCGCTGGGTCGCGGCCCGCCTGAAGGAGAATGTCGGCGAGCACGATACCGTCGCGCGGCTCGGCGGCGACGAGTTCGCCGTGCTCCAGCGCGGCCCGCAGCCGGAATCGGCCGAACAGCTCGCCCGCCGCCTGGTCGAGATCATCGGCCACCCGCCGCAGCTGGAAAGCCAGGCGATCCATGTCGGCGTCTCCGTCGGCATCGCGATCGCGCCCGATCACGGCTTGGACGCCGACGAGCTGATGAAATGCGCCGACCTTGCGCTGTACCAGGCCAAGGCCAAGGGGCGCGGCGCCTACCAGCTGTTCGAGCCCGAGATGGAGGAAGAGGCGCGCAGCCGGCACGCGCTGGAGCACGATCTGCGCGGCGCACTGGAGTCCAACCAGTTCCATCTGGTGTTCCAGCCGCAGATGCGGCTGGATTCGACCGAGCTCACCGGCTTCGAGGCGCTGCTGCGCTGGAAACATCCCTCGCGCGGCCTGGTCTCGCCCGCCGAGTTCATCCCGATCGCTGAGGAGAACGGGCTGATCGTTCCGATCGGCGAATGGGTGCTGCGCACGGCCTGTGCCACTGCAGCGTCCTGGCCCGACGTCACCGTCGCGGTGAACCTGTCACCGGTGCAATTCCGCTCGCGCGGGCTGGCGACGATGGTCACGAGTGTGCTCGCGGAAGCCGGGCTGCCGCCGCAACGCCTCGAGCTCGAGGTCACCGAGACCGCGCTGCTCGACGACAGCGAGGCGACGATCGAGATCCTGCATCAGCTCCGCGCATTGGGAGTGCGCGTCAGCCTCGACGATTTCGGCGTCGGCTATTCCTCGCTCAGCTATTTGCGCAAGTTTCCGTTCGACCGCATCAAGATCGACCGCTCTTTCGTCGGCACGCTCGGTGAAAGCCCGGAGAGCGTTGCCATCGTCCGCACCATCGCCAGCCTCGGCTCCGTACTCGGCGTCGAGACCACGGCAGAGGGCGTGGAGACCGAGGAGCAACTCGACTTCGTGCGCGAATGCGGCTGCACCGCGGTGCAGGGCTATTATTTCGGCAAGCCGTGCCCGGCCGCCGAGGTCGGCCGCACCATCGAGACGCTGAACGCAGTGCGGCGCGTGGCGTAGGAGCTTCAGGGCCTTCCTCAAATTCCGCCTCTCGGCACGCCTCAAAACGACCAATTGTCGCACGTCTCGTTTCCGCGAGCGGGTGCGTCCTCGCCCCTGCCGGCGATCCGCTCAATGCGCTTTTCTTCTCCCATGATTTCGGGGACAATCCCGTCATAACAATGAGAAACGGCGGTCCACCGAGACCGCTGCGAGGGAGGTGTTTCGATGTCGCGATACGGGCTGAAGACGATTGCCTTTGCCGCCATGCATGTTGTGGGCGCATTGCTCGCGACCGCCGCCGGCGCGCAGGACTATCCCACCAAACCGGTCACGCTGATCGTGCCATGGCCGGCCGGTGGCTCGACCGACATCTCGATGCGCGCGATCGCCGACAGCGCCTCGAAGGTGTTGGGGCAGCCGATCGTGATCGACAACAAGGCCGGCGGCGGCGGCACGGTGGGCCCGGCGACCATGGCCGCGGCCGCGAAACCGGACGGCTACACCATCTCGCAGATTCCGATCACCGTGTTCCGCCTGCCCCTGATGCAGGAGGTGTCATGGGATCCGGCGAAGGACTTCACCTATATCATCCATCTCACCGGCTACACCTTTGGCGTGACCACCAGCGCCGAGTCGCAGTTCAAGTCCTGGAAGGATGTCGTCGACTTCGCCAAGGCCAATCCGGGCAAGGTGACCTATGCGACGCCGGGCACCGGCACCTCGCTGCATATCGGCATGGAGCAGATCGCGGCGATGTCCGGCATCAAGCTGACGCAGGTGCCATTCAAGGGCGGCGCGGAGACCAACGCGGCCGTGCTCGGCCAGCACACGATGCTGCAAGCCGATTCCACGGGGTGGCGGCCGCTGGTCGATGCCGGCAAGCTGAAGCTGCTGATGGTATGGACCGGCGCGCGGTCGCCGAACTACCCTGATGTGCCGACGCTGAAGGAGCTCGGCTATCCTATGGTCTATGATTCGCCGTTCGGCATCGCGGGGCCGAAGGGCATGGATCCCAAAATCGTCGCCAAGCTTCACGACGCCTTCAAGAAGGCGGTCGAGGATCCCGCAGTGATCGCCACGCTCGCCAAATACGACATGGTGCCGAACTATAAGAACACCGAGGACTACAAGAAGTTCGTCGTCGAGGTCACGGAGTCCGAGCGCAAGGTGATCGATACGCTCGGGCTGGCGAAGAAGTAGGGCTGAACTGCTTCCTTGTCCCGGACGCGGTGCAGCGCTTCTTCAGCGATGCACCGCAGAGCCGGGACCCACCTTTTCGTCCACACTCATGGGCCCCGGCTCCGCAGCGCACCGCTTTGCGCTGCGCTGCGTCCGGGGCACGAGAGGAAAGCGAATGAACAACCAAACCAACGTCAAACTCCGCCTCAACAACTCCGAGCTCTGGGGCGGGCTGATCGGGCTCGGGCTCGGCGGCTTCGTGATCTGGTCGGGGCTGAAGCTCAAGCTCGGCACCATCAACGATCCCGGCTCCGGCTATGTGCTGTTCTACACGGGCATCCTGATGTGCGTGTTCGCAGGCTCCATCATCGTCTCGGCGATCACCGAGGGCGGGCCGACGCTGGCCTCGCGCTGGGAGAACGTGCGCTGGAGCAAGCCGCTGCTCGTCATCGCCTGCCTCACCGCATTCTCCTTCGCGCTCGAGCCGCTGGGATTCCTGCTGTCGTCGATCCCGCTGATGCTGCTGCTGTTGCGGCTGATCGACCCGGTGCGCTGGACGCTGGCGATCCCGATCGCCGTGCTGGTGCCATCAGGGATGTGGTGGGTGCTCAAGCGCCTGCTGTTGATCCAGCTGCCCTCTGGCCTGTTCGGGATCGGTTGACCGCATGGACACGCTCGCCAATGTCGCGCATGGGTTCGGCGTCGCGCTGACCGGGATCAACCTGCTCTACTGCTTCATCGGGGTCTTCATCGGCACGCTGGTCGGGGTGCTGCCGGGCATCGGGCCGATCTCGGCGATGTCGCTGCTGCTGCCCGTGACGCTCTCGGGCACGCCGGAATCCGGCATCATCATGATGGCCGGCATCTACTACGGCTCGATGTATGGCGGCTCGACCACCTCGATCCTGGTCAACATCCCCGGCGAGGCGGCCTCCGTCGTCACCTGCATCGACGGCCACCAGATGGCCAAGCAGGGCCGCGCCGGTCCTGCGCTCGGTATCTCCGCCTTCGGCTCTTTCATCGCCGGCACGTTCGCGCTGGTCGCCCTGATGCTGGTGGCCCCAAAGCTTGCCAGCATCGCGATCGCATTCGGCCCGGCCGAGTATTTCAGCCTGATGGTGCTTGGCCTCGTCGTGCTCACCTTCCTCACGCAGGGCTCGATGCCGAAGGCGCTGCTGATGGCCTGCATCGGCGTGGTGCTCGGGCTGATCGGGCTCGACAGCATCACCGCGCAGCCGCGCCTCACCTTCGGCCGCATGGAGCTGATCGACGGCATCGGCCTCGTGCCCGTGGTCATGGGCTTGTTCGGCGTCGCCGAGGTGCTGCTCAACACCGAGCAGGCGATCAAGCGCGACATCATCAACGCCAAGATCACCCAGCTCCTGCCCAACAAGGAGGACTGGCAGGCGAGCGCCGGCCCCGTGGCGCGCGGCACGCTGCTCGGCTTCCTGCTCGGCATTCTGCCGGGCGGCGGCGCGGTGGTGGCTTCGTTTGCGTCCTATGCGCTCGAGAAGCGTCTGTCGAAAACGCCGGAGCGCTTTGGCCATGGCGCGATCGAGGGCGTTGCGGGACCGGAGTCTGCGAACAACGCGGCGGCCGGCGGTGCGTTCATTCCGCTGATGACACTCGGCATTCCGCCGAACGTGGTGATGGCGCTGCTGCTCGGGGCCTTCGTCATCCACGGCCTGCAACCGGGCCCGCTGCTGATCACGCAAAACCCCGGCCTGTTCTGGGGCATCGTCGCCAGCATGTATATCGGCAACGTCATGCTGCTGATCCTCAATCTGCCGATGATCGGCATGTGGGTGCAGCTTTTGAAGCTGCCCTACAACATCCTGTTCCCCCTGATCATCCTGTTCACGATCCTCGGCGTCTATTGCTCGAGCAACAACGTGTTCGACGTCTATGTGATGATCGCGTTCGGTATCATCGGCTATTTCATGCGCAAGCTCGGCTACGAGCCGGCACCGCTGGTGCTCGCCTTCGTGCTCGGGCCGATGCTGGAGAACAATCTGCGCAAGTCGCTGATCCTGTCGCAGGGCGATCTCTGGACTTTTGTGCAGCGGCCGATCTCGGCGGCGTGCCTGACGCTGGCGCTGGTGCTGCTGATCGCGCCGCTGATGCCCGCGCTGCGCAAGAAGCGCGAGCTGGTGGCGCTGGATGAAGGGGCGTGAGGCGCCGCGCCCCTCGCTGCTCCGCTCAAACTTCGCAGGGTGGGCAAAGGCGCGGATGCGCCGTCCCCACCATCTCTCTATGGTGGGCACGCTTTCGCTTTGCCCACCCTACGGCGCAAGAGGAGCGGCCCAGTCACCCCTCGCCGCTTCCTTCCAGCCGATCGCGCAGCGCGCCAATCACGCGATGAGCCGTCTCGATCTCCCTCACTGACAGACCTTCCGCCAGGCCGTTGACCCAAGGGGCCTGCAAGCGGCCGGCGGCGTCAAAGACCTGCCTGCCCTTGTTGGTGAGCACGACGAGCTGGGCCCGGCGGTGATGCGGATTGGTCTCGAAGGCAACGAGGCCATCGCGCTCGAGATCGTTGACGATCCGCTGCACGTTCTGGCGGTTGGCGCCGAGATTGCGCGCCAGCCAGGCCACGGGCTCCGGACGCTCGGCATCGACGATCGCCCCCAAAATCTGCCAGCGCGCGCTGGTGAGGCCGAGCGAGGCGACCAGCCGATCACCGGCGGTCAGGAGCTGGCCGTTGGCCCGGAACAGCTCGAGAATGAAGCCGGTCAGGGCCTCGCCCGCCGCGGTCCGCTTGGTCCTGGTCATTTGTAATGATCATCCTATCTTGACATCATCATGTCAAATATCTATGTCACATACTGTCGAATTGACATGATGATACCAACTTAACCGGAGTGATGCCATGCCCCTGATGCGTCCGCTCGACCCAACTTTCCCGATCGACCGCCAGGTCGCGCTCGAGGCCGGCCCCGTGGTGCTGGTGAACCTGTTCACGCTCGATGCCGCGGATGAACAGACCTTCCTGACGAGCTGGCAGGACGATGCCGCTTTCATGAAGCGGCAGCCGGGTTTCATCTCGACCCAGTTGCATCGTGCGATCGGCGACAATCCGACCTATCTCAATTACGCGGTCTGGGAGTCCAATGCGCATTTCCGTGCGGCGTTCACCCACCCGGAGTTCCGCGCGAAGATCGCGGACTACCCCGCGTCGGCCGTCGCAAGTCCGCATCTGTTCCAGAAGGTCGCGGTCGCAGGGATTTGTGTGGCGTAGCCTGCGCTCGCAATGGCAACGGAGAGGGTCGACCCCACGCGCGCTCTCGTAGGGTGGGCAAAGGCGCACTTGCGCCGTGCCCACCATCTCGCCACGACCACAACAGAAGTCGTGGGCACGCTTCGCTTTGCCCACCCTACGATGTCTCAGCTTGCCGCAGGCAGCGCATCCTCCGCCGCCACGCCCCACGGCCGCTCGGCCGATGCCAGCCCGATGAGCCGGCCCTGGATGTAGTCGCAGCCCCAGTCGTGCAGCATGTTGGCGGCCTCCTCGTCCTGCACCCATTCGGCGACGGTCTTGATGTCGAGGCGGCGGGCGAGGTCGATCAGGGTCTGGACGAAGGCGCGGTCGTCGGCGGAGTGCGTGATGTTCTGCACGAAGGCGCCGTCGATCTTGACGATGTCGACGCCGAGCTTGCGCAGGTTTCGGAACGAGGTGTAGCCGGCGCCGAAATCGTCGATGGCGATGCGGCTGCCGAAATTCTTCAGCCGCGTGACGAAGCCGCGGACGTCGTCGATGTCCTGGATCGCGACCGTCTCTGTGATCTCGACGATCAGCCGCTCGGCGACCCCGGGATGGGCCAGCATCAGCGACTCGATTCCCGCCCACCAGTCCGGATCCATGGTGGTGTCGGGCGAGATATTGAGGCTGAGACTGACATCGGGCGCGGCCGCGAGCTCGGCAACCACGAGCTCGAGCACGCGGTGATCGACCAGGCGGATGAGGCCGAGCCGCTCGGCGACCGGCACGATGTCGGGCGCGAGCAGGACCTGGCCGTCGCCCTGGTCCATCCGCACCAGGCATTCGTGGAATGCGCGCTGGCGCGAGCCAGCCGACACGACAGGCTCATAGGCAAGCTTGATGCGACGCTCGTTCAGCGCCGTGACGATCTCGTCGGTGACACGGATGTTGACGCGGCGCTGCGCATCGCGCGTGGCATCCGGACGCCACGCCGCAAACGAGCCGGCCCGCCGGCGCTTGGCGGCGTCGAGCGTCTCATGGGCGCGGTTTACAGCCTCGTCGGTGTTGCGAGCATAGCGCGGTAGGCTCACCGCGCCGATCGAGGCGGTGACCGAGACCGGACCGGATTTCGTCGGCACCACCTCGTCGCGGATGCCGGCGAGGAAACGCTCGGCGGCGACGTTCATGTCGTCGATGGTGCAGTTCTTCAGGATCAGGCCGAACTTGTTGCCGGAGAAGCGCCCGAGCACATCGCCGCCGCGCAGGCGCGCGCGGATGCGCTTGGCGATGTCGAGGATCACGGCATCGGCGACGTCGAAGCCGAAAGCGTCGTTGACGCGGGCGAGGTGATCGATGCCGACGAGCATGAAGGCCGCAGTCGAGCGGAAGCGGGTCGTCTCCTCGATCGCCTCGGCCAGCGCCGCGATCAGATGGGCGCGGTTGAGCTCGCCGGTCAGCGGATCGAGCCGGGCCAGCTTTGACAATTCCTCGTCGCGGGCGTGACGCTCATTGTTGATGCGGACGGAGCCGATCGCACGCGTGGGCCGGCCATCGGGGCCGGCGAACCAGCGGCCGGTCTCCTCGATCCAGACCACGGGATCGGAGGCGCTCATGCGCACGCCATACTCGACGCGGTAGGGCGTGCCGTCGGCACCGTGCACGGGGGAGGTCTGCGCCAGCGCGGCGGTCCGCAGCGACTGCGCCGGCTCGATCAGCTTGGCGAATTCGGCGCCGGTCGCGAGCCGCTCCGCGGGGATGCCGGGGAAGACGGCACCGACCTGCTCGCCCCAGACGATGACGTCGCTGGCGATGTCCCAGGCGAACACGGCCTGGCCGAGGGCGGCCAGGATGTCGGAGGCTTGCGGCAATGCGGGGGTCAAAATCGCCTCATTTCGGGACAGCGGGGAGTCCTGAGCCGGCACAGGATAAAGCCAGATTCGGCTTCGACCCTAGGCAAAGTTGATAAACAATTTGGAAACCACGTTGTGAAGCGAGGGGGGAACCAAACCGGCCCGCCCGGCATAGGCCTTGCGAGTACTGACACGCACCGGCGCGCGCGTCCCGAAACGCGACAATGTCCGCCGGATCAACGGTGATCGCGATGTTGAGTACTGATCGATCGGATGAGGCGGCAGGCAGCATGGGCACGGCCCTGGTGCCGCTGATCCCGACTGTGCAATGGCTCCACAAGGTGCCGCTGCCCCGCCCCGATTCAAGCTTCGTCACCCAGCTGATCGCCAATGCCGAGCACCTGCCCCAGGCCAGCCGGCTCCGCCGCGGCTCGTCCGAAGATGCGCGGATGGCCTATGGCAGCAAGCGTCCGCTCGGAAGCGTCACCGCGCGCACGCGACAGGTGGCTTGAGGATCGAATTTTTGAAGCGAGGCCGTCTTCCTTCACCTCTCCCCGCGAAGAGCGGGGCGAGGAGCACACCGACGTTGCGGTGGGACTAAGCCAAACTCAGAGAAATCAGCGCGGCGGCGCGTCGGGCGAGGACGGCGTGCCGTTGCCCGGCTGCAGATGCGGCGAAGGGATTTCCGGCGAGGGCGGGATCACCGGCTTCGGCGCGGGATGGTCCATCAGCACGGATTCGGCGACCGACTGCGCGGAGGGCGCGGGTGGGACCACCGGCGCTGGCTGCGCCGGCACCGGCTCGAACTTGGGCTCGGCGGCGGCTTCATCGGCCGGCGGTTCGGCCCGACGCTTCGCCTTACGCGGCGCCGGCACCGTCGTCTCGGCGACATAGGTGACGCGGCGGCGCGTGCGCTGGGCGATGCCGCCGAGGAAATCGGCCATCGCCAGCAGCACCAGCAGGAAAAAGGTGGAGTTGCCGAATTTGGGCCACATCACGAATTCGGCGGCGGCCGCGCCGAAGATGATCAGCGACAGCAGATGATCCATCAGGAATTTCGAGCCGGGCCGCGCGCCCTTGACCACCTCGAGCAGCAACAGCACCACGCCGAGCGCGAGCAGGAGATCGGCGAGCGTGACCGGCCAGGTCTCGCCCGTGATCATCGGCACCTTGAACAGCACGTCCGAGAAGGACACGCTGGGCATCAGGAAGGCGATGATGTTGTAGACCGCGAGCGGAATCAGAAGCAGCGGGAAACCGACCATCGACGAGATGCCTTCTCGATCAAGATATCCAGACAGGACAATGCGGCGGCGAAGCATTGGCTCCGCCGCCGTCACTGCCATATCTCATGGGTTGGCCGCAATCAGGCAGGCTTAATCATCCTGCCCGGAGAAAGGTCCTGACTTTAGGACTCTTTCTTCTTCAGGACCTGACGGCCCTTGTACATGCCGGTCTTGAGGTCGAGATGGTGCGGACGACGGAGCTCGCCGGAGTCCTTGTCTTCCACATAGGTCGGCTTCTTGATGGCGTCTGCCGAGCGGCGCATGCCACGGCGCGACGGCGAGGTTTTTCTTCTCGGAACGGCCATTTCAATATCCTCTAGGGATTGGTGTCATCAGGGGCATCGTCCGGGAAGGGACGGCTCAGCACCCGCAATACGAGGCGAGCTGAATGCCGATCAAGGCCGGGCTTATAGAGGAAGGCTGGCCGTAAAGCTAGGCTTTTGGCCCGGAAAATGCGTCCAAAAAGGGCCCGGAATCAGCGATTTTCCCGCCAGCAGGTCACAAGTGAGCTCGCCTGCCCCCGCGCCATATAGGTGGCCGCCAGCCGCCGGACGCCCGGTCCCGGGGTCCGGGCGCTGCGTTTGACCGGATTCGGCAGGATCGAGGCCAGCAGCGCGGCCTCCCGGGGTGAGAGGTTTTCGGCCGATTTGCCGAAGGCATAGGCACTGGCCGCCTCGACCCCAAACTGGCCCTGGGGGCCAAGCTCGGCGATGTTGAGGTAAATTTCCAGAATCCGGGCCTTGGGCAGCACCAGGTCGATCCACAACGCCAGCGGGAATTCCAGCGCCTTGCGGATGAAATCGCGCCCCTGCCAGAGAAACAGGTTTTTTGCGACCTGCTGGGTGATGGTGGAGGCGCCCCGGAATGGGGTGCCGTCCTCCTTCGCATCGTCGATCGCCTCGCGCAGCGCGCCCCAATCGATGCCATGATGCTTGCAGAAATGAGCGTCCTCGGCCGCCACCACCGCACGCGGCAGATAGGGCGACATGTCAGCCAGATCGATCCATTCCCGCTGCATCGGCGCACCCCGCAAGCTGCGCCAGGCCATCAGCGTCGAAACAGGATGGCCGGCGCGGTAGAACGGCGCGATCACATAGGGCGCGAGGACCACGACCGCGAGCACCACCAGCAGGATCTTGACGATGCGCAAATCGACCTTTCCGGCGCAAACTGAACCGCGGCCACGGGCTGGACCATTAAGTCTGTGATAATTCGGGCCTTTTCCAGCACTTTTTAGGCCTTCCAAGCGATTGACTGATGCGGGCGCATAAAGGATTGTCCCGCCGAATTTTAGTTCTGGAGCCTTTCTTGATGACCGGCACGTCCCCGTCCGATTTCGCCAAACGTCTGGACAAGACCGCTGATGACACCGAAGCCCTGCTCGGGCGCCTGCTGTCGGACGACATCCTGCACGATGAGATCGCCCGGCCCAAGCGACTGATGGACGCAATGCGCTATTCGAGCCTGAACGGTGGCAAGCGCCTGCGGCCGTTCCTGGTGGTCGAAAGCGCAGCGGTGTTCGGCGTGCCGCGCGATGCGGCCCTGCTCGTGGGCGCCGCGCTCGAATGCATCCACTGCTATTCGCTGATCCATGACGATCTGCCGGCGATGGACAATTCCGACCTGCGCCGCGGCCGCCCCACCCTGCACAAGCAGACCGACGACGCCACCGCGATCCTCGCCGGCGACGGCCTCCTGACGCTCGCCTTCGACATCGTCACGCGCGACGAGATCCATCGCGACGCCAATGTACGGCTCTTGCTGACGCGCGCGCTGGCGCGCTGCGCCGGCATCGGCGGCATGGTCGGCGGCCAGATCCTCGACCTCGCCGGCGAAGGCCGCTTCGGCGGCAACGAACCGATCGATGTCGCCCGGATTCAGCAGATGAAGACCGGTGCGCTCTTGCGCTACGGCTGCATCGCCGGCGCGATCCTCGGCCAGGCGTCGCAGAAGGAGTATCAGGCGCTCGACGATTACGGCCGTGCGCTCGGCGAAGCCTTCCAGATCGCCGACGATCTGCTCGACGTCGAAGGCGATGCCGCCGCGCTCGGCAAGCCGGCCGGCGCCGATGCCGCGCTCGGCAAGACCACGTTCGTCACCCAGCTCGGCATCGAAGGCGCCAAGCAGCGCGTGCGCGACCTGCTCGCGCGCGCCGACAGCGCCGTCGCGATCTTCGGCGATCGCGCCGCTGTGCTGCAAGCCGCCGCACGCTTCGTCGCCGAGCGGAAGAGCTGACAACTCCGGGCGCTCTCACCTCTCCCGCTTGCGGGAGAGGTCGGCGCAAAGCGCCGGGTGAGGGTTCCCTCCTCTTGGGGGTTCTCGAATGTGGAGACACCCCTCTCCCCACCCCTCCCCCGCAAGCGGGGAGGGAGCGCACCTGCGATGCGGCGACAACGAGAGTTGAGCGAGAGAGCCGTCACCGTCATGGCCACCGACAAAGAAGACCCCGTCCTCGTCCGCTTCCGCAAGATGTCGCGGCCGGTGCGGCTGATCTATGCACGGCCGCGGACCTTCATCGCGCTCGCGGCCGGCATCCTGGTCAGCCTGCTGCTACCGGGCTCGCACCGGCTGGTGACGCGGCTGCTGTTCGGCTGGGATGCGCTGATCGCCGTCTATCTCGTGCTGGTCTATGCGATGATGCTGTGCAACGACCACCAGCACATCCGCCGCGCCGCCGCGATGCAGGATGACGGCCGCTTCGTGATCCTGCTGGTGACGGCAATCGGCGCCTTCGCCAGCGTTGCGGCGATCGTTTCCGAGCTCGGCACGCCACATCGCGGGGCGCTGGAGCTGACCATCGCGATCACCACGATCGCGCTGTCATGGGCCGCCGTGCACACCACCTTCGCGCTGCACTACGCCCATGATTACTATCGCAACGCCAAGCCGGGCGGCCTGCAGTTTCCGAGCGGCGACAAGGAAGACCACGCCGACTATTGGGACTTCGTCTACTTCTCGTTCGTGATCGGCATGACCGCGCAGGTCTCCGACGTCGGCATCACCGACAAGATCATCCGCCGCACCGCCACGGCACATGGCATCGTGTCCTTCATCTACAACACGGCCTTGCTGGCGCTGACGGTGAACATCGCGGCGAGCGCGATTTCAAACTAAGCTGTCGTCCCGGCGAAGGGTCAGTTGCACACTTCGGCATTGGCGTCGTTGCCGGGGCCGCCGCCGCCACGATATTCGAGATGGCAGCCGCGACTGACCGGACGGCAACCGCTGCTGTTGCAGAACACCTGACCGCCACCCGAGCGACGGCCGGCGGCAGCGATGCCGGCAGCTGCACCGTAGCCGCCTGCCGCTTCGGCCGCCGCACCGCCGGCCTGACGGCGCTGCCGCGCCGGACGCTCGTCGCCGTCGTCGCGCTTGGCGGTTGCAGGCTTGGCCGGCTTGGCGGCGCGCTGCTTCTCGCACTCATTGTCGTCGTTGACCGCATAGCCTTCGCGGCAAACGATCTTCGTGCACTTGTCGCCGTCGGCCTTGAAGCCATGCTCGCAAACCAGCGGGCAGACCCGTGACGGCTTCGACTTGACCGCATCGAGCGCGTCGGTGCTCGCGACCTTCACGTCGAGCTTGGTGCCGGCGTAGCGGTTGAACTGCGACAGCGAGCGCTGCGAGGACGTACTCCAATTGCCGTCGGCCTGTCCGGAGAAACAACCGACCCGGCCAAGCTCGGTCTGCACCGAGCGGCTGAGATCGGCTGGCGTCGCCGCCGGCGTCAGCGAGGCGACGTTGGTGCCGGCCGGGCTCGCGGTGCTGGCCGGCGCAGTGCTCGGCGCCGAGGCGGCGAGATTGACGCGCTGCTGCTCGGCGGCGGCCGCCTGCTGTTGCGCCTGCTCCTTCGTCTTCTGCGCGGCGAGCTGGGCCTGCTCGGCGGCCTTTGCATCGGCCGCAGCTTTGGCCTGCGCATCCTTCTGCGCGCCGAGCGCGGCAAGACGATCGCGCTCGGCCTCGGCCTGCTTCGCCTTCTCGATCGCCGCCGCATGGGCCTGCTCGGCCTGAATCTTGTCGATCTGCAGCTTGGCGAGGTTGGCATAGAAGCCGTCAGGGTGCTGGGCCAGGAAGGCTTCCCACGCCGGCCTGTTGCCGACCTGGAGCGCGAGCTCGTAGTCGCGGCGCATGTCGGCCTGAGGGTTCGCCGCAGGCGCTGCAGCCACCGCCTTGACCGGCACCAGCGGGACGTCGTCGCCGCCGAGCGAGCCATAGACGAACGGCTCCTGCTTGTTGCCGGTCGACTTCAGCACGTCGTCGCGCACGAAGCCGAAAGCGCGGCGGACATCGAGGCCCGGCGTCGTCAGATGCTTCGACAGCGCGACCGTAAACGGGCTGTTGGCGCCGTCGCCATCCTGCGCCGTGAAGCCGGCCTTGGCCGAATAGGCGATCAGCGTGTTGGGGCTGGTCGGCTCGACCTGGGCGAGGCCGCGGCCGATGCCGCGCGAGGCGATGGTGCGCTTCATGGTCTTGCCGAACGGATTGTCGCGGCAGGCGTCCAGAATCACCAGGCGGAGCTGCTTGGCGGGCTCGACCGCGACCAGGATCCGGTCGAGCGAGAGCGCCTCGTCGTAGACGTCGGTGTCGCGCTCGAGCCTGGCGTCGACGGGGATCAGATAGTTCGAGCCTTCGACCTCGATGCCGTGACCGGCATAGTAGACCACGGCAATATCGGCAGTGCGGGTCGCATCGGCAAAGTCGCGCAGCACACGCCGCGTATCCTGGGCCGACAGATCGTGCCGGGAATCGACCACGTCGAAACCGGCCTCCTTCAACGTCTTCGCCATCACCGCACCGTCATTGACGGGGTTGGCCAGCGAGGGGGCGTGCTGGTAGGCGGAGTTGGCGAGCACCAGCGCCACGCGCTTTCCGGCAAAGGCGGGCTCGGCGCCAAGCAGCAGCGTGGCAGCGAGGAGAAGCGGGTAAAGTCTGAGCAGGTTGCGCATGACACGACTTCCGAAGTTCGGGGCCATCCGGCCCCTTTGGGATCGCTCTAGCAGGACCCGTCGCCGGCGCTCGTGATGGAGGTCACGAAGGCGGCTTCGACGACAGGCCGAAAGACCCTCTATGTTTGTCGCGCCAGCGCGGTCGGGGTTCGGCGACACACGCGGCGCGGGGCCGGTTCCCCTAGGAATCCCCGATATGTCCCCGATACTGCGGCAGATCGTCCGTAATCTCGTGCCAGGGCGCCTTCGAGCCCACGAAAATATGGGCGCTCGGCCGGATCGAGGGGGCATCGACCAGGGTTCCCATGGCGACATGGACCCATTTTCCCTCCCGCATCCGGGAATAGAGCAGCGAGCCGCAGCGGGCGCAGTGGGCGTCATGGGTGGTGGCGTCCCCGAAAATGAGCCGCTGGTCGCCGCCCTGGACGATGTGGAGCTTCTCCTGCGCGATGCCGGCGAACGGCTTGAAGGCCGAACCGGTGGTGCGGCGGCAGTTCGAACAGTGGCAGTTCATCGCATAGGAGAACGCGTCCGCCACTTCAAAGCGCACCGTGCGGCAATAGCATTCGCCGGTCAGGATACGAGCGTTCGAATTTTCTGATCCGGTCATGGCGAAGCCTTCGCGCAAATAGCTGACACACCCATAGCGCATTATGATGTGTACGACTAAGTTCCGCCCAAGCCATCATGTAAAGGGATGCCCCATGAGCCAGAACCGTTCGAGCGTCGAAGCCGTCGTGCAATCCTATTTTGACGGGCTCTATGAGGGCGACGCTGAAAAGCTCGGCGCCATCTTCCATCCCTCCGCCGATCTGCGCTGGATCGAGAAGGGCGAGCTCCAGGTCCTGACCGTGCCGGACTGGCTCGACCGCGTGCGCAAGCGCGCCTCCGGCAAGGCCGAAGGCAAGCCGCGCGAGGATTTCATCGTCACCATCGACCGCTCCGACGAGAAGACCGCCTTCATCAAGGTGCGCTGCCAGCTGCCGCCGCGCTATTTCACCGACTATCTGGTGGCGATGAAGCTCGCAGATGGCTGGCAGATCGTGTCGAAATCGTACAGGTATGATCTGAGGGAGTGAGGGGCGCTTCCGCTGCCCGAAATCGGGCGCACTCGCTCGCCATTCTCCGTCATTGCGAGCGCCGCTCTCGCCCCGTCATTGCGAGGAGCCCTTGCGACGAAGCAATCCAGAATCCCTCCGCGGAGAGACTCTGGATTGCTTCGCTGCGCTCGCAATGACGGCGCGGATAAAGCGCACGCTACGTGTTCATTCTCCACTCGCCTGAAGGTCTCTCGATGCATCTCGACCGCCGTTCCCTGCTCGCCTCGCTTGCCTGGATGGCCGCTTCTCCCGCTCTTGCGGCAGAGGCGCCGCCAGAGCTCGAAACCTATGAGCGCGACAGCGGCGGGCGGATCGGGCTCTATGCGGAGAATCTCGCGACCGGCAAGAAGCTCGCCTGGCGTGCCGACGAGCGCTTCGTCATGTGCTCGACCTTCAAGGCTTCGCTTGCGGCCTGCGTGCTGGCGCGGGTCGACCGCGGCGAGGAGCAGCTTGCGGCCATGATCGCTTACAGTCAGGCCGACCTGCTCGACTATGCTCCGGTTGCCAAGCAAAATCTCGCGGCCGGCAAGATGTCGGTCGCCGAGATGTGCAGGGCGATCGTCGAGCTCAGCGACAACACCTGCGCCAATCTGCTGCTGGCGCGGATCGGCGGGCCGGCCGCGCTCACCGCATTCTGGCGATCGCTCGGCGACACCACCACGCGGCTCGACCACAATGAGCCCGAGCTCAACCGCTCTCCGCCCGGCAATCCCCAGGACACCACGACGCCGGCCGCGATGGCGGGCAATTTGCGCCGGCTGGTGACGGGCGAGGCGCTGTCAGCGGCGTCACGTGCCCAACTGACCGACTGGATGGTGAACTGCAAGACCGGCGCGAACCGGCTGCGCGGCGGCCTGCCGGCGGATTGGACAATCGGCGACAAGACCGGCAACAACGGCAAGGATGCGTCGGGCGATATCGCCGTCGTCTGGCCCAAGACTGGTACCAAGCCGGATGTGCCGATCCTGATCGCGGCCTATACCCAGGGCGGCACGCCGAATTCCGCGCAGATCGCGGCTGTATTTGCCCGCATCGGACGCATGGTGGCAGAGCGGCTGGCGTAAGGCCACCGCATTGACCGCCGCATTGACCTCTTGGCCGCTTCCGGGCCAAGACAGGCCATGATCGCAGCGAAATTCCAGACCTTCCTGATCCTGCTCGCGGTGCTGGCGGGCACCGCGCTTGTCGCGCGTCGTTTCAACATTGCTCCTGCGATCCTGCTGATGCTCTCCGGCGTCGGCCTCGCCTTCGTGCCGGGCATGCCGCCGGTCGAGCTGCCGCCGGAACTGGTGCTGCTGATGGTGCTGCCGCCGCTGATCTACTCGGCGAGCGTCGCCATGAGCTGGCGCGAGTTCAGGAACAATCTGCGGCCGATCGTGCTGCTCGCGGTCGGCGCGGTGATCTTCACCGCGGCGCTGGTGGCGGCCGCCACGCATTATCTGATCGGCCTGCCCTTGACCGTGGGCTTCCTGCTCGGGGCCATCGTCGCGCCGCCCGACGTGGTGGCGCCGCTCGCGATCGCGCGCCGGCTCAACTTGCCGCGCCGGCTCGTCGTCATCCTCGAAGGCGAAGGGCTTGCCAACGACGCCACCGCGCTGATCCTGTACCGCTTCGCGCTCGCCGCCATCATGGTTGGACATTTCTCGCTGCCGCTGGCGGCCGGCGAGTTCCTGCTGATCGTGGCCAGCGAGATCGCCTTCGGCATCGGCGTCGGCTGGCTCTCCCTCCGCTTCCGCAAATGGTCCAGGGATCCCCAGGTCGAGCTGACGCTGTCGCTGATCACGCCTTACGTCTCCTACTGGCTGCCCGAGCATGTCGGCGGCTCCGGCGTGATCGCCACTGTCGCCTGCGGCCTCTATGTGAGCTGGAACGGCCCGCTGCTGATCTCGGCATCGACGCGCCTGCAAGGCATTTTCTTCTGGGACCTCATCATCTACCTGATCGAGGGCCTGCTGTTCCTGCTCACCGGCTTCCAGATGCGCGCGCTCTACGAGAAGTCGAAGGCATTTCCGCTCGACGACATCCTGATCGCGACCGCCGTGGTCCTGATGATCATCGTGACCGCGCGGTTCGTCTGGCTCTATCCCGCGACCTATCTGCCGCGCATCCTCTCCAAGTCGTTGCGCGAGCGCGATCCGTCCCCGCCATGGCAATGGCCGTTCGTGCTTGCCTTCACCGGCGTGCGTGGCGCCGTGTCGCTGGCGGCCGCGCTGGCGCTGCCGTTCACGCTGCCCGGCGGCGAGGCCTTTCCCTATCGCGACCTGATCCTGTTCGTCGCCTTCGGCGTCATCTTCGTGACGCTGATCGGCGTCGGCCTGACGCTGCCGCCGGTGGTGCGCTGGCTCGGTGTCGCCGAGGCCGGCCGCCATGAGCATGTCAGCGAGCACGAGGCGGAGATCACGGCGCGACGCCAGGCGCTCGACGCCGCACTGAAGTCGCTCGATGCGTTGACCGCGGAAAAGGAGATCTCCGACGAGGTGATGCGGCTGCTGCGCGCCCGCCACGAGATCCGCGTCAACCAGCTGCCCGATTCACTTGATCCCGCCCATCACGACGTCTCGGCCGCCGGCACCGCACTGACCCGCAACCTGATCGACGCCGAGCGCAAATTCATCCACGACCTCTTGCGCGACGGCCAGATCACCGACGAGACGAGGCGCCGGATCGAGCGGGATCTGGATCTGGAGGAGGCGAGCCTGGCGAACCGGGAGTACCGGGGCGGGCCGCTGTAGCCCTCTCGTCATTGCGAGCGCAACGAAGCAATCCAGACTGCCTCTGCGGAAAGACTCTGGATTGCTTCGCTGCGCTCGCAATGACGGGCTGAAGCCCCGGGGCCAGCTACCGCCTCTCGCAAAATTCCCCCACCGCAGCGGCCACGGCCCCTGCTATCAGCTCCTGCCGCTCCGCCGAGTTCATTTCCATCTCCTCGTCGCGGTTGATGATGGAGCCGGCTTCGAGCAGCACGGCGGCGCTTCTTGTTCGCGACAGCACGATGAGCCCGTCATAGCGATAGACGCCGACATCCTTGTCGAGCAACTGGCGCCGGTAGCGGCCCATCACCGGCAAGGTGTATTGGCTCGCATAGTGCAGGCCCTGCTCCTTCAACTGCCTGCCGATCATCCGCGCCAATTTCAGGCTGGTGGTGAAGTGCGGATTGCGCTCGGAGACGAACAGCGAGTGGCCCGAAAATCGATCGCTGAAATAGCTCTTCGCGCCGTCGAATTCCCAGGTGTCGAGCAGCTTGTCCGGCACCGAATCGTGATGAACCGACAGGAAGAGATCGGCGCGGCCGTCATTGGCGGCACCGACGCGCTTGAACAGGCTCGGCCGCGCCTTGCCGTCCGTGACGAGCAGGCGGGTTGCGGCAAAGCCCTCGGACTTGAGCTTCGCCGTGATGAGCCGTGCGAGCCGGAAGTTGAAGCCGAACTCCGGATCGTTGCGCGCACTCAAGGCGCCGTAGGAGTCCGGGGTGTGACCGACATCCACAACGATCCGGAATTTCGGCATCTCGCATTTGACCGGTGATGGCGGCGGCCTGGATTTCGCAATTTTCCGCGCGGCAGCGGCGGGACCAACAGCGAACGACGTCAGCAGGATCGACGCGATCAGCGGCGCAAGAAGAGCTGCGATGATGCTGCGCGATTGCCTCAAGCGCTACTCCGCTGCCGCAATCCTGGGACGGCCGACGAAGCCGGCGACATCGCCGAAACGCTCCAGCATCACCGCGGGCAGGTCCTTGGCCTTGCTGGTGACGCAGGCACCGGAGCGCACCGCATAGCGGTCCTGATGCGCGGCCTGCGGCGGCGGCTCGCCCTGCTGAAGCGCGCGCGCCAGATCCATGACGACTTTGCGGAAATGCATGATGCCGAGATCGGTCGGTCCGAGATGCTCGCGGGTGCGGTCGGCGATCGGGCCCTGGCTGTCCTGCACCGCGGCGTCCTGCTCGGAGACGCCCTTGATGCCGGTGTAGCTCCGGGTCTTCTGGAGCTTGCGGTCGATCAGATAGTCGTTGCCCTTGTGGCGCAGCGGCACGTAATTGTCGTCGACCTCCGCGATCACGCCGTTGCCGCGGTCATAGGCATCGCGTTCGGCCTGCGTCAGCGGCCGCTCCGGATTCCAGGCGTAAGTATAGATCCAGCAATTGGTGTCGGAGACGGGCACGAAGGTCTGGCCAAAAATGTTTTCGCCCTGCATCGCACTCGGCGCATAGGCATGGAACGGCATCAGGAATTGCGCGATGCGCCAGTAGATGTTGTCGCTCCCGGTAAGCCGGCCGCCGGCAATCGTCAGCCCCGCTTCGTGCGGAGTGACCTTGATCACGGGGCGTGGGTCCTCTGCGATCCAGCGCATGTGGTCACTCGACATCCGCTGAAGCGGATTCACAAAATGCTTCTTGATATCCAGGATCTCGTTCTCCTCCTTGTCGAAGGAGAGATGGGCGAAGGTGAAATGCGCGGTGTCGATCGAGCCTTCCAGCGCCTGCACCCAGTTGCAGTCCTGCCATTTCTTGCTGACGTAGCGGTGCGAGGCCGGCAGCAGCGCCATTTCGAGATCGGGCAGCTCGGGCATGGCCTCCGCCGGGCCCATATAGGCCCAGATCATCTCACCCCATTCGCGCACCGGATAGGATTTGATGCGGATGAGATCCTTGGCGTTGAGATCGGGATAGGAGGTCGGCATGTCCACGCAGCGGCCGTCGGTGTCGAACTTCCAGCCGTGATAGACGCAGCGGACGCCGCACTCCTCGTTCCGACCAAGCCAGAGATTGGCGCCGCGATGCGGGCAGTATTGATCGATGACACCGACCACGCCGCGCGTGTCGCGGAAGGCGAGCAGCTCCTCGCCGAGCACGACGATCTTCTTCGGCTCGCCATCGGGTTCAGGGAGCTCTTCCGAGAGCAGGACGGGAATCCAGAAGCGGCGCAGCAGCTCGCCCATGCCCGTGCCGGGGCCGGACTCGGTCAGGAATTTATTGTCCTCTGCGCGGAGCATGGAAAATCCTCCCGATTTGTTTTTTTGGAAGATTGGCGCGGGAGCGGGAAGACGTCAACGCAAGAACGGCTCTCGTAGTGTGGGCAAAGGCGCGCTCTTCGCGCGCCGTGCCCACCATCTTGTTGCATGCCGGGCGAGATGGTGGGCACGCTTCGCTTTGCCCACCCTACGGCACCGTCGCCTAAACCGGCCTCTCCCCCTTCACCGTCACGCGCGTGCCCGAGCGCGTATGCGGCCAGTAATCCCACATCGCGCGGTGCTGGGTGCAGCGGTTGTCCCAGAAGGCGATGGCGTTCTCGGTCCAGCGGAAGCGGCACTGGAACAGCGGGTTTTCGGCGTGCTGGTAGAGATAGGCGAGCATCGCGTCGCTCTCGTCGCGCGGGATGCCGTTGATGTGGCGGGTGAAGCCGCGGTTGACGTAGAGCGCCTTCCTGCCCGTGACCGGATGCGTGCGGACCACGGGATGCTCGGCGTTCGGATAGGACGGACGGTCGGCGACGCCGTAGTTCGCGTAGAGCCCGCGATAGATCGGCTCACCGTCATGCAACGCCGTGAGCCCGTCGAGATAGACCTTCATGCGGTCCGACAGCGCCTCATAGGCCGCGTACATATTGGCGAACAGCGTGTCGCCGCCGCGCGGCGGGCACTGCTTGATGTAGAGGATCGAGCCCATCGGCGGCTCGAGATCGCAGGACACGTCGGAGTGCCAGCCCTCGCCGTTGGCGCGCGGCGAGTTCTTGTCGGCGTAGATCTTCATCAAGGCCGGATCTTCGTCCTCGTGCGGCGCGGCCGGATGAAAATGCAGCTCGCCGAACTTGCGGCCGAAGGCGAGATGCTGCTGCGGCGTAATGTGCTGGTCGCGGAAGAAGATGACGAGGTTTTCGGCGAGCGCGCGGTGGATCTCGTCCATCTGCCGGTTGGAGCGAGAGTCATCGGAGACGAGCTTGCCGACGTCGACGCCGGAGATTTCCGCGCCGATGATGGGGGTGAGCTTTTCGACCGCGATGGTCTCGTAGGGTGCGCCGTCTTCAGCGGTGTGGCGATAGCGCGGGCCCTGCTTGCCGGCGAGTGAGCTCATGGCGTGTCTCCCGATCGTTCTTGGTTGGGAGCATGGTAGCGCGTAGCTATGGATGTGCAATCTGCGTTGCAAACATCAGTGTCGTCCCGGCGAAAGCCGGGACCCATAGCCACCGAACTGGATTTGGCGAAGACTCGGAGCCACGATCTCGCATCATAACCACGGCCTGTGGTTATGGGTCCCGGCTTTCGCCGGGACGACAGCGGAGTGATTGGTTGCTAGCGGAGTGAAATCACTCCGCCGCGGGCGCCGGCACCTTGGCGCCCTGGCCGTAGCGCTGGTCGATGTAGTCGATCACCAGCGCCTTGAAGTCGGCGGAGATGGTGGGCCCGCGCAGCGTGCGGAACTTCTTGCCGTCGACGAACACGGGCGCGGCCGGGGCTTCGCCGGTGCCGGGCAGCGAGATGCCGATATTGGCGTGCTTGGATTCGCCGGGGCCGTTGACGATGCAGCCCATCACCGCAACGTTGAGCTCCTCGACGCCCGGATATTTCGTCTTCCAGGTCGGCATCTCGTCGCGGATGAAATCCTGGATCGAGCGCGCCAGCTCCTGGAACGTGGTCGAGGTGGTGCGGCCGCAGCCGGGGCACGCCGCAACCAGCGGCACGAAGGTGCGGAAGCCCATGGTCTGCAAGAGCTCCTGGCCGACCTGCACCTCACGGGTGCGGTCGCCGCCGGGCTCCGGCGTCAGCGAGATGCGGATAGTGTCGCCGATGCCCTGCTGCAAGAGGATGCCGAGCGCAGCCGAGGACGCCACGATGCCCTTCGAGCCCATGCCGGCTTCGGTAAGGCCGAGATGGATGGCGTAGTCGGAACGAGAGGCGAGATCCTGATAGACCGCGATGAGGTCCTGCACCGCGGAGACCTTTGCGGAGAGGATGATGCGGTCCTTGGGCATGCCGAGCTCTTCGGCACGCGCGGCCGAGAGCAGCGCGGACTGCACCATGGCCTCGCGCGTCACCGCGCGCACGTCGCGCGGATTCGGCGAGGCCGCGTTCTCGTCCATCAGCTTGGTGAGCAGCTCCTGGTCGAGCGAGCCCCAATTGGCGCCAATGCGGACCGGCTTGCTGTTCTTGTTCGCGATCTCGATGATGTCGGCGAACTGGGTGTCGCGCTTGTCCTTGAAGCCGACATTGCCGGGATTGATGCGGTACTTGGCGAGCGCCTCGGCGCAGGCCGGATAGGCCGCGAGCAGCTTGTGGCCGATATAGTGGAAGTCGCCGATCAAGGGCGTGGTGATGCCGCGCTTGGCGAGGCCATCGCGGATGTGCGGGACGGCGGCAGCGGCCTCCTCGCGGTCCACGGTGATGCGGACCATTTCGGAGCCGGCGCGCGCGAGCGCTGCGACCTGGGCGATGGTGCCGTCGATATCGGCGGTGTCGGTGTTGGTCATCGACTGCACGACGATCGGCGCACCGCCGCCGACAGCGACGTCGCCGACCTTGACCTGGGTGGTGCGGTGCCGGGCCGCGGGGCCCGCGATGTCGGAATCGAGAGGGTTTTCGAGCTTGTTCATGGCGTCCAAATATCAGGTTTTGGTGACGTTCAGCAATGCATCGCGCGGCGCCGCAGCCGTTTGGCTGGGACGGTTAACCAGAAAAAGCCCAGCAATTACAAGGACCGCGGCGGCCCCGAATGTCAGACTCAGAGTGTCGTGCATGATGAAATAGCTACCCACCACGCCAAACAAAGGGGTGATGAAGGTAAAAGCGGACAATTTGCTGGCCGAATAGGCCTTCACCAGCGCGAACCAAAGCGTGAACGTGGTTCCCACCACCCAGATCGCCTGGAAGGCCATCAGGCCGAGGGACAGCGGCGCCGGCGTGTGGGTGATGGATTCGCCAAACAGCCAGGCCGCCAGCCCCAGGATCGGGATCGAGGTCGCGACCTGATAGCCCAGCGCCTTCTCGGGCGCGGCGAAGCGCAGACGCGTGCCCTTGGCGACCAGCGTGGTTGCCGCCCAGAGCCCGGCGCCGCCGACGATCAGGAGGTCGCCGAGCAGGACATGCGAATCGACATTGGGCTGCGGCACGCCGATCGCAAGCGCGACGCCGGCAAAGCTGATGGCAAGACCCAGCCATTGCGAGGCGCCAAGCCGCTCGCCGAGCACCTGGTAGGAGCCGAGCGCGACGAAGAACGGGGCCGTGTAGAGGAATACCACCGCGCGAGAGGCCGAGGTGAGGCGCAGGCCCTGGAAGATCAGCACAAACTCGATGCCGAACATCAGCCCCGCGATCAGGCCGGCCTTCCACGTCCCGTCACGCTCGAAGAATTTCACGCCGCGGAGGGTGCCGATGATGAACAGCACCGGCAGCGCGCCCATCGAACGGATCATCGCCTGGAGCATCGGCGGGATGTCCGGCAGCACCAGCTTCACCGCGATCTGGTTGAATCCCCAGGTCAGGCACAGCATGAGCATCAGGGCGATGGCGCCGGCGCTGAGAGGACGGCCGGCGGACGGGTTGGCTTGGGTTGCGGACATTTCTTCCTGAGATCCGGCTTTGCGCCGTTGTTGCTTCAAGACATTTTCTGACAATGGGCGCAGACGCCCGTGATCTCCACCACAGACAGCTTCGGCACGAAGCCTGAGCTGCGTGCGGCGGCATTGAGATTCCCGGCAAAGGACCCCGACGGGATCTCACCGACCAGGCCACAGCGCTCGCAGATCAGGAACGCCACCGCCGAGGTCGCGTCATGGTCATGGGCGGCACAGGCGAGATAGGCGTTGCGGCTCTCAATGCGGTGCACGAGGCCGTTGGCCATCAGGAAATCGAGAGCGCGATAGACCGTGATCGGCGCCGGCCGCGCCATCGATTTTGCCAGTTCGTCGATGACCTCATAGGCCCCAAGCGGGCGATGGCTGGAGAGCAAGGCACCCAGCACCTGGCGGCGGATCGGCGTGAATTTCTGCGCGCGCTGCTCGCAAACCTCCTCGGCATGCGCCAGCGCGTCCGCGGTGCAGCGGCCGTGATCATGGTCAGGCGCGGGAAAGGCCGGCTTTGCGAGGGTCATGCGGCCTGCGTTCTAGCATTTCGGCGATGGAACCCAAAGCATCACCGGCCCGGCGGCTGCCAGCCATGCTCATCCCGCGGGACTGCGTCCCGATAATCCGCCACACAATAATCATAAGCTTGCTTATATTATCCCAAGCTTATTGGAGACCAAGCTTATGAGCCGCGGGTCCGTGGACCAGAACTTCCTGTTTACGCTCGCCGAGCTTTACCGCCTGCTGCGCGTCTATGCCGACAAGGAGGCTTCGCGCTTCGGTATCACCCGCGCACAATGGGCGGTGCTGGCCAAGGTCGAGCGCAGCGAGGGCATGAAGCAGTCCGAACTCGCCGAACTACTCGAGGTGCAGCCGATCACGCTGACGCGCCTGATCGACAAGCTCTGCGACAATGACTGGATCGAGCGCCGCAGCGATCCTTCGGACCGCCGCGTCAAGCGCCTCTATCTCAAGAAGGCCGGGCGGCAATTGCTGGGACGGATGAGCGGCCTGAAGTCGGAGCTCACGGCGAACGCGCTCGACGGCATCAGCCCGGCGGACGCCCACCGTCTCCTCACCCAACTCGAAACAATCAAGGAAAACGTGCGTAACGCCGCCCAGACATCCGGCGCGGAACAAGTGCGTAAGGAGCAGCGCTATGGCTGATCAGGTTCTCAAGTTCCAGCCCGAGCAGAAGAACGACAGCGGCAAGCCCACCAAGAAGGCCGGCACCGATCCGCGCCGCCGCCTGCTGGCCGGCCTGCGCCGCTATCGGCGCTTCCTGCTGATGGTCGTGCTGCCCGTGATCGCCGCCATCGGCGGCGTCACCTTCTATCTCAACGGCGGACGCTATGTCGGCACCGACGATGCCTATGTCGGCGCGCAGAAGGTGCTGGTGACGCCCGACATCTCCGGCAAGATCCTTAAGGTCCTCGTGAAAGAGGGGCAATCCGTCAAGCAGGGCGACGAGCTGTTCGAGATCGACCCCGCTCCGTTCCGCCACGCGGTGGATGAGGCCAAGGCACAGCTCGCCCAGGCCCGCACGACCTACGACAATCTCGTCGCCAACATCAAGATCTACGGCGACATGCTCAACCTCGCCCAGCAGGGCGTCGACCTGAAGCAGCGCGACGTCGAGCGCAAGCAGGCGCTGGTGAAGAACAATTACGGCTCGCAGCTCGATCTCGACAACGCCGCCAACGCGCTGGTGACCGCCGGCGCACAGACGCAGTTCGTCAAACAGCAGCTGTCCAACGCAAAGACGCAGTTGCTCGGCGATTCCAACCTGCCGCTCGAGCAGTTCCCGCCCTATGCGCAGGCCAAGGCAAAGCTCGACGACGCCCAGCGCAATCTCGACCACACCGTGCTGCGCGCGCCGATGGACGGCGTCGCCACGCAGGTCGAGCAGATCCAGCTCGGACGCTACGTCGCGGCCGGCTCGGCGGTGTTCTCCATCGTCGACATCGCCCATCCCTGGGTCGACGCCAATCCGAAGGAGAGCGACCTCACCTATGTCACCGAAGGCCAGCCGGTCACGCTGGAGGTCGACGCGTTTCCCAACCACGTCTTCAAGGGCAAGATCGGCTCGCTCTCGCCCGGCACCGGTGCGCAGTTCGCGATCCTGCCGCCGCAGAACGCCACCGGCAATTTCGTCAAGGTGGTGCAGCGCGTGCCTGTCAGGATCTATTTCGACGAGACCGACAAATACGTCCGGAAGCTGAAGGCCGGCATGAGCGTCTATGCCACCATCGACACCGGCCACAAGCGTTCGCTCGCCGGCCTGCTCGGCCTGTCGGCGACCGCGGGCCAGGACAAAGAGTAAGACTCAAAGATTAAGACAAGGACTGACGCGATGTCCGGCCCCAATGCCAGCCTGATGGTCCCCGGCCTGCGCCGGAACATGGTGACGATCTGCGCCATGACCGCGACCATCATGCAGGCGCTGGACACCACCATCGCCAACGTCGCACTGCCCTACATGCAGGGCACCCTGTCGGCCTCGCAGGACCAGATCAACTGGGTGCTGACCGCCTATATCGTTGCCGCCGCGATCATGACCGCGCCGGTGGGCTGGATCGCCAACCGCTTCGGCCGCAAGCGCATCTTCATCATCTGCTCGGCCGGCTTCACGTTCGCCTCGGTGCTGTGCGGCCTCGCGCAGGACATCAACCAGATGGTGCTGTTCCGCCTGCTGCAAGGCGTGTTCGGCGCGGCGCTGGTGCCGCTGTCGCAGTCGGTCATGCTCGACTATTACACGCTCCAGGAGCGCGCCAAGGCGATGTCGATCTGGGGCATGGGCGTGATGATGGGCCCGATCATGGGCCCATCGCTGGGCGCCTGGCTGACCGAGACCTATTCCTGGCACTGGGTGTTCTTCGTCAATTTGCCGTTCGGCGCGATCACCGTGCTCGGGCTGATCGTCTTCATGGACGAGACCAAGAAGGACCTCAGCCTCAAATTCGACTGGCTCGGCTTCGCAGCGCTGGCAATCGCGATCGGCGCGCTCCAGCTCGCGCTCGATCGCGGCGAGCAGCTCGGCTGGCTGGAATCCAACGAGATCATCGCGGAGTTCATCGTCTCGGCGGTCGCATTCTACTTCTTCCTCGCGCACTCTTTCACGACCTCGACGCCGTTCATCCGCTTTGCGCTGTTCCGGGATCGCAACTTCGTCACCGGCTGCGTGTTCATGGTCGTGATGGGCCTCGTGCTGTTCTCCACCATGGCGCTGGCCTCGCCCTACATGCAGAACGTGATCGGATATCCCATCATCACGGCCGGCCTGCTGCTGGCGAGCCGCGGTTTCGGCACCTTCTTCGCCATGATGCTGGTCGGCCGCATGATGCGCTATTTCGAGGCCCGCACGCTGATCATCGCCGGCCTCACTCTGACCGCGGGCTCGCTGTTCCAGATGACCGGCTGGACCGACCTGACCCAGGTGCCGGAGATCGTGACCGTCAGCATCATCCAGGGCTTTGGCTTCGGTCTCGTCTTCGTGCCGCTCTCGACGGTGTCGTTCCTGACCCTGCCGAACCATCTGCGCACCGATGGCACCGCCATGCTGACCCTGATGCGCAATGTCGCGAGCTCGGTCGGCATTTCGGTCGTCATCGCCGAGCTGACGCAGGGCACGCGGCGGACCTATGCGATCCTCTCCGAGCACATCAACCCATTCAACCACGCCCTGCAAATGCCGGACGTGCGCGGCATCATCAACCTCTCCACCGACGCCGGCCGCGCCATGGCCGACCGGATGGTCGGCGTGCAGGCGCAGATCATCGCCTTCGCGCATGACTACATGCTGGTGATGGTCTTCATCCTCTGCACCATCCCGCTCGCGCTGATGATCGGCTCGACCAAGGCCACCCTGCGCAAGCAGGCGGCAGGGCCCGAACATGCAGTGATGGAGTAGGCTCCTTCACCCCCCGTCGTCCTGGACAAGCGAAGCGCAGATCCAGGACCCATTACCACCGAACGGAGTTTGGAAGGCTCGCGGTTACAGTTTGTGCCACAACCACGCCCTGGGGTAATGGGTCCTGGCTTTCGCCAGGACGACATCGGGCTTGTGGCGCCTCCCCTACCCCAACAACTCCTCGCACCCCAAATCCTCGACCGCGATCATCACGCGCTCCAGATTGTTCCACCAGATCAGCGGCGGGATGTTGATGCTCCACTGCCAGACCGGCCGCGTGATCTGCCAGAGCACCGCCCAGCGGTAGTCGCGATCGAGTGCGCCGCGCGTGTAGCCGGTGATGCCGCTCTCGATCAGCGTGTCGTGGTAGAGATTGAGCAGCGGGCGTTCGAGCGCCTGGCGGCGTTCCGGATACCAATGCATGGCCATCATGTAGGCGAGGTCGTGGGTCGGAACGTTGATGCTCCAGAGATCGAAATCGAAGATGCGCACGGTGTCAGAGACGCCCGCGCGCGGCAGCATGAAATTCCAGGTATGGGCGTCGCCATGCGTGATGCTGAGATGACGGCGCGAATGGTAGCGCTGGGACAGCCGCTCCGACTGATCGATCAGGCGACGGTAGAGGATTCGCCGCTCCTCGCTGAGGCGATTGCCGAGTAGGTCGGCGAAGCGGTCATAATGGCCCGCAAACGTCTCCATGCGTTGCGCGCTTTCGTCCATGCTCGCCCAGGTCCCGACGGTGTCGCCGAGGCTCGGATGGTCCCACCAGGCTGCATGCCAGCGTGCGAGCGTGGTGACGATGGCGAACGTCTGCTCGCGCGAGGGCGGCACCGGCCAGGCCATCGCGATGTCATGGCTGTCGGTGAGGTCCTCGAGCAGCAGATGCCAGCTGGGGCCGCCCTCGTCGAAATGCCCGTCAAAACAGCGCGGCACCAGTCCCGGCGGCATCTTCGGCACGAGCTGGGTGTAGTAATCCACCTCGCGCCGGCCGCCATTGGCGAGGCTTTCGGCGAACGCGGAATTGGGAGTCTTGAGGATCAGCGACTGCGGAGCGCCGGTGGATTCGCCGACATAGCGCAGCCCGAGGCGGACGATATGTGACACGACGGTGTCACGCTGATGCAGCACCTTCACTTCGCGCACCGCGCCAGCATCCAGCACGCCGCCCCGGCGCAGCGCAGCCGTCAGTCGGGCGGGCTCAACGACCGCCGGCAATTGTGGAAGTGTCATGACCACGATGCCCCTGTCCCGCGCCATACTGCACGATCACGATCCCGGGCACCAGCGACCGACCAGCTTATGCCGCGGCGGTGGAGTCCCGCACGGTCCGGACCACGACCGACCGCAGCTGCTCGAGGTTCGCCGCCATCCCTGCGATCGCCTGCCTGACCTCCGCGGCGCGCTCGTTCACGGAAGCCGCATCGCGGCTGACATTGCCGATCTTGGCCGAGACGTCCTTTGCGGCGGACGCCGATTCGGAGATCGATCGCGCGATCTCCCGTGTCGCCGCGTCCTGCTCTTCCATCGCCGCGGCGACCGAGGTCGCAACGCCGTCGATCTCGACGATGTGGCCGCCCATGGCCTCGACCGCGTCCACGGCCGCCTGTGTCGAGGCCTGGATCTCGGCGATCAGACGCCCGATCTCCTCGGTGGATTTGGCGGTCTGGTCGGACAGGGATTTCACCTCGGCCGCGACCACCGCGAAGCCGCGGCCGGCCTCGCCGGCCCGCGCCGCCTCGATGGTGGCGTTGAGCGCCAGAAGGTTGGTCTGACCGGCGATGCCGCCGATGAGGTCGGAGACTTCGGCAATCCTCTTCACCGATCCGGCCAGCGCCTGGATGGTCGAACGCGCCTGCTCGCGGCCCTCGACCGCCGACTTCGTGACGGTCGAGGTGCGTGCAACCTGGGTCGCGATCTCCCGGATCGAGGCACTCAGCTCCTCGGCTGCGGCCGAAACCGTCTGCGAGCTGCCCAGCGCCTGCGTCGAGGCCGCGGCGACAGCCTGTGATTCCGTGGACAGCGAGCGGGCGATCTCGGACAGGCTGGAGGCGACCCGTTCTACGCCCTGGCTCGCGGCGCTCGCGGTATCGACCGAGCGGCCGGTTTCGCGCTCCACCGTCTCGGCCATCTGATGCAGGGCGGAGCGCTTGGCACGTGCGGCCTCCTGCTCGTTCTGCAACTGCTCCTCGCGCAGGCGGGAATTCTCGATCGCCCCCTGCTTGAACACCTCGAGGGCGCCCGCCATCGAGCCGATCTCGTCCTGCCGATGCGCGAAGGGGATGTCGGCGGCGAGATCGCCGGTCGCGAGCTTCTGCATCGTGCCGGTCATGCGCACGATCGGACGGACCACGCCAAGGGCAACGCCGAGCAGGCCGGCGGCAATGAAAGCCAGTACCGCGGCGGAGACACCGAGCAGGATATAGAGGATCGAGCTGTCGCGGTCCGCTGCCAGCTTCTCCATGTCGGCATTCTGCTTGTTGGCGCTCTCGACGATGCTGTCGATGACGGCGCGATGCGCGGTGTAGGCCTCCTTGAGCTGCGCATAGGTGCGCTCGGAGGCAGCCATGTCCTTGGCCTTCAGGGCTGGCAGGAGCTGGTCGGACGCCTTCCAGAATTTCTGCACCTCGGCATCGGATTTCGACACCAGGGCAGTCTTCAGGTCGGCCGAGAGGCTGGAGGCGACCCAGTAGGCCTTGCGCTCGTCGTAGTCCTTGCGAAGCTGGACCAGGCGCTCGGCATGGGCCGCCAGCTGGTCCGGCTCGCGCATCGCGAGCGTGGCCTCGAGGTAGGCCTCGATGACATATTCCGGCGGCGGCAGGATGTCGGCGATGAGGTCATTGCCGAGCTTGATATCGGAATAGAGCGGACCGCCGACCTTGAGCTCGCGTAGCGCATAGAGACTGGTGGAGACGACCGCGGTGAAGCCGATGGCGAGCACGATGCCGAACGCAATGATCGCGGAAGACAACGACAGACGAATTTTCATATGGCAATCCAGGCGCGAATCAAATCCGCACCGAGCCTAGATCGTTACGGTAAATACGGACTTTCTTCGCGGACAGGTTGCAGACGGAAAAGCTCCGCAGAACTACGGGAGTAGGATCGATCAATCGGTTTTGGGTCAGTGAGACTGACGCTCAAACGTGCAGCACCGGCTGCAATTGCGCTGAATGAGAAGCGCGTCGCGGCGCCCCGGAGTCGCCGCGACGCATTGCCTCACATGTCGAAGAACACCGTCTCGTCGTCGCCCTGGAGGTGCAGGTCGAGGCGATAGACCGGCTTGCCGGCCTCGCGCACCGCGGTCAGCGTGGCGCGGCGCTCAGCGGGCACCAGCGCCAGCACGGGGTCGGCGGCGTTGCCGGCCTCGTCGCTGAAATAGATGCGGGTGTAGAGATGCCTGAGCATGCCGCGCCCGAACACGGCGAGGACGATGTGCGGCGCCTGCGGCTTGCCGTCGGGATCGGGCACCACGCCCGGCTTGATGGTGTCGAAGGAGTAATTGCCGTCCTTGTCGGTGCCGCAGCGGGCGAAGCCGCGGAAGCTGGCATTGGGCAACGCGCGCTTGTCCTGCGGGTCGGCGAAGCGTCCTTGCGCATCCGCCTGCCAGATCTCCAGCATGCAATCGGGCACGACAACGCCGTCGCCGTCGAACACGCGGCCCTCGATGCGGACACGGTCACCGGTGACGTCGGGCGTCAGCGTCGAATTGGTGAACGCGTCGTTCCAGGCATACTCGCCGGTTGGCGTCAGTCCGTATTTGAAGAACGGACCGACGGTCTGCGATGGGGTGATCCCGTTATCCTGCACGTTAGTGGTTCTCCATGGGCGTGGCGTTCTTGCCGCGCAGCACGATGTCAAAGCGGTAGCACAGCGCCCATTCGGGCTGGGTGTTCTCTAAGTCGAACGAGGAAACCATCCGCGCCCGCGCCTTCTCGTCCGGCACCGAGTTGAAGATCGGGTCGAACGGAAACAGCGGGTCGGCCGGGAAATACATCTGCGTCACCAGCCGCGTGACGAAGGAATGGCCGAACACCGAGAGATGGATATGCGCGGGGCGCCACGCATTGTGGTGATTGCCCCAGGGATAGGCCCCGGGCTTGATGGTGACGAAGCGGTAGTAGCCGGCAGCATCGCTCACGGTGCGGCCCGCGCCGGTGAAATTCGGATCGAGCGGCGCCGGATGCTGGTCGCGGACATGGACATAGCGGCCGCACGAATTGGCCTGCCAGATCTCGACCAGCGAGTTCGGCACGCCGCGGCCGTCCTCGTCGCGCACATGGCCGTGCACGATGATGCGCTCGCCGATCGGCTCGCCGGTGTGCTGGGTGGTGAGATCGTTGTCGCCCTCGCGCACGGTCTCCTGGCCGTAGACCGGGCCGGTCAGCTCCGACAGCGTGTGGCGCATCGGGATCAAGGGCTTGTTCGGCGCGCGCTTGATCGAGCTTTTGTACTCGGGCGACAGCGGCAGCGGATGCGCCTTGTTGCTATCGATGGGATAGATGAATGTCATTGGCGAACTCCTCCCCGGCCATTTTAGATCCAGCCGGTCAACGCTTCCGCCAATCATTATAGGATATAACTAATTTGGGGAAGCGGGTTTGGCCGCCTTCCTGCGCTGGCAGGCGCGCTATTTGATCGGTGGACGCGGCAGCACCGCTTCCCCAGCCTCGAGCCGGTAGGTGTGATCGAGCGAGTACCAGGGCGTCGTGACGTCGCGCGCGGTCGGATGCGGCGTCTCGCGGCGCTGGAACTTGCCGATCAGCGCCTGCGTCACCCCGAACTGCACATCGCTGTCGATATGAGGGTCGGCGGGATCGTAGACCTGCGAGATCAGCACCTTGAATCCGGGCTTGAAGATCAGGGCATGCAGATGCGCGGGTCGATAGGGGTGCCGGCTCTGCACCTCCAGCAGGCGGCCGACCACACCGTCCGTCGGAATGGGATAGCCGACCATCATCACCGAGCGGAAGGCGAAGCACCCGTCCTGGTCGGTCGTGAACTTGCCGCGCAGGTTCATGTCGGCCTGCTCAGGGTCCTGGTTCTCATAGAGGCCGACCGGCGAAGCGTGCCAGACATCGACCTCCGCGCCCGCGACGGGACGGCCGTCCCTGTCGACGACGCGGCCATTGACGAACAGCGGCGCCCCCGGTGTCTCCGAGCGCACGATCGAGCCGCCATTCTCGACCCGCGGCGAGTTCAGTCGCCAGAACGGCCCGAGCAGCGACTGGTCGGTTTCGGTATTGCCCTGATCGCCATTGTTGAGCAGGCACACCAGCGGGGAGACGCCGAGCGAGCCCGCCATCAGCACGACTTCGTTATGGGTGTCGGTCGTGAGCTTGCCGAGCTCGGCGATGACAGCGGTGGCATCGCGAAACTCCTTCTCGGTCAGGCGAACGTCACGCACGAAGGCGTGCAGGTGCTTGACCAGGGAGACCATGATCTGGCGCAGCCGCGGATCGGATGTCCGCTCCATCACCGCCAGTGCCGCGGCCGTGACGTCCTGCTCGCGCTCGATGATCATGGAATGGTCCCTGAAGCGACTCGCGTAACTTCAACACTGTCATTCCGGGATGGTCCGAAGGACCAGACCCGGAATCTCGAGATCCCGGATTCCGCTCTAACGAGCGGCTCCGGGATGACGGGACGCGTAGCGTCCCGTCAGTTCACCTTCTCGATCGCGACGGCGACGCCCTGGCCGACGCCGACGCACATGGTGGCGAGCGCCAGCTTGCCGCCGCGCTTCTCCATGCCATGCACGGCGGTGAGCGCGAGACGCGCGCCGCTCATGCCGAGGGGATGGCCGAGCGCGATGGCGCCGCCATGCGGATTGACGAAATCGGCATCGTCGGCGACGCCGAGCTGACGCATGCAGGCGATGCCCTGCGAGGCGAAGGCCTCGTTGAGCTCGATCAGGTCGAAATCGCTGATCTTCTTGCCGAGACGCTCCATCAGCTTGCGGGTCGCCGGCACCGGGCCGATGCCCATGATGCGCGGCGGCACGCCCGCCGAGGCGAGGCCGAGAATGCGCGCGCGGGGCGTCAGGCCGTGCTTCTTCACCGCGGCTTCCGAGGCGAGGATCATCGCGGCGGCGCCGTCATTGACGCCGGAGGCGTTGCCGGCGGTGACCGTGCCGGGATTGCGCACGATCGGCTTCAGTTTTGCCAGACCTTCCAGCGTGGTCTCAGGCCGCGGATGCTCGTCCTTGTCGACCGTGATGGGGCCGGCCTTGCCGCCGGGAATCGTGATCGGCGTGATTTCTTCCGCGAAATAACCCGCCGCGATGGCGGCGCCGGCGCGCTGCTGCGAGCGGATCGCGAAGGCGTCCTGGTCGGCACGCGAGACCTGGAATTCCTCGGCGACGTTCTCGCCGGTCTCCGGCATCGCATCGACGCCATACTGCGCCTTGAGCAGCGGATTGATGAACCGCCAGCCGATGGTGGTGTCGAAGATTTCGGCCGAGCGCGAGAACGCTTCCTGCGCCTTGCCCATCACGAAGGGCGCGCGGGTCATGGATTCGACGCCGCCGGCAATCGCAAGCTCGATCTCGCCGGCGCGGATGGCACGGCCTGCGGCGCCGACGGCGTCGAGGCCGGAGGCGCAGAGCCGGTTCAGGGTCTGGCCGGGAACCGAATCCGGCAGGCCGGCCAGCAGCAGCGCCATGCGCGCGACGTTGCGGTTGTCCTCGCCGGCCTGGTTGGCGCAGCCAAAGAAGACCTCGTCGACCTGCGCCCAGTCGAGATTGGGATGCTTGGCCATCAGCGCCTTGATCGGGGCTGCGGCGAGATCGTCGGCACGCACCTTGGCGAGCGAGCCGCCGAAACGACCGATCGGGGTCCGCACGGCATCGCAGATAAAGACGTCACGCATCGTTGTTCTCCCTGAATGCCGCGATCCGGCCAAATTCTTCAATGTCGGCGGAGTTTTAGGAGGGCGCCCGCGGCAGGTCAATTGACGGTTTCGCGTGCGATTTGCAGGGGCCTGCGGCCCGCCACGCATGCCGCGGTGCGGACAACGTGGAAAACCTCCCCTCTCCGGCCAAACCGATAGGAGCAGGTGCCGAAATTTTGTAGGTTGCGCCGCCCATGACCATGCAACAGCCGATACCCGTACCGCCGCCCGACGAAACGCCCGCGCCGCAGGCGGAAGCCACAGCGCGCGTCACGCCGATGATGGAACAGTACCTCGAGATCAAGGCGGCGCATCGGGGCCTCTTGCTGTTCTACCGGATGGGCGACTTCTACGAGCTGTTCTTCGAGGACGCCGAGATCGCCTCGAGGACGCTCGGCATCGTCCTGACCAAGCGCGGCAAGCATCAGGGCGCCGACATCCCGATGTGCGGCGTTCCGGTCGAGCGCTCCGAGGATTACCTTCACCGCCTGATCTCGGCCGGTCACCGGGTCGCGGTCTGCGAGCAGACCGAGGATCCCGCGGCGGCGAAAGCGCGCGGCAACAAGAGCGTCGTGCGCCGCGGCGTGGTGCGGCTGGTCACGCCGGGCACGCTGACCGAGGACACGCTGCTCGACGCGCGCGCCAACAACTACTTGCTGGCGATCGCGCGCGCGCGCTCCTCCGCCGGCGGCGACCGCTTCGGCCTCGCCTGGATCGACATCTCGACCGCCGAATTCATGGTGACCGAGGTTTCGGGCGGCGAGCTCGCCGCGACGCTGGCACGCATCAACCCGAACGAGGCCATCGTCACCGACGCGCTCTACAACGACAGCGAGCTCGGCCAGACCCTGCGCGAGCTGCCGGCGGTGACGCCGCTGACCCGCGACGTCTTCGACGGCGCCACCGCCGAGAAGCGCCTGTGCGATTACTTTGCGGTCGCGACCATGGATGGGCTGGCGCAGCTGACGCGTCTGGAAGCCACGGCTGCGGCCGCTGCCGTCACCTATGTCGACCGCACCCAGGTCGGCAAGCATCCGCCGCTGTCGCCGCCCGCGCGCGAGGCCTCGGGCGCGACCATGGCGATCGATCCGGCGACGCGCGCCAATCTCGAGCTGACGCGAACGCTCGCCGGCGAGCGCCGCGGCTCGCTGCTCGACGCGATCGACTGCACCGTGACCTCGGCCGGCTCGCGTCTGCTGGCGCAACGCCTCGCCGCACCGCTGACCGACGCGCCGGCGATCGCGCGGCGGCTCGATGCGGTCGGCGCTTTCGTTGCCGATTCCGCCGCGCGCGAGGACATCCGCAGCATTTTGCGCGGCGCGCCCGACATGTCGCGGGCACTAGCCCGTCTCTCGGTCGGCCGCGGCGGACCGCGCGACCTCGCCGGCATCCGCGACGGCATCATCGCCGCCGATCAGGTGCTGGCGCGGCTCGGCGAGCTCGACCAGCCGCCGCAGGAGATCGCGGCGGTGATGGCGGCGCTGAAGCGGCCCTCGCGCGAGCTCGCGGCCGAGTTCGCGACAGCGCTCGACGAGCAGCTGCCGCTGATCAAGCGCGATGGCGGCTTCGTGCGCGCCGGCTACGAACCGGCACTGGATGAAGCCCGGAACCTGCGCGACGCCTCGCGCCTGGTGGTCGCCTCGATGCAGGCCCGCTACGCCGACGCGACCTCCGTGAAGGGCCTGAAGATCCGGCACAACAACGTGCTCGGCTATTTCGTCGAGGTCACCGCGCAGCACGGCGACAAGCTGATGTCGGCGCCACTGAATGCGACCTTCATCCACCGCCAGACGCTGGCGGGCCAGGTGCGTTTCACAACTGCCGAGCTCGGCGAGATCGAAGCCAAGATCGCCAATGCCGGCGACCGCGCGCTCGGCCTCGAACTCGAGATCTTCGAGAAGCTCTGTGCCAAGGCGCTGGAGATCAGCGACGATCTGCGTGCGGCGGCGCAAGGCTTTGCGCTGCTCGATGTCGCGACGTCGCTGGCCAAGCTCGCGATCGACGAGAACTATGTGCGGCCCGAGGTCGACGGCTCCCTCGCCTTCGCGATCGAGGCCGGGCGTCATCCCGTGGTCGAGCAGGCACTCAAGCGCAACGGCGAGCCGTTCATCGCCAATGCCTGCGATCTCTCGCCAAGCCCCGCACAAAAATCCGGCCAGCTCTGGCTGCTGACTGGCCCGAACATGGCCGGTAAATCGACCTTCCTGCGCCAGAACGCGTTGATTGCGCTGCTCGCCCAGATCGGCAGCTTCGTGCCGGCGACACGCGCGCGGATCGGCATCATCGACCGCCTGTTCTCGCGCGTCGGTGCCGCCGACGATCTCGCCCGCGGCCGCTCCACCTTCATGGTGGAGATGGTCGAGACCGCGGCGATCCTGAACCAGGCCGGCGAGCGCTCGCTCGTGATCCTGGATGAGATCGGCCGCGGCACCGCGACCTTCGACGGCCTCTCGATCGCCTGGGCCGCGATCGAGCACCTGCACGAGAGCAACCGCTGCCGCACCTTGTTCGCCACGCATTATCACGAGCTGACTGCGCTCTCGGCCAAGCTGCCGCGCATGTTCAATGCGACGGTGCGGGTGAAGGAATGGCAGGGCAACGTCGTGTTCCTGCACGAGGTGCTGCCGGGCTCGGCCGATCGCTCCTACGGCATCCAGGTGGCGAAGCTCGCCGGCCTGCCGCCCGCGGTGATCACGCGCGCAAAATCCGTGCTCTCCAAGCTGGAGGCGCAGGACCGTGGCCAGACCGCGCGTGCGCTGGTGGACGATCTGCCGCTGTTCGCCGTCCCCTCCCGCGCCGCCGCCGAGGCCGCGCCGCCGAGCGAGGCCGAGCTGTTGATGGACGCGGTGAAAGCGCTGCACCCCGACGAGATGTCCCCGCGCGAGGCGCTCGATGCGCTCTATGCGTTGAAGGCCAAGCTGCCGAAGCAGTAGCGGTGCCGTAGGGTGGGCAAAGCGCAGCGTGCCCACCATGCAACGACGAATTCGCAGAAAGATGGTGGGCACGGCGCGCGAAGTGCGCGCGCCTTTGCCCACCCTACGATTCCCGAGCGCTTGGCCTTACGCCCTCGCCGCGATCGCCGCGGCCTCCGCGGCCGCGCGCTGCATGCTGGTCGACATCTCGTTCGTGACCGTGCTCTGCTCCTCGACGGCGGCGGCGGTCGAGGTCACGTATTCGCTGACATTGTTGATCGCCTGCTTGATCGAGCCGAGCGCGCTGACGACGTCGCCGGAGATGCCGTTGAGACTGCCGATCTCCTGGCCGATCTTGTCGGTCGCCTGCTTAGCCTGGTTGGCGAGGCTCTTCACTTCGGAGGCGACAACCGCGAAGCCCCGGCCGGCCTCGCCGGCGCGGGCGGATTCAATCGTGGCGTTGAGCGCGAGCAGGTTGATCTGACCGGTGATGTTGTTGATCATCTCGACGATGCCGCTCATCGCCTGCGCGGCCTCGGTGAGGCGCTGCGCCTGGGCGTCGGCGGCGGCAACCTGATCCACCGCGCTCATCGCGGTCTCGCGCGACTTGGTCATCGCCTCGGAAATCTCCCGCACCGAGGCGTTCAGCTCCTCGGAGCCGGCGGCGACCGATTCCATCATGCCGCGGACGCGTTCGTTGCCCATGCGGACCAGCACCTGTCGCGTAGTGTCGGTGGCATATTTCACGACCTTGAACGGCTTGCCGTTGAGATCGAGGATTGGATTGTAGGAGGCCTGGATGTAGACCTCCTTGCCGCCCTTGCCGATGCGCTTGTACTCGGCCGCCTGGTACTGGCCGCGGTTGAGCGCGGCCCAGAACTCGCGATAGGCGGCGCCGTCGCGCTCGCTGGGTTCGACGAACATGCTGTGATGCCTGCCCTTGATCTCGGCCAGCGAATAGCCGAGCGTGGCGAGGAAGTTGGTATTGGCGGTGATGATCGTGCCGTCCATGTTGAACTCGATCACGGCCTGGGCCTTGTCGATCGCCGCGATCTGACCGGCGAGATCGGCGTTCTTCAGCCTCTCCGCGGTGATTTCGGTCGCGAACTTGACGACGCCGAACGGCTTGCCCTTCTCGTCGAGCAGCGGATTGTAGGAGGCGAGGATCCAGACCTCGCGCCCCCCCTTGCCGATACGCTTGAACTCGCCGGCCTGATATTCGCCGCGGTTGAGCGCGGCCCAGAATTGACGATAGCCGGCGTCGTCACGCTCGGCGGCCTCGACGAACATGCTGTGATGCTTGCCCTCGATCTCGGCCAGCGAGTAGCCGAGCGCCTTGCAGAAATTCTCGTTGGCGGTGACGATGGTGCCGTCGAGCTTGAACTCGATCACGGCCTGGGCACGGCTGCTGGCGGCGATCTTCGAGGCGTCCGTCATGCTCCGGATCTTCTTCTGAGTGATGTCGGTCGCAATCTTGGCGACCATCACCGCCTTGCCGTTGCCGTCGAGCACTGGATTGTAGGATGCTTCGATCCAGACCTCGCGGCCGCCCTTCGCGATCCGCTTGAACTCGCTCGCCTGATACTCGCCACGGTTCAATGCGGCCCAGAACGCCTTGTACTCGGCGTTGTCGCGCTGGTCGGCCGGCACGAACATGGAGTGATGCTTGCCCTGGATTTCGTCGAGCCGATAGCCGAGGGCATCGAGAAAATTCTTGTTGGCCGTGATGATCGTCCCATCAAGGTTGAATTCGATCACGGCCTGCGAGCGGCCGATGGCGGCGAGTTGTGCGTCCGAATCACTGCGGGACTTGCGACCAAACATCAAACAATCTCCATCTCGAAAAACCACCGATGGGGACGCGCCCGTCGGAACCAGGGATGTGACCGCGCGGCAGCGTCGCCGTATCTCAGTCTGCGGCTCCCGTGGGCCGTTCGCCTTGAAAAAGAGAGCCGCGCCAATTTGCGCGGACGGAATCGGAAGCTGGTGTGCGATCCGATTCGTACGGGAAAAGCTCGAACAAAGTTCTAATAGAAATGTCGGAATTCGGCGGCCGATGGATCAGCATGTCCGCGCGATGGACAGAGGCGTTCAAGCCGGGAAAAAACGGCAGAAGCTGAAATGAGGTTTCTCATTCAACGGCTTGAGGAGATGCCGCATCATCTCATCGGCGCAAATTGAACTTGGCATAACGTATTCGCGCGACGCCATGTCGTGTTTTTCCGTAGTCTCACGGCTCCTGTCGCGCCTTGCGCATCGCGCGCCGGCCGATCCCCCACAGCGTCAGATTCCAGGTGACGCAGGTGCCGAGTGCGAGAGTCAAACCGACAGCCGAGCCGAATTGCACCACCGCGACGTGCATGACGGCGATCGCCATGCCGAATCCGAGCAGGCCCCACGCGGAGTTGGCGAGGACGGCGGCCGTCGGCGGACCGCCGATGCGCGGATGCAGGATCAGCATGATGCTGGAGAACACCACGGGATACAGCGCGATGATGCCGCTGATGCGGGGACCCACCCAGCCGGAGGTCGAGACCACGATGGCAACGAGGGTCGCGACCAGCGCGGCCCGCATCGGGACGTCATACCAGCGGCGCGTCACCAGCGGCATTTTCGCATGGCGATAACCTGCGAGTAGCGGAATGCAGATGCCGAATGCGATCAAATTGGCAGCAAGGCCCGCGGTGAGCGACCACTCGAACTGGCGGATGATCGAGGCAAGCACGATCCACACCGCGATCGCGCTTCCGCAACTCACGACGAGTCCGTGCCGCTGCGACAGCACGACATAGGTGAGACACATGAAGATCGTCGCCGCATTGACCGGCAGGCTCGCCAGCGCGCCCTGCGCGATGAAGGCGGCGTCATGGTCGATCGCAAGAAAGACGTAGGACGGACCTGCCGACACCGGCAGGGTCGCGATCAGCGCGCCGATCACCGGCCCCGAGCGTTCGGTGATAACAGACGCCGTCACCACGAACGCCGCCGCGATCGCCATGCGCAGGAGCAGGAAAAGGATGAAGTGGAGGTCGAGGGACATTTTTCATTCGTCGTCCTGGACAAGCGAAGCGCAGATCCAGGACCCATAACCACAGGCTTCGCTGTGTTGGACGGTCGTAGTTGCCGGTACCGCGAGACAATCGGCGCTTGGGGTAATGGGTCCTGGCTCCAGTGCGCAATTGCGCACAAGGCCAGGACGACACCGATTGTCAGGCTGCGGTCCTCATCTCACATCCTTTGCATCGACACCGAGACCTTCGGGCCGTTCTTGATGGTCTGGTAGACCACGCAATAGCGCTCGGTGAGCTTGAGCAGCAGATCGAGCTTGTCCTGCGGCGCATCGGTATCGACCTCGAAGCGCAAGCGGATCTCGGCGAAGCCGACCGGGGTCTCCTTGTCCACGCCGAGCGTGCCGCGGAAGTCGAGATCGCCTTCGGCGTAGACGTTGCCGGTCTTCAGCGGCACCTCGATCGCGGTCGCGACCGATTTCAGCGTGACGCCGGCGCAGGCGACGAGCGCTTCCAGCAGCATGTCGCCGGAGCAGAGCTCGAGGCCGGAGCCGCCGGTGGCGGGATGCAGGCCGGCCATCGCGATGGCGCGGCCAGTCTCGACCTTGCACGCAATACCTTCGCTGTCGGTGGAACCCTTGGCCTTCAGCGTGATCAGCGCGGCCTTGGGATCGGTCTTGTAGCGCTCCTTGATCGGGGCCTGCATCTGGCGCAGTTCAGCGGCGTCCATTGTTCTCTCCCGGAAAAATCGCTCCTCGATGTACCGGCTCAGAGAGACATTGTCACCACCACATGGCCTGGCCGGGACCCTGGGTTGCGTCCCGGTCGGGCACGCTGCGGTCGAGCGAACGATCGAGTGATGTCAGCACACTCCGCTTGAAATTCTCGAACAGCGGCGAATTGCGGTCGCGCGGCCGGCCGAGATTGATCTCGATCTGGTCGAACAGCCGGCCCGGTCGCGGCCGCATCACCAGTACGCGATCGGCCAGCCCCACGGCCTCGTCGACGTCATGTGTAACGAGAATCAAGGTCGGGCGGGTGTCGGCCCATAGGTCGAGCAGATGATCCTGCAGATCCCTGCGCGTGAAGGCATCGAGTGCGGAGAACGGCTCGTCGAGCAGCAGCACCTCGGGCTGCGGCACCAGCGCACGGGCGATCGCGACGCGCTGCGCCTGCCCGCCCGAAAGCTCGCGCGGCCAGGCCTGTGCCTTGTCGGCAAGCCCGACGCGCTCCAGCGCGCGCGCCACCTTCGCGCGCCGCTCGGCCGCGGGCAGGTCGGCGAGGCCGAAGCCGATATTGTCGGCGACGCTGAGCCAGGGCAGCAGGCGCGGCTCCTGGAAGATGATGCCGATCTTGGCATGCGGCGAAGCGATCGCTTCGCTGTCGAGCGTCACCGTGCCGGAGCTGGCACGATCGAGGCCGGCGATGGCGCGGAGCAGCGTGGACTTGCCGCAGCCGGAGCCGCCGATGATGGCGATGATCTCTCCCTGTTTGATCTCGGCGGAGAAGCGCGCCAGCGCCTCGACGCCATTGGGATAGGTCTTGCTGACCCGGTCGAGCGCCAGCATTGCCTCAAGCTCCCTTCGCGCGACCAAAGGCGTCCTGCCAGCGCAGGAACGGCGCGGCGGCAACTTCGATCAGCCAGTCGGTGAGCTTGCCGAGGATGGCGAAGATCACGATGGCGGCAAGGATCTGCGCGGGCTTGCCGAGCTGCTGGCCGTCGAGCAGGAGATAGCCGAGGCCTTCGGAGGCGCCGATCAGCTCGGCCGCGACCACGAACATCCAGCCGAGACCGAGGCCGACGCGCAAGGAAACCACGTAAGCCGGCAGCACGGCGGGTAGCAGGATGCGGCGGATCATCGCGAAGCCGGAGAGACGGAAGGTGCGGCCGACCTCGACGATCTTGCGATCGACCGAGAGGATCGCGCCCATCACGCCGAGATAGACCGGGAAGAACACGCCGACCGCGATCAGCGCGATCTTCGAGGTCTCGAAAATGCCGAGCCACAGGATGAACAGCGGCACCCAGGCAAGCGACGGGATCGCGCGCAACGCCTGCACGGTCGGATCGAGCAGCCGGCGCGCCAGCGACCAGTAGCCGGAGATCGCGCCGAGCAGCGTCCCCGCAACTACGCCGAAGGCGAAGCCGAGGCCGACACGCCACAGCGTCGCAGTGATGTGACGCACCAGTTCGCCGGAACGGGCGAGCTCGGTGATGGTGGTGAAGATGCGAGAGGGCGGCGGCACCAGGCGCCCGTTGGACCAGCCGGACCAGACCACGAGCTCCCACCCGAGCGCGAGCGTAAGCGGCAGCAGCACGCCCAACATCGGCCGCGCATAGCGCGACAGCCGCGAAGGCGCGGCGGCGCTCTCGGCTGGTTCCGATGATTGTTGCAGCGCTGGCGCGTCGGAGATCATGGCCGGTAGGAAGCGCGTCTAGAGGGGGAATGCAAGGGTGCCCCTTACCCTCCCCTGGAGGGGGAGGGTCGCTGGGCATGCAGCGAAGCGAAATGCACAGCGGGGTGGGGTGATCTCTCCACACGGGCACCGCTTCCGCGGAAAGACTGTCACCCCACCCCGCTCGCGCTGCGCGCGATCGACCCTCCCCCTCCAGGGGAGGGTAGAAGAAAGATCAATTCGTCGGCAGCGGCACCTGGTCGTCGATCAAGGCATCCAGCGTCGCCTTCACGTCGACCTTGGCGTCGACGACACCGGCCTGTTGCAGCGCGAGGCCGGCGGCGAGGATCGACTCGCGCTGGGCTGCGCCGATGCGGCTGTGGGTGAGCTCGGTGCGCTCCTTGAGCTGCTTGTCGACGACGGCCTCGGGGAGCTTCGTCACCGCGATGAAGGTCTTCTTCAGCTCGTCGTAATTCGCCAGCGAATATTTGCGCGCCTCCTCGTACACCGCGAGCACGCGGCGGGCGGCATCCGGATAGTCCTTCAGGAACTGCTCTCGCACATTGAGGATGCCCCAGGTGTTGGCATCGGCCTTGCGATAGAACAGCTTTGCGCCCTCCTCGACCTCGGCCTGCGCCATCATGGGATCGAGACCGGCCCAGGCATCGACATCGCCGCGGATCAATGCGGTCTTGCCGTCGGCATGCTGGAGCAGCACCGGCGTGATGTCCTTTTCAGTCAGGCCCGCGCCCAGCAGCGCGCGCACCAGGAAGATGTGCGGATCGGTGCCGCGCGTCACCGCGACGCGCTTGCCCTTGAGGTCGGCGACATCAGCGATCTTGGAGTCCTTGCCCGTCACCAGCGCGGTCCATTCGGGACGCGAATAGACATAGATCGACTTGATCGGGTTGCCGTTGATCTTCGCCACCAGCGCCGCCGAGCCTGCGGTCGAGCCGAAATCGATAGAGCCGGCGTTGAGGAATTCCAGCGCCTTGTTGGAGCCGGCCGACTGCACCCAGGTGATGGTGATGCCGTCCTTGGCGAACTCCTTCTCCAGCAGCCCCTTCTGCTTCAGCACCATCGACACCGGGTTGTAGGTCGCCCAGTCGATGCGGATTTCCTTGAGTGGATCGGCGGCCTGCGCCGCAGGGATCAAAGCGAGCGTCATTGCGCCCGCCAGCAGAATGCGTCGTGTAATCCTGGTCATGCCCGGCCTCCTCCAAAACTTCATTGTTTTTCAATGAGTTATATCTAGAGGTCAACGAGAAAATCCGACCCTTGAAAGGGCGCCGGCCGAGAACAGATTTGTCCGAAGCCAGCCTTTTCCAGCACGGAACGACTATTGCCCGCGAATGACGGGTGACAGCGCCTGTCACCTCTTATATCCGGTGAGACATGGATAGCGTCGCAACTGAGCAGAAGCCACAGGTGGACGATCGCTTCGACACCGCGCGGATCACCGCCGCGGTCGATGCGCTTGCCGAGAAGCACGAGGGACGCGAGGACGCGTTCCGCACCGCCATGGCGCAATTGCTCAAGGCCGAGCTGATCGCGGCGCGCGCCGCGGCGCAGGCGATCCTGCTGAAGGACCGCCACGGCCGCCGCTGCGCCGAGCGGCTGTGCCACGTGCAGGACGAGATCATCCGCATCCTCTATTCGGCCGCGACCCGCCATCTCTATCGCTCGCCGATCCCGAGCGGCGCCGAGCGCATGGCGGTGGTCGCGACCGGCGGCTACGGCCGCGGCCTGATGGCCCCCGAGTCCGACATCGATCTCCTCTTCATCCTGCCCTACAAGCAGACCGCCTGGGGCGAGCAGGTTGCCGAGGCCATCCTCTATTGCCTCTGGGACATGGGCCTGAAGGTCGGTCACGCCACGCGCTCGGTCGACGAATCGATCCGGCAGGCGCGCGGCGACATGACCATCCGCACCGCGATCCTGGAGACGCGCTTCCTCACCGGCGACCAGCCGCTCTATGACGAGCTGGTCGAGCGCTTCGACAAGGAAGTGGTGCAGGGCACCGCATCCGAATTCGTCACGGCAAAGCTCGCCGAGCGCGAGGAGCGGCATCGCCGCGGCGGCCAGTCGCGCTATCTGGTCGAGCCAAACGTCAAGGACGGCAAGGGCGCGCTGCGCGACCTGCACACGCTGTTCTGGATCGCAAAGTACGTCTACCGCGTGCGCGACACCGACGAGCTGGTCGAGCGCGGCGTGTTCGACGCGCAGGAATACCGCAGCTTCCGCCGCTGCGCCGACTTCCTCTGGTCGGTGCGCTGCAATCTGCATTTCTACTCTGGCCGCGCCGAGGAGCGCCTGTCCTTCGACCTGCAGCGCGAGATCGCGGTCCGGCTCGGCTACACCTCGCATCCCGGCATGCAGGACGTCGAGCGCTTCATGAAGCACTACTTCCTGGTCGCCAAGGAGGTCGGCAACCTCACCGCCATCCTCTGCGCCAAGCTCGAGGACCAGCAGGCCAAGCCCGCGCCGGTGCTGAGCCGGATGATGGCGCGGTTGCGGCCGACCGCGGTGAAGCGGCGCGTGCCCGACAGCGACGACTTCATCGTCGACAACAACCGCATCAACGTCGCCGCGCCCGACGTGTTCAAGCACGATCCGGTCAATCTGATCCGCATCTTCCGCCTGGCGCAGAAGAACAACCTCGCCTTTCATCCGGATGCGATGCGCGACGTGACGCGCTCGCTCGGCCTGATCAACGCGCAGCTGCGCGAAAATCCGGAAGCCAACCGGCTGTTCATGGAGATCCTGACCTCCGATAACGCCGAGATCGTGCTGCGACGGATGAACGAGACCGGCGTGCTCGGCCACTTCATCCGCGCCTTCGGCAAGATCGTCTCGATGATGCAGTTCAACATGTATCATCACTACACCGTCGACGAGCATCTGATCCGCTGCATCGGCTTCCTGCAGGACATCGAGCGCGGCGGCATCGAGGAGTTCGCTCTCGCCAGCGACCTGATGCGCAAAACGAGACCCGAGCACCGCGCAGTGATCTACATCGCAACGCTGCTGCACGACGTCGCCAAGGGCCGGCCCGAGGATCACTCCATCGCCGGCGCCAAGGTGGCGCGCCGGCTCTGCCCGCGGCTCGGCTTCAGCCCGGCTGATACCGAACTCGTGGCCTGGCTGATCGAGGAGCATCTGACGATGTCCACGGTCGCGCAGTCGCGCGACCTCTCCGACCGCAAGACCATCGAGAACTTTGCCGCCGTGGTGCAGTCGGTCGAGCAGATGAAGCTGCTGACGATCCTCACCACCGCCGACATCCGCGGCGTCGGCCCCGGCGTGTGGAACGGCTGGAAGGCGCAGCTCTTGCGCTCGCTGTATTACGAGACCGAGCCGGTGCTCACAGGGGGCTTCTCGGAAGTCGACCGCGGCAAGCGCCTCGCGGCCGCGCATGCCGAGTTCCGCATGGCCTTCGCCGAATGGCCGAAGGACGAGCTCGATGCCTATATCGGCCGGCACTATCCGGCCTACTGGCTCAAGGTCGAGCTGCCGCGCAAGATCCGCCACGCCCGCTTCGTGCGTTCAAGCGAGCAGGCCGGCCACAAGCTCGCGATCAATGTCGGCTTCGACGAGGTGCGCGGGGTCACCGAGCTCACGATCTTCGCCGCCGACCATCCCTGGCTGCTGTCGATCATCGCCGGCGCCTGCGCCTCGGCCGGCGCCAACATCGTCGACGCGCAGATCTACACCACGACCGACGGCCGTGCGCTCGACACCATCTCGATCTCCAGGGAATACGACCGCGACGAGGACGAGGGCCGCCGAGCCACGCGCATCGGCGAGATGATCGAGGACGTGTTGGAAGGCAAGCTGCGCCTGCCCGAAGTGGTGGCGCGGCGCACCGTGCGCAGCAAGGCAAAGCCCTTCGTGATCGAGCCGGAAGTGACCATCAACAACCAATGGTCCGACCGCTACACCGTGATCGAGGTCTCCGGCCTCGACCGCCCGGGCCTGCTCTACGAGCTGACCACCGCGATCTCGAAGCTCAACCTCAACATCGCCTCGGCCCATGTCGCGACCTTCGGCGAGCGTGCCCGCGACGTGTTCTACGTCACCGACCTCCTCGGCGCACAGATCAACGCGCCGACCCGGCAATCCGCGATCAAGAGCGCGCTGACCCACGTGATGGCCGGCGACAAGGCGGTTCAGCCGGCGGCGTGAAATAGCCTGTCATTCCGGGGCGCGCGTAGCGCGAACCCGGAATCCATTCATCCGCGGAGTCGGTGGCACGATGGATTCTCAGGTGCGCAATTGCGCACCATAGCTCGGCGCTTGCGCGGCGCGCCCCGGAATGACGAGGAGAGAGACCTAAACCTCCACCCCCTCGTGCCGCAGCAGCCAGCGCTTGCGCTCCAGCCCGCCGCCGTATTTCACCAGCGAGCCATCCGCGCCGATCAGGCGATGGCACGGCAGCACGACGCTGATCGGGTTGGAGCCGTTGGCATGGCCGACGGCGCGAATGGCTTTTGGCGTATCGATCCTTGCCGCGAGCGCGCCGTAGCTCAGCGTGGTCCCGGCCGGGATTTTGGCAAGCGCGGTCCAGACCTTTTGCTGGAATGGCGTCCCTGCGATACGCCATGCAATCCCTGAGAGCTGATCGAGATCGCCGTCGAAATAACCCGACAGCGCAATGCGCATCGCCGTCGGCGCAGGCTGATCGCTGAGATCCACCGCGCCGTAATGCAGGCGCAACAGCTCGCGCATGCGGTGCTCATAGTCTTCCCAGTCGAGCGCCCGCAGATTGCCCTCGGCATCGGTGACCAGCAGCGCGATCCCGATCGGCGTCGCCATGCGATCGAGGCCGAAGCGTTCAGGCGTCTTGGTTGATCGAACGGGCATTGCGGCACCAGGCAATCGAAATACACCCATCGCACTTGCCATGGCAGCCGTGCTAACGTCCACCCGAAAGCTGACGCTTTTGGGGGAGCTCAACTTGAACCTGATCGCCAATGTCCTGGTGGCGCTGGTCGCCGCACTGCACGCCTACTTCCTGATCCTGGAAATGTTCCTCTGGGACAAGCCACAGGGCCTGAAGGTGTTTCGCAATACGCCGGAGAAGGCCGAGATCACAAAGGTGCTGGCCGCCAATCAGGGGCTCTATAACGGCTTCCTGGTCGCCGGCCTGATCTGGGGCCTCGTCCACGGCAATCCGGCCTTCGCGTTCCAGATCAAGGTGTTCTTCCTGCTCTGCGTGATCGTGGCCGGCGCCTATGGCGCGGCGACCGTCAGCACGCGGATCCTTATCGTGCAGGCGGTGCCGGCGGCGGTCGCGCTGGTTGCGTTGTTTCTGGCCTGAGACGCTTCGGCGCAGCGCCGCGATCCTTGCGCGGCGGCTGCCCTTCCTCCACAATCTCAGGCAGCGATGGCGGCCGTTGCGACAACGGAAAAAGACCATCGGCCGAAAATTCCGTCAGGAGGAACAACCCAACATGACCAATCGCAGAGCTTTCCTAGCTGCCACGGCAGCGCTCGCCTTCGCGTTCTCCGCCAGCCAAGCCCTCGCCCAGAAGAAATACGACACCGGCGCGAGCGACACCGAGATCAAGATCGGCCAGACCGTTCCGTTCTCCGGGCCCTACTCCGTCTACGCCAATATCGGCAAGACGCAGGCCGCCTACTTCAAGATGATCAACGATCAGGGCGGCATCAACGGCCGCAAGATCAATTTGATCCAGTATGACGACGCCTATTCGCCGCCGAAGACGGTGGAGCAGGTGCGCAAGCTGGTCGAAGGCGACGAGGTGCTGTTCACCTTCCAGCTAATCGGTACCGCGGCCAACGCCGCCGTGCAGAAATATCTCAACGGCAAGAAGGTGCCGCAGCTTCTGGCCTCCACCGGCGCGGCACGCTTCAACGATCCGCAGAACTATCCCTGGACCATCGCCTACAATCCCAACTACGTGTCCGAGGGACGCATCTACGCCAAATACATTCTCAAGGAGCATCCGAACGCCAAGATCGGCGTGCTCTATCAGAACGACGACATGGGCCGCGACTATCTCGCGGGCCTCAAGAGCGGTCTCGGCGACAAGGCCAGCATGATCGTCGGCGAGCTGTCCTACGAGGTCACTGATCCCACGGTCGACTCGCAGGTCGTCAAGCTGAAGTCGATGGGCGTCGACGTGTTCTTCGATGCCTCGACGCCGAAATTCGCGGCGCAGGCGATCAAGAAGCTCGCCGACCTCGGCTGGACGCCGGTGCACATTCTCGACATCAATGCGAGCCCGATCTCGGCGACGCTGAAGCCGGCCGGGCTCGACATCTCCAAGGGCATCATCTCGACCCAATACGGCAAGGAGCCGGGCGATCCGCAGTGGAAGGACGATCCCGGCGTGAAGGCTTTCTTCGCCTTCATGGACAAGTACTTCCCCGAAGGCGACAAGCTCAACACCGTCAACACCTATGCCTATTCGGTGGCCGAGCTGCTGACGCAGGTGCTGAAACAGTGCGGCGACGACCTCACGCGTGAGAACGTGATGAAGCAGGTCGCCAACATCAAGGACTTCACGCCCAGCTTTGCGCTGCCCGGCATCAAGATCAACACCGGCCCGAACGACTACCGCGTCAACAAGCAGATGCAGATGATGAAGTTCAACGGCGAACGCTGGGAGCTGTTCGGCCCGATCATCGAGGACACGGGCCCGTCGGGTTAGTTTCGGTAAGACTTCGTAGGGTAGGTTAGCCCGCGGCTACGCGAAGCGTAGTCCGCTGGCGTAACCCACCCTACAAGCGTGCACCCCACGAACGCCGACCTTGCGTCGCAGCAACGCCTCCTCCACACTCGCCCTCAGCGGTGACGTCCGACGCGCAAGCGCGCGCCGGTCAGATCATCGGCAATAACAAACTGAGGGAATTGCGAATGAGGAATGGAATTCTGCATCTGGCCACGGCAACGGCGCTGACCGTGGCGCTATCGGTCTGTGCGGCCAATGCCCAGAAGAAATATGATCCGGGCGCCAGCGACACCGAAATCAAGATCGGACAGACCAACCCCTTTAGCGGGCCCGCCTCGGCCTATGCCACTATCGGCAAGACGCAGGCTGCTTACATGAAGATGATCAACGATCAGGGCGGCGTGAACGGTCGCAAGATCAACCTCGTCCAGTATGACGACGCCTACTCGCCGCCGAAGGCCGTGGAACAGGTGCGCAAGCTGGTCGAGAGCGACGAGGTGCTGCTCACCTTCCAGCTTCTCGGCACCCCCTCGAACGCGGCGGTGCAGAAATATCTCAATTCCAAGAAAGTGCCGCAGCTGTTCGCATCGACCGGCGCGTCCAAGTTCACGGACCCGAAGAACTTCCCGTGGACCATGGGCTTCAACCCCAACTACTTCGTCGAGGGCCGCATCTACGGCCAGTACATCATCAAGAACCATCCAAACGCCAAGATCGGAATCCTCTACCAGAATGACGACCTCGGCAAAGACTATTTGAACGGCATCAAGGCCGGGCTCGCCGACAAGGCGTCGAGCATGATCGTGTCAGAGACCTCCTATGAAGTCTCCGACCCGACCGTCGATTCGCAGATCCTCAAGATCAAGGACGCCGGTGCGGACCTGTTCTTCAGCGCCACGACGCCGAAGCAGGCTGCGCAGGCGATCAAGAAGATCGCCGAGCTCGGCTGGCATCCGGTACAGATCCTCGACATCAACGCTACCTCGGTCGGTGCGGTGATGAAGCCCGCGGGCCTCGAGGCCTCCAAGGGCGTGATCAGCGTCAACTACGGCAAGGATCCGCTCGACCCGACCTGGAAGGACGACCCCGGCATGAAGAAGTACTTCGAGTTCATGGCGAAGTACTATCCGGAGGGCGACAAGGATTCGAGCTTCAACTCCTATGGCTACATCACGAGCCAGTTGATGATTTACGTGCTGAAGCAGTGCGGGGACGATCTGACCCGTGAAAACGTGATGAAGCAGGCGACCAGCCTGAAGAACGTGCAGCTTGATCTGCTGCTTCCGGGGATCGCCGTCAACACCTCGCCGACCGACTACCGCGTCAACAAGCAGCTTCAGATGATGAAGTTCAATGGCGAGCGCTGGGAACTGTTCGGCCCGATCCTGGAGGATGCTGGCCCGGCGGGTTAGCGGTTGCTTGATTCTGAAATGCGATCGGCGGCCTGAGAGCCGCCGATTTTTTTTAGCCGCGCTGCGCGAATTGATCGCGAGCCCAATCCATCACCGTCACCCTGAGGTGGCCGCCTCTTCGGCGGCCCTCGAAGGTGACGGCCCGGCTGGCGGTCGCCAAGAAGCATGGGGGCCGCGCATCCTTCGAGGCTCGACCCACGATGCATTCGCATCGTAGGTCTCGCACCTCCACCGACAACGGCTTCGCCGTTGAGCGGGGATGACGGGGAGAGAGGCTACCGCCTTGTGCGGCGTCTACTTCGGCACCTCCCCGAAATTCTTCCCCACCGGCAGCACCGCGTGCCGGATCAATCGCGAATCCTCCACGGCGGCCTGACGGTGCTTCACCGCCTCGCGATAAACGGGGTCGCGGATCATCTCGACGAAGGCAGCAACGCTTGGGTATTCGGCGATGAAGCAATGGTCCCAGCGTTCCTCCTGCGGACCGATCAGCATCAGCTCGAATTTGCCCTGCCAGACGATGCGGCCGCCGAGGCGTTCGAACACCGGGCCGCTTTCGCGGCCGTAGGCGGCATAGGCTTCCGCGCCGCTGGCCTTGCGGCCATCGGGGTAGGCGGCTTCCTTTCGCAGGCGTACCAGGTTGAGCATGTGGATCGGGCCCGGGCGGTCGTTGTCCCGGAATTGCGCAAAAATCTCCTTGGTCGGATCGATGTGGCCCATAGGTACTCCCTCGCGTGTTCCCTCTCGTTTTGTGGCGGCGATCCTAGCTTCACCGTCCGATGAGCGGAACTGCGGCGGGCGAATGCCGCACCTCCTAATCGCGCGTTAACGCCGGGGTAACCCGGCCTTAAACAGCGACCGCTAGCGTGCGGCGGGGCGGGCTGACCGGGCGTATTTGCGTATGGCGTGGGGAAAGAAAAAGGGTGGGCGGAAGGAGCCGCTGTTCGGCTTGCCCGCGGCGCTCGCCGATCTGCGCCTGACGGCTGCGGACCGCATCCCCGGCGGCGAGGACAAGCCGAAGAAATCAACGAAATCATCCGCCAAGCGCAAGAACGACGATGCCGGCGAGGAGCCGCCGCGTGAGCGCAAGGCACCGGCCGGCCGCAGCGGCGCCAAGCGGCGCTCGAAATCCGGCGGCGGGTTCAGCCTCGGCCGCCTGGTCTATTGGGGCGCGGTGCTGAGCCTGTGGGGCGTCATCGCCGTGATCGGCGTCGTGATCTATGTCGGCGCTCACCTGCCGCCGATCCAGTCGCTGGAGATTCCCAAGCGTCCGCCGACGATCCAGATCGTCGGCATCGACGGCAGCATGCTGGCGCAGCGTGGCGAGATGGCCGGTGCCAATGTCGCGCTGAAGGATTTGCCGCCGTATTTGCCGAAGGCTTTCATCGCCATTGAGGACCGCCGCTTCTATTCGCATTTCGGCATCGACCCCGTCGGCATCCTGCGCGCCCTCGTCACCAACGTGCTCCATCGCGGCGTGTCGCAGGGCGGCTCGACGCTGACGCAGCAGCTCGCCAAGAACCTGTTCCTGACCCAGGAGCGCACCATGCAGCGCAAGCTGCAGGAGGCGGAGCTGGCGATCTGGCTCGAGCGCAAGCACTCCAAGGACGAGATCCTGGAACTCTATCTCAACCGCGTCTATTTCGGCTCCGGCGCCTACGGCGTCGAGGCCGCCGCGCAGAAATATTTCGGCAAGTCGGCAAGGAACGTCACCGTGGCCGAAGCCGCGATGCTGGCCGGCCTCGTCAAATCGCCGTCGCGCCTTGCGCCGAACCGCAACCCCGAAGGCGCCGAAGCGCGCGCGCAGATCGTGCTCACGGCGATGGCGGATGCAAAATTCATCACGGAAGCACAGGCGCAGGCCTCGATCGGCCATCCCTCCTACAATGTGAAGCCGGCCGGCGCCGGCACGGTCAATTACGTCGCCGACTGGATCGGCGAAGTGCTGGACGACCTGGTCGGCCAGATCGATGAGAGCATCAAGGTCGAGACCACGATCGATCCGAAGCTGCAGAGTGTGGCGGAAGCCGCCATCATCGACGAACTCGCCGCCAAGAGCGTGAAGTTCAACGTCAGCCAGGGCGCGCTGGTGGCGATGACGCCCGATGGCGCTGTGCGCGCCTTGGTCGGCGGGCGGAACTATTCCGAGAGCCAGTACAACCGTGCGGTCACCGCCAGGCGTCAGCCGGGCTCCTCGTTCAAGCCGTTCGTGTACCTGACCGCGCTCGAGCAGGGGCTGACGCCCGACACGGTCCGCCAGGACGCGCCGATCGAGGTCAAGGGCTGGAAGCCCGAGAACTACACCCACGAATATTTTGGCGCGGTGACGCTGACCCAGGCGCTGGCGATGTCGCTCAACACGGTCGCCATCCGCCTCGGCCTCGAGGTCGGGCCGAAGAACGTGGTGCGCACCGCGCACCGGCTCGGCATCTCGTCAAAACTCGAGCCCAATGCCTCGATCGCGCTCGGCACCTCCGAGGTTTCGGTGGTCGAGCTGGTCGGCGCCTACGCGCCCTTCGCCAATGGCGGCTTCGCGGTGGCTCCGCATGTCGTCACGAGGATCAGGACGCTCAGCGGCAAGCTGCTCTACATGCGCCAGCCCGACGAGCGGAACCAGGTGATCGATCCCCGCAATGTCGGCATGATGAATGCGATGATGCGGGAGACGCTGATATCAGGCACTGCCAAGAAGGCGGAGATTCCCGGCTGGCCCGCGGCCGGCAAGACCGGCACCAGCCAGGATTATCGCGACGCCTGGTTCATCGGCTACACCGCCAACCTCGTCACCGGCGTCTGGCTCGGCAATGACGACAACTCGCCGACCAAGAAGGCCACCGGCGGCGGCCTGCCCGTCGAAGTCTGGTCGCGCTTCATGAAGACGGCGCACGAGGGCGTGCCGGTTGCCAATCTGCCGAACTCGCAAGCGACCTGGGGCCTGTCGAACCTCGCGCAGGCGGCCTCGCAAGTGTCGCCGCCGACGGCGGCCGCGCCTGGACCGGCACCGGCGAGCGCCGGCGGCTATCGCCCGCCGCCGCCCACGCGCGCCAATGTGCGGCCGGAGGCGGCGGCCGGGCTCGACGGCTGGCTGATGGACCGGCTGTTCGGCGGCAATCGCTAGCTGCGGGCTGAAGCCGCAATGGCCTCAAAACAAAAACTGCGAAAACAACCCCTGACATCAGGCATGACGCTGGGTGGATCGTTTGAAGCGTTTGATGCGACGGGGCTAATCAGGCGACCGGCGCAATCGTCGCGGCGCAAGACAAGGATCTCGCAAAATGCGCAGAATGCGGCCTCAGTCGTGTTTGTCATTCCCCGCCGCCGCTTCGGCAAGTCCTGCCTAGCGCGGCAAGATCGACCGGGGCCGGCGGCTCGCTGAGCGTAAAAACATCAATCTCTTCAGGCTTCCGGCAGCGGCCCGGGATTTGCTCTCATAGGTTGAGTGAGTAGCCGGAGAGCGTTCCATGATTTCAGGTGTATCCAGCGCGGTGTTGCCTCATCTGCGGCCCGCATCAACGTCCACTTCAAATGCGACATCGGGCCTCCAGCCGGTAGTTGAGGACACGACCCAAGCTGCGACCGGCGGCTTCCGGATTGACGTCTCCCAGATCAAGCCGCTGACAGGCGCCAAGCCGATATCGGCTGCGGATGATCCCTTCCTGCACGACTTGATGGCGATGCATTGGCTGATGGCCCACGACACGGGTGCAGCTCAACCCGGCGTCTCGGACGACGCACCCGAGAACATTTACGCCCAGGTGAAAGTTGGCGGCAGGGTGGTGGCCACGCTGTACAATGGTGGCTCCTCGACCATCACCAACGCAGCGGCCTCAGAGATCGGCAAGGATCCTCCCGGCCTGAGCGGACCGGATCTGGCGCAGTGGCGGGCCGACCAATACGCCGAGCGGCTTGGCGGCACGGTCGAGAAGGCACCGACCGCGATCACCCAATCGCAATGGACACCGCGTGAAGGCAGGTCCACGACCTATAGCCGCGAGCAACTCGACGCGGCGTTCCAGGCGATGCTGGCGGAGGGGCAAAGGGCGACTGCGCAGCAGCAAGCGCGTTATCTGGCGTCACGCGCGCAGGCGGGGACGAGTGCGGATTTCAGTGCGTGAGTGGAGAACGCGCCTCGTTCTCCACTGTCATTCCCCGCGAAGGCGGGGAATCCGGTACGCCGCAGCCCATCGATTCAATCACTAAGGCCTCTGGAATACTGGATCGCCTGCCTGCGCGGGCGATGACACCTCCCAAGATGCCAACAGCGAGGCCTAATCCTCGACCCCGTACCGATGCAGATCGTTGCCGTGCGTGTCGAGCCACTTCTTGGCGCGCTCCATCGACGGGCAGACTTTTCCGCACACGCGCCAGAACCGCGCCGAGTGGTTCATCTCGACGAGATGGGCGACCTCGTGGGCGGCGAGATAGTCGAGCACGAAGGGTGGCGCGAGGATCAGGCGCCAGGAGAATGACAGCGAGCCGGCCGAGGTGCAGGAGCCCCAGCGACTGGACTGGTCGCGGATCGACAGGCGCTTGACCCTGACACCGAGCTCGACGGCATAGGCCTCCGCCGAACGCTGCAGGTCGCGGCGCGCCTCGCGCTTGAGGAAGTCATGCACACGACGGTCGGCATGTTCGAGACCGCCGGCCACGCAGAGAATCTTTTCACCGCTGTCGCGCGTCTCGGTCCACACCGTGCCACGGGTGCCTGCGCGATGAACGATGCGATGGGGCGTGCCGCGAAGCGGTATCACTGTGCCAGGCTGGAACGGTGCAGCCTTCGGCAGACGGCCGAGACGTGCCGCGATCCACGCGCCGTGACGCGTCGCGAAGTCTTTTGCTTCGGCCAGCGTGCCGCGCGGCGGCATGGTGAGGATGGCTTCGCGATCACTCGGATGAATTCTGAGCGTGTAGCGGCGCGCTCGGCGATGTCTTCGCAGGCGTATCGCAAAGAATTGCGATCCATGGGTGATGACGAGGGTCTTCGGTTCGTGGGGCCGCCGATAGAGGAGTGCGCGAGTGGCCATGTCTGTCAGTCCGGGGGGCAGGAGTTCGCCCGGATTCTGCCATAACCACCGCCAGGGAAAGCGCTCGGCGCAAAAACAAATCATTTGCCCAATATACAGGGGTTCTTCAGTCCGGGAGACCCTACAGACTGGGGTTGGAACCGGCTTTTTTCGCCCCCGCTGGACGCATGCGACACCCCCAAGGGGTGAGGGGTGACTCACTCCTATGACGCTACCTTGATACCGCGAATCTGGAGGGAACTTACCCCTGCCGGAGGCTCCGGCAGGGGCGGAAATTTCGACGGGAAAGCCGAAATTCAGGATTATTCGGCCGCGAGAGCCTGCAACGAGCTCGGATTCGCAGCGGAGACCATGAAGTCGTGAATCCGCGGCACGATCTCCGACTTGAAACGCGAGCCATTGAACACGCCGTAATGTCCGACGCCCTTCTGGACGTAATGAACGCGGCGATGATCGGGAATCGAGCTGCACAGACCGTGCGTCGCTTCGGTCTGACCGAGACCTGAGATGTCGTCGTTCTCGCCTTCGACCGTCATCAACGCCACGCGCGTGACCTTGGAAGGATCGACGCGGGTTCCACGATGGGTCATCTCGCCCTTCGGCAGCGAATGCTTCACGAACACCGTGTCGACGGTCTGCAGGTAATATTCGGCCGAGAGATCCATCACCGCGAGATATTCGTCGTAGAAGTCGCGGTGCTTGTCGACGAGGTCGCCGTCGCCCTTCACCAGATTGGCGAACAGCTGCTTGTGAGCATCCATGTGCCGGTCGAGATTCATGCTGATGAAGCCGTTGAGCTGCAGGAATCCCGGATAGACGTCGCGCATCATGCCCGGATGCGGGAACGGCACCTTGGTGATGACGTGGTTGCGGAACCAGTCGATGCCGCGCTGCTGGGCGAGGTCGTTCACCCCGGTCGGATTGCGGCGCGTATCGATCGGGCCGCCCATCAGCGTCATCGAGGTCGGCACGAACGGATCGCGGCGCGCTTCCATGATCGAGACGGCGGCGACGACGGGCACGGAAGGCTGGCACACCGCCATCACATGGGTATTGCCGCCGAGGACGTGCAGCATCTCGATGATGTAGTCGATGTAGTCGTCGAGATCGAAGCGCCCTTCGCTGAGCGGCACCATGCGGGCATCGGCCCAGTCGGTGATGTAGACCTCATGCGCCGGCAGGAAGGCCTCGACCGTGCCGCGCAGCAGCGTCGCGTAATGGCCGGACATCGGCGCCACGATCAGCACGCGCGGCTGCGGGCTGCGCAGCGGACGGGTGAACTTGCGATCGAAGTAGAGCAGCCGGCAGAACGGCTTTTCCCAGACCGAACGGATCTCGACGGGAACGCGGAGGCCGTTGACCTCGGTGTCGTCGAGGCCCCATTCCGGCTTGCCGTAGCGGCGCGTGGTGCGCTCGAACAACTCGCAGGCCGCGGCGACCGACTTGCCGACCTCGGTACGGGCCCAGGGATTGAGGGGATTCTGAAACAGCAGCTTGGTCGCGTCGGTGACTGCACGGGCCGGATTGAGAGAGGCGTGGGCCATCTCGTACATCCAGTACATCGGCGTCGTCAGGACCGGACTGCCTTCTGCAGCCAGGGGCGGGGCGCCGCCAAACTCACCAATAGGCATCGCTATAATCCTCTTCGCATCGCAGCATACTGCCGAATGCGTAATATTGCGTCAATGCATGGTTCCGTACATCTACGGAGCGGAGACGGTTAAATCGGCCTGAATCCACGAGAAAGTGACGCTATTCGCCGCCCGACAGCAGCGAGCCGTGTTTTTTGGCGCTGCGCAAAAGGGCAAGGAATGCCCAAAAAGAAGCAACCAGAAGTACAGCATTGATGACCAACGCCTCCAGCATCAGATCGATCCTGAAGGTGTTCTCGATCAGCAGCGCGCGCATCCCCTCGAACACATAGGTCGGCGGCAGCGCCCAGGCGACATATTGCAGCCAGACCGGCAGCACGCTGACGGGATAGTAGATGCAGGCAAGCGGCATGATCGCGAACATCAAGGTCCAGACGATGCTCTCGGCGCCCAGACCGTGCCGCAGCACAAGGCCCGAGACGAAGATGCCGACCGACCAGCTGGTGAAGATCAGATTGCAGAAGAAGGCGATCAGCGGCAGGCCGAGCGCGTAAACGTTGAAGTGAAACAGGAACAGCGCGAGCAGCGTCATCGGGACGATGCCGATGGCGAGCCGGATCAGGCTCATGACCGTCAGCGACAGCAGAAACTCGATGGGCTTCAGGGGGCTCATCATGAGGTTGCCGAGGTTGCGCGCCCACATCTCTTCCAGGAACGAGATGGAGAAGCCGAGCTGGCCGCGGAAAAGGATGTCCCAGAGGATGACGGCGCCGATCAGCGTGCCGCCGGCCCGCGCGAAGAAGCTGGCGTTTTCCGCGATGTAGTACTGGATGAAGCCCCAGGTGATGACCTGCAGCGCCGGCCAGTACAACAGCTCGAGCAGCCGCGGCCACGACGACAGCAGCAGGTACCAGTAGCGCAGGATCATCGCACCGATGCGGTGGAGCGAGATGCCGCGGTGGAGGGAGAGCTCGGTCATGGCTGCACCGCGTAGCCCGGATGGAGCGAAGCGAAATCCGGGAATCGCGCCACGAGCGACAGGGGTCCCGGATTGCGCTTCGCTCCATCCGGGCTACGGTTCCGCATGCTCATCTTGCCGCCTCCTTCGCACCGTTCACCCGGCCGCGGGCGACGTCGAGAAACACCTCTTCCAGGGTGGTGCGGTTGTAGCGCGTCATGATGGCCGCAGGCGTGTCGTCGTCCTCGATGCGGCCGCGCTTCATGATGATGACGCGGTCGCAGAGCCGCTCGACCTCGAGCATGTTGTGCGAGGCCAGCAGGATGGTGGCGTTGTTCTGCTTGCGATAGCGCTCCATATGCGCCCGGACCCAGTCGGCGGTGTCAGGATCGAGCGAGGCGGTCGGCTCGTCGAGCAAGAGCAGCTCGGGCTGGTTGATCAGCGCTTTCGCCAGCGCGACGCGGGTCTTCTGTCCGGCGGAGAGTTTTCCGTTGGCGCGGTCGATGAAATCGGTGAGGTCGAGATCGTCGGCGAGCTCCGCAATGCGGTCGGACAGATTCCTGACCGCATAGAGCTTGCCGAAGATGGTGAGGTTCTGCCGCACCGTGAGCCGCATCGGCATGTCGACATAGGGGCTCTCGAAATTCATCCGCCCCAGCACGGCAGCGCTCTCCTCGGGCATGCGATGCCCGAGCACCTGCACGCGGCCGGAGGTCGGCAGCACGAGGCCCATGATCATCGCGATGGTCGTGGTCTTGCCGGCGCCGTTGCCGCCCAGGAGCCCGGTGATGCTGCCGCGCGGCAGCGAAAAGGAGATGTCGTCGACGGCGCGGGTCTGCTTGTAGACCTTGACGAGGTGATCGACCGCAATCGCCGCGGAGGAAACGTGCTCCGCGACAGTCGGCCGACTTGAAGCCTTGTCATTCTCGGTCATGCTGGGCCGTTCTTCTGCTATTGCAGCTGATAGCGCAAGGCTTGTAATCGGGGTGGTTCCGCGAGCCCAGCGTTTGTGATCCAGAAAGCACCGCCACATTGGCTGATATGACCGAAATTGCCGCTTCCGACTTCCGCCACGCGCAGCGGCACATCCGCCTCGACACCATTCTGCGGCTGCGCTGGCTCGCGGTGCTGGGCCAGCTCGCTGCGATCTTCATCGTGGCGCAGGGGCTGGAGTTCAACGTCGAGATCGTTCCCTGTGTCAGCATCATCGCGCTGTCGGCCGCGCTCAATCTGGGCCTCCAGACCGCTGCAAATCCGATGCAGCGGCTGGAGCCGATGCAGGCGGCCGGCCTGCTGGCGCTCAACATCGTGGAGCTGGCGGGGCTGTTGTTCTTCACCGGCGGACTGCAGAACCCGTTCTCGTTCCTGTTTCTCGCACCCGTGCTGATCTCGGCGACGGCGCTGCCGGCCCGCTTCACCTTCGGCCTCGGCCTGCTCGCCGTCGCCTGCGCCTCGGTGCTGTTCTTCTTCCACCTGCCGCTGCCCTGGGACTCCGACGATCCCCTGGTGCTGCCGCCGATCTATCTCGTCGGCGTCTGGCTCTCGATCGTGCTCGCGATCGGCGTCACCAGCCTCTACTCGTTCCAGGTGACCGAGGAGGCGCGCAAGCTCGCGGACGCGCTGGCCGCGACTGAGCTGGTGCTGACGCGCGAGCAGCATCTGACCCAGCTCGACGGCCTCGCCGCCGCGGCCGCGCACGAGCTCGGCACGCCGCTCGCGACCATCTTCCTGATCTCGCGCGAGCTGGAAAAGACGGTGAAGGATCCGATCTTTGCCGCAGACCTGAAGACGCTGCGCGAGCAGACCCAGCGCTGCCGCGACATCCTCAGCAAGATCACCCAGCTCTCCTCCACCGGCGCACCGTTCGACCGCATGAAGCTGTCGGAGCTGATCGAGGAGGTGGTGGCCCCGCACCGCGATTTCGGCGTCGACATCAAGGTGCGGATCGCGGTGGCCGTGGTCGCCGAGCCGGTCGGCTCACGCAACCCGGCGATCCTCTACGGTGTCGGCAACATCGTCGAGAATGCAGTCGATTTCGCCCATACCACCGTCGAGGTGAACGCCTGGTGGAACAAGGACACGATCGAGCTCCTGATCTCCGACGACGGCCCGGGCATTCCGCCTGACATCCTCAACCGGATCGGCGAGCCGTATTTGTCGCGGCGACGCGCCCAGGATGACGTCGGCGGCGAGCGGCGCGGCCTCGGCCTCGGCGTGTTCATCGCACGCACCCTGCTCGAGCGCACCGGCGCCAAGGTCTCGTTTACCAACCGGATCTTCCCGGAACACGGCGCGGTGGTGCACATCACGTGGCCCAGGCCGCGTTTTGAGGCTATCGAGACGCTCGAAGAAACAATAGGATAGACCGCGACCTTGCGTCGCACAAATGGGCCGATCGACCATTGGCGGCCTTGGCACCGCCCGATTGCGAGGCCATATGTAAACGCGCTGGAGAGAGGACAACACCTTGAACGCCATCGCCGAACTGAATGAACAGGCCGACCGCTCGCTTCTCATCGTGGAGGACGACAAGCCGTTTCTGGAGCGCTTGTCGCGCGCGATGGAGACCCGCGGCTTTTCGGTGACGTCGTGCGACACGGTCTCGGACGGTCTCGCGCAGATCGGCAAGGCAGCACCCGCATTCGCGGTTGTCGACTTGCGGCTCGGTGACGGCAATGGTCTCGACGTGGTCTCGGCGCTGAAGAAGAAGCGCCCAGATGCACGCGCGATCGTGCTGACCGGCTATGGCAACATCGCCACCGCCGTGACCGCGGTGAAGATGGGCGCGATCGATTATCTCTCGAAGCCCGCGGATGCCGACGACGTCGTCGCCGCACTGCTCTCGACCAGCGCGGAAAAGTCCGAGCTGCCGACCAACCCGATGTCCGCCGACCGCGTGCGCTGGGAGCACATCCAGCGCATCTACGAGATGTGCAACCGCAACGTCTCGGAAACGGCGCGGCGACTGAACATGCACCGGCGCACGCTGCAGCGCATTCTGGCGAAGCGCGCGCCGCGGTAATTTCGCGCTCTACACTCTTTCACCGTCACCCTGAGGTGGCCGCCTCTTCGGCGGCCCTCGAAGGGCGACGGCCCGGCTGCATCGGGGCCGTGCATCCTTCGAGGCTCGCTGCGCTCGCACCTCCAGCGACAACGGCTTCGCCGTTGCGCGGGGATGAAGGGGACACAGGTCTCGTAGGGTGGGCAAAGGCGCACAGCGCCGTGCCCACCATTTCTCTCCGATCATGATCGACTGGTTTGGTGGGCACGCTACGCTTTGCCCACCCTACGGCATTGCGTAGCCCGGATGGAGCGCAGCGTAATCCGGGATTCTCGCGACCGGCTGCACCTCTCCCGGATTGCGCTTCGCTTCATCCGGGCTACGAAGGCAGTCTATTCCCAGAAATCCGCGTGGCCCTGCGGATCGACCAGGCGGTTGATCCGCAAGGCCGCCGCCATCGCAAACCGCACCGTCATCTGCTTGCGCGTGGCGGCGGCGAGCTTGTGCTCGGGCGCCTCGCAATGCATGTGCGCGCCGTAGGCGTCGGCGATGATCAGGCCGGTGTCTTCGGGAAAGATCTCGCACGGCAGATCCTGCGTGAAGGCGAAGAACAGCCGGTCGCAATGGGCGCGGTATTCGTGCCATTTCTGGTCGGCGCGCAAATCCTCGACCGACGACTTGATCTCGACGATCCAGATCTCGCCGCGCTCGTTCAGCGCCACCAGATCCGCACGCCGGCCCGACGGCAGCGGCAATTCGCTGATGCAGGTGAAGCCGAGCGAACGTAACAGCCGCGCGGTGCCGCGCGCGATGGCCAGCGCCGTCTCGGACTGGCGGCGATCCGGCGGCGGCACGAGGGCGATGCGGGCGGTGTTGTCCATGGCGGGAGGATAGCCGATTCCATTCTCAGTGTCGTCCCGGCCCCCGTGCGCAATTGCGCACTAGGCCGGGACGACACTCGGGAACCTCCCCTTCCCCACGCACTTATCACGAAGCCGCCGCACCTCGGCGGAACCACCGGCTGCTCGCGCATGATCGACGATCTCTGGTACAAGAACGGCGTGATTTATTGCCTCTCCGTCGGCTCCTACATGGACTCCAACGGCGACGGTGTCGGCGACTTCAAGGGCCTCTTGCGCCGGCTCGATTATCTGCACGGGCTCGGCATCACCACGATCTGGCTGATGCCGTTCCAGACCTCGCCCGGCCGCGACGACGGCTACGACATCGCCGATTATTACAGCGTCGATTCCCGCTATGGCACGCTCGGCGATTTCGTCGAGTTCGCCCACGGCTGCAAACAGCGCGGCATCCGAATCATCATCGACCTCGTCGTCAACCACACCTCCGACCAGCATCACTGGTTCAAGGAGGCGCGGCGCGACAAGAGCTCGCCCTATCGCGACTGGTATGTCTGGTCCGACAAGAAGCCGGCCGGCGCCAACAAGGGCATGGTGTTTCCCGGCGTGCAGAAATCGACCTGGACGCGCGACAAGGAAGCCGGCGCGTATTACTTCCATCGCTTCTACGATTTCCAGCCCGATCTCAACACGTCGAATCCGCATGTGCAGGCCGAGATCCTCAAGATCATGGGCTTCTGGATCCAGCTCGGCGTCTCCGGCTTCCGCATGGACGCCGTGCCCTTCATCATCGCGACCAAGGGCGCGAAGGTGAAGAAGCCGGTCGAGCAATACGAGATGCTGCGCGCGTTCCGCGAATTCCTGCAATGGCGGCAGGGCGACGCGATCATCCTCGCCGAAGCCAATGTGCTGCCGAAAACCGACATGGAATATTTCGGCCGCGATGCCGACCGCATGCACATGATGTTCAACTTCCACGTCAACCAGCATCTGTTCTACGCGCTGGCCTCGGCCGATTCGCGCCCGCTGGCGAAGGCGCTGAAGGCGACCAAGCCACGCCCCGCCTCGGCGCAATGGGGCCTGTTCCTGCGCAATCACGACGAGCTCGATCTGGGACGGCTGACCAAGACGCAGCGCGACACGGTGTTCAAATGCTTCGGTCCCGACAAGGACATGCAGCTCTATGACCGCGGCATCCGCCGCCGCCTCGCGCCGATGCTGGGCGGCGACCGCCGGCGGCTCGAGCTCGCCTACAGCCTGATGTGCACGCTGCCGGGAACGCCTGTGATCCGTTACGGCGACGAGATCGCGATGGGCGACGATCTCTCGCAGCCCGAGCGCAATTGCGCGCGCACGCCGATGCAATGGTCGACCGAGCCGCACGGCGGCTTCACCAAGAGCGACAAGCCGGCCTGCCCTGTCATCGACGGGGGACCTTACGGCTTTCCGCACGTCAATGTCGCCAAGCAGCGGCGCGATCCCAACTCCATGCTGAACTGGACCGAGCGTATCGTCCGCATGCGGAAAGAAGTGCCGGAGGTCGGCTGGGGCGATTTCACTGTGATTCCTGTTCGCGATCCCGCCGTGTTCATCATGCGCTACGACTGGCGCAACAATTCCGTGCTGTTCGTGCACAATCTCGACGAGAAGCCGCGCGAAATCGCGTTCTCGGCGGGACTATCAGGCGAGACCGGCGCGCACCTCATCAATCTGCTCGCGGAAGACCACAGCCACGCCGACAAGCGCGGCCAGCACCGCGTCGTGCTGGAGCCCTATGGCTATCGCTGGTACCGCGTCGGCGGGCTGGATTATCTGCTGAAGCGAAGCGATATCGACGACGCGACGGTACGGGGGAAGAAGCGTCCGGGGTAGGTCGGGATGCCGTAGTTTGCTCCGCCGTTTCAACGATCGTCATTGCGAGCGAAGCGAAGCAATCCAGAATCTTTCCGCAGAGGCAGTCTGGATTGCTTCGCTTCGCTCGCAATGACGAGGAGATAGCGGTGGCCACCTCCTCCACCATTCTCCCTGGCGAAAGCAACGGCTAGGTTGGTGACTGCACCACCACTCCCTCATTCCCGCGCAGATCCAGCACGCCTTCCAGCATCTCCCCCTCGCGATCCAGGAACGTCGACAACAATATCTCGCTGCCGAAGCGGATCGCGCTCGTCGTCACGGCGATCGGGTCGGGGCCGAGATTGAGCACCACGATCACCGCCCTGCCTTCTGCCACGCGGCGGTAGATCAGCAAGTCGCCTTGCGCCGCGATCGGATGATAATCGCCGGCAACCAGCGGCGGGCAATCCCTCCGCAACGCGATCAGGCGCTTGTAGAGGTTGAGGATCGAGCGCGGATCGGCTTCGAGATTGGCGACGTTCTCGCGGATATGATCCTCGGGCAGCGGCAGCCAGGGCCTCACTTCCGAAAAGCCGGCGAAGTTCGACGAGTCCCATTGCATCGGCGTGCGGCAACCGTCGCGCCCCACCCCGATGCCGGGCACGTTCTTCTCGAAGGGATCGCGCACGTCCTCCGGCGCGATCGCAAGCTGATGCATGCCGATCTCGTCGCCATAATAGAGCGTCGGCGTGCCGCGCAAGGTCAGCAGCAGCATGGCGGCGACGCGGGCCTGCTCGGGACCGACCCGGCTGGCCACGCGCGGGCGATCGTGATTGCCGAGCACCCAGTTCGGCCAGGCGCCCTTCGGCAGCGTCTTCTCGTAATCCTCGATGATCGTCTCGATCGAGCGCGCGCTCCAGAAGGTCGAGAGCAGCGCGAAATTGAACGGCATCTGCGCGCCGGTGAGGTCGTTGCCGTAATAGGCCATCAACCGGTGCAGCGGCAGATAGATCTCGCCGATCAGCACGCGGGCGCGATACGCATCGGTGACGCGTCGCATCTGCGCGATCACGTCATGCACCTCGTCCTGGTCGGTGGAATATTGCGTCAGGATCTTTTCGTTGGGCGGCCGGCCCTCGACGTAATGCGGGTTCGGCGGATTGTCGCGGAATTCGGCGTCCTTGATCAGGTGCCAGATCACGTCGACGCGAAAGCCGTCGACGCCCCTCTCCAGCCAGAACCGCATCACGTCGTAGATCGCTGCGCGGACATCGGGATTGCGCCAGTTGAGGTCCGGCTGCTGGGCCAGGAAGGCGTGGTAGTAATACTGCCCCGTGGTCTCGTCGAAAGCCCAGGCGCTGCCGCCGAACTCGGAGAGCCAGTTGTTCGGCGCACTGCCGTCCGGCTTCGGGTCGCGCCAGATGTACCAGTCGCGCCTGGAATTGTCGCGCGAGGCGCGGCTCTCGACGAACCAGGGATGCTGGTCCGAGGTGTGGTTGGGCACGAGGTCGAGGATCAGCTTCAGGCCGTTGTCATGGGCGGCCGCGAGCAGCGCGTCGAAATCCGCCATCGTGCCGAACAGCGGCTCGATGCCGGTATAGTCAGAGATGTCGTAGCCGAAATCGGCCATCGGCGAGGGGAAGATCGGCGACAGCCAGATCGCGTCGACGCCGAGCGATTTCACATAAGGCAGCCGCTTCAGGATGCCGGCGAGGTCGCCGACGCCGTCACCGTCTGAGTCCTGAAAGGAGCGCGGATAGATCTGATAGAAGATGCCGTCGCGCCACCAATTGTCGTCGCTCTGAGCCAAGATCGTCCCCCGAATGTACTTCGCGCGGACAGCAACGCCGGATCGCGCCAACGGTTCACGAGAAGGGGCAGACGAACAAGGCTTTGGGACGGCGATGTGGCGCCTGCAGCGCGGCAGGCCGTCGTCTGACGCCGCAGGCCCAGGGTTCCCCGGGAAACGCCGCAATTTCGCGCCAGTTGCGCCTGCGTTCCGGCCTCAACCTACCGCGATGCCAGTGGAACCTTGGTTCCGAGGGACGAAACCACTGGAGGGACCCATGAGGTCACGCATCACACTGTGCTCGCTCGCCTTCGCTCTCGCCACCCTGCCATTCTCGGCCGGAACCTCTCCTGCCTTCGCCAAGCCGACCGTCGAGGTCGCCTTCGTGCTCGATACCACGGGATCGATGGCCCGCCTGATCGAGGGCGCCAAGCGAAAGATCTGGTCGATCGCCACGACGATCGTCGACTCCAATCCGGACGCCGATATCCGCATGGGCCTCGTCGCCTATCGCGACATCGGTGACGATTACGTGACGTCGAAGATCGAGCTGACCCGCGACATCCAGGATCTGTACGCCAATCTCCTGGAGTTGAAGGCGCGCGGCGGCGGCGACTGGCCCGAAAGCGTCAACGAGGCGCTCGATGTTGCCGTCAACAAGCTGCAATGGACGACGGGCAGCGACGTCAGGCACATCGTGTTTCTGGTTGGCGATGCGCCGCCGCACATGGACTACGCGCAGGACACCAAATATCCGACGACGCTCGCGGTCGCCAAGCAGAAGGACATCATCGTCAATGCTGTGCTCGCCGGCGATGCCCGCGACACCGAGCGGGTGTGGCGCAACATCGCGCAGATCGGCAACGGCCGTTTCATCCCGATTCCGCAGGACGGCGGGCAGGTCGTCATCATCGAGACTCCGTACGACCAGGACATCATCATCCTGCAGCAGCAGCTCAACGGCACGGTGATCCCCTATGGCCCGCGCGAGCGGCAGAAGCATACCGAGCTGAAGATGCGGCAGTCGGCCGGCGTGGCGGCATCTGCACCCTCAACGGCCGCCGACATGGCGAGCTATATCGGCAAGCGATCCGCATCGACCGCGGAAGCCGTGACCGGCGGCGGCGATCTCGTCGCCGATGCCGCCAAGGGCAGGACAAGCGTTACCGCGGTCGCTGAGGCCGACCTGCCCGAAAATCTGCGCGCGATGAAACCCGAGCAGCGTGAGGCCGAGGTATCCAAGCAGATCGAGCAGCGCAAGGCGCTGAACGAGAAGCTCGCTGCGCTGGTCACCAAGCGTGACAAGTACATCGCCGATCAGGCGGCGAAGTCACCGAAGACGTCGTCCTTCGACGGGGTCGTGCAGGAGACGTTGAAGGCGCAGATCAAGCGGTAACAGCGGCGCCCCGGGGACGTCTGCCGTTCCCCCGGGGACGGTCTGCCGTTCCCCCGGGGTTCGCGCACGACTATTTTGCTTGGCGCCGCAGCAAAAATCGGCATTGTGGCGCCATGACCGAGCAAAATGACACCCAAGATTCCTCGCAGGAATCCTCGCAGGCCAAGGCGGGCGCGATCATCGTCCCCGTGACGCTGTTCGAGCAGAACTGCACCATCATCTGGGACGAGCCCAGCAAGAAGGCCGTGGTGATCGATCCCGGCGGCGACGTGCCGAAGATCCTGGATGCGATCAAGCAGACCGGCGTCACCGTGGAGAAGATCTGGCTGACCCACGGCCATATCGACCATGTCGGCGGCGCGGCGGAGCTGCGCGATGCGCTGAAAGTGCCGATCGAGGGGCCGCATCAGGCCGACAAGTTCCTGCTCGACAACGTGGTCGAGAGCGGCGCGCGCTTCGGCATGACCGGCGTGCGCAATTTCGCGCCGGACCGCTGGCTCGAGGAAGGCGACAGCGTGTCGATCGGTGGCCTCACGTTCGACATCCTGCACTGCCCCGGCCACTCGCCGGGCAGCGTGGTGTTCTTTAACAAGGACCTGCGTTTCGCCCATGTCGGCGACGTCCTGTTCGCGGGCTCGGTGGGACGCACGGACCTGCCCGGCGGCAGTCACGCGACGCTGATCAACTCGATTCTGACAAAATTGCTGCCGCTCGGCGACGATGTCGGCTTCATCTGCGGCCACGGCGCCGGCTCGAGCATCGGCCAGGAGCGGATGACCAATCCGTTCATCACCGGCGAGATGTGAGTTTTATTCGGCGGCCTCGGTGAGCACGGGCTCGCCGAGGTTTCGTTCACCCCATTCGCGGATCGCTGCAACCACGGGGACGAAGCTCCTACCCTTCCGCGTCAGGCGATACTCGACCTTCGGCGGCACCTCGCCAAAATCCTTGCGGTCGATCAGGCCGCTCATCGTCAGCGCCTTCAATTCGCGGCTGAGCACGCGCGGGGTGATCTCGGCGCTGCCTTCAGTGCCGCGCAGCAGGCCGCTCCTGATCTCGCCGTAGCGGCGCGGGCCGTCCTTGAGATCCCAGACGATGCGCAGCTTGTACTTGCCGCTGATCATCTTCTGAAACGCCGCGACCGGACAGGCGCGCGGCGCGATCGCTCTTGCCTTCGCCATGTCGTCTCCTCCATGCGCCAGCCAAGCCAGATGCCAGGATAGGATCGATCGCGAAAAAGTCCATACTATCAATTTTGTCCATACTTGCGAGATCGCGCGCAAGGCGCAGATGATGACGCACATGACGAACAGGGAGCGTCACATGAAGCACTTCATGATCAGATATCAGTTCAAGAACGGTACGACGGAGGAATGGCACCGGGACATCGGCCGCTTCATCAAGGCGATCGACGGCGATCCGGAGCTGAAGGGTCGGATCGGCTATCGCGTCCTCAAGGCCCGCGACGACGGCAGCTATTTCCACCTCGCCAGCGTCAGCGACGATGCAGCGCAGAAGGCTTTGCAATCGCGCGACTTCTTCAGGGCCTATCAGGAGACGACGCGGAAAGTCGCCGGCGGCGAGGTGACGGTGACGCCGATCGAGGTGATCGATCAGACGGGGTAAATTATCTCAATGTCGTCCTGGCGAAAGCCAGGACGACGGCGAAACATGTTTCGTTTAGCCCAAACTACTTCATCAATCCCGCAGCGGTCAGCGCGCGGGTGATGATCTGGCCGAGATCGAAGCCGTGAGACTTTTCGCGGTTCAGCTCGGCCGGTTGCTCGGCGACCGCGGTGCGGATCGAGCGGGCGAGATGTGGCGCGGGCGTCAGCGCCGGCTTCGCCGCCTTCTTCGCCTCCGCGATCCAGCCGGTCAGGCCGAAAAATTTTGCGATGTGATAGGACGAGGAGATGCCGGCCTCGATCAGGAACGCGCCCTCCATGCCGTAGCGCTGGTCGTTGTCGGCCAGCCCAAGCGGCGTGCCGTGGGCCATGTCGGTGATAGCGTAGGACTCGACCAGCGTCTCGCCGTCCTTGTTCCACCAGGCCTGGCGCGGATAGCCGTCGACATTGGTCTCGGCCATCGGCACGGCGGGCAGATCGTGCAGGTCGAGCCACTGCTTGACGATCTCGTTGGCATTGCCGGGATTGACGGTGCGGTCGGCGCTGCCGTGCCACACCGAGATCCTCGGCCAGGGACCACGATGGTTCGAGGCGCGCCGCACGAAATCGCCGAGCTCGCGATCGGGCCTCTGCGGCGAATAAAACATGCCGTCCAGCGCCTCGCGCAAGTTCGACGCGATGCCGTAAGGCAGTCCGGCAATGATCGCGCCGGCCGCAAAGACTTCCGGATAGGTCGCGAGCATCACCGACGTCATGCCGCCACCGGCGGAGAGGCCGGTGATGAAGATGCGCCTGGGATCGATGCGATGTGCATCCGCCATATGCGCGATCATCTCGCGGATCGAGCGCGCTTCGCCGCTGTCCCGCGCGGTGTCTTCCGGATTGAACCAGTTAAAGCAGGTGTTGCCGTTGTTGACGCGCTGCTGCTCGGGCATCAGCAGCGCGAAGCCGTAATGCCGCGCGAGCGTCGACCAGCCGGCACCGAGATCGTAACCCGCCGCCGTCTGTCCGCAGCCATGCAGCACGACGACCAGCGCGCGCGGCTTCTGCAACTTCGCCGGCACGAACGCGAACATGCGCAGGGCTCCGGGATTGTCGCCGAAGCCCGTGACCTCTTCCAGCGGGCTGGATGAATCAGGGCTGCGGCCGAACTCGGCAAGGCGCAGACCGTCCAGCTTCGGCAGACGTCTCAACAAATCGACATTTCTTGCTAACGACACGGCAACTTCCTGATGGGCGACGTTCAACGTACAGCCCAACCAGATAGTTGCTGCATTGCGAAATAAAAAGGCCGTGTGCTGTCGATCCCGCGAAAATCACTGGAAATTCAGCAGAAATCCGCACGCATTAACCGCAATGCTTCAACTTGATGCAGATGCGCGGCGCATCCACGTCAGAAATACGGTGCAGATCATGATTAACGTCACAAACAGCGCGAGCGAGACGAGAAATCCTGCGCGCGCTGATTGCAGTGATTCGATCGCGAAGAATACCGCGCCGATTGCGGCCACTCCGGCCGCATTTCCGATCTGTGCTGTCGTGCCGTACATGCCGGAGGCCGAGCCTGCGGCGACAGGTTTGACAGTCGAGAGCACGGCGCCGGACAGCGGGGCCATCACGAGTCCCTGGCCATACCCGAAGATGCTCATGGTCAGCGCGAGTGCGAGCGGCGATGGCGTGTCAACATAGAGCACAAGAAGCGCGAGCGCGCCGAGGCCTGCGATCTGCAACGCGCAGCCCTCGATCAACACCCTGGTGCCGCGATGCCGAGCGCGAGCGCCGCTATGGCGTGAGGCCACGACGAAAGCGATGGCAAGTGGAATGGAGGCCATTCCGGCCGCAAGCGGCGGAATCTCCAGGCCGCGCTGCATGAACAGCGTCATGACCAGATAGAACGAGAGATTGGCGAGGAAGAAAAAGAACGCCGCGCCAAGGCCGCGCAGGAAGGCGGCGTCCGTCAGCAGCGTCAAATCGATCAGCGGCATGCCGCCGGCACCCGCAACGCCATGCTCGAGCTTCAGGAACGCCAGAAGGATGGCGACGCCGATCACCATTACGGCCCACAGCCACGGCGCCCAGCCGACATCATGGCCGAACAGCAGCGGCCCGATCAGGCACAGCAATCCCGCGAACAGGACCACGCTGCCCTTGACGTCGAGCCTGGTCCCTGCCCGTCGTGGCACCGACGGCATGATGCGCCAGGCCGCCGCGGCGATGACGAGGCCAAAGGGAACGTTGACGAAGAACACCGACCGCCAGCCGGTGCCGGCGAGATCGAGCGTGACAAGGAGACCGCCGAGCAAGAAGCCCGCAGCGCCCGCGAGCCCGAGCACGATGCCGTAGATGGCGAAGGCACGGTTGCGCGTCTCGTCGGTGAACAGAAGATGCAGCGTCGCCAGCACCTGCGGCACCATCAGCGCTGCGGTCGCGCCCTGCGCCAGCCGCGCGACGATGAGCTCGACGCCGGATTGTGCGAGCCCGCACCACAGCGAGGTCGCCGTGAAGCCGAGCACGCCGGCCAGGAAGACAGCCTTGGTGCCGTGGATGTCGCCGAGCCGGCCGCCGGTGACGACCAGCGTGGCATAGGCGATCAGATAGATCGCGATGACGGATTCGATCTGCGCCGGCGACGCCTTCAGATCCACCGCGATGGTAGGGATCGCGACGTTCACGATGAAGGCATCGACGCCGAACATGAACTGGGCGGCGACGACGATCGCCAGCACCCACCAGCGGCGGGTCGAATCGATTGGCTTTGTGACGGTTTGATGCATTTTCGCGCGAACCTTCGGCGATTTATTTGCGCGCAAGACTCGCAAATCGCGGTCATCCGCGCGATTACCTCGGAGGTAGGACTTGCTTTGGCCCGATTGCTGCATGTCGGTTCCCGCTGGATTTGCAGGGGTTCGGAAGTCTTCCGATGTACGACTACGACATGGTGGTGATCGGCTCGGGCCCGTCGGGGCGCCGGGCCGCGGTGCAATGTGCCAAGCTCGGCAAGTCCGTGCTGGTGGTGGAGAAGGGCCGGCGGGTCGGCGGCGTCTCCGTCCACACCGGCACCATCCCCTCGAAGACGCTGCGCGAAACCGTGCTCAACCTGTCCGGCTGGCGCGAGCGCGGCTTTTACGGCCGCTCCTATCGGGTGAAACAGGACATCGCGGCCAGCGACCTGATGACCCGGCTGCAGAAGACGCTCGATCACGAGGTCGAGGTGCTCGAGCATCAGTTCAGCCGCAACCTCGTCCGCACCGCCAATGGCGAGGCGCGCCTGGTCTCGCCGCATGAGGTCGAGATCACGAGCTCAATCGGCGAGACCAAGGTGGTGTCCGCCGCCTTCATCCTGATCGCCTGCGGCACACGCCCGTTCCGTCCCGACTATGTGCCGTTCGACGGCGCGAGCGTGCTCGACAGCGACGAGATCATCGAGCTGCCGAAACTGCCGCGCAGCCTCGCCGTGATTGGCGCCGGCGTGATCGGCGTCGAATATGCCACCATCTTCAGCGCACTCGACGTGCCCGTGACCCTGATCGAGCCGCGGCCGACCTTCCTCGATTTCATCGACAAGGAATTGATCGACGAGTTCATGCACGAGCTGCGCGACCGCAACGTCGCGCTGCGGCTCGGCTCCAAGGTGACGTCGATCGAGAAGAATGCGCAGGGCCACATCGTCACGCATCTGTCGGACGGGCGCCACGTCACCACGGAGATGCTGCTGTTCGCAGCGGGCCGCGTCGGCGCCACCGACCGGCTCAACCTCGAGGCCGCCGGCATCGCCGTCGACCATCGCGGCCGCATCACGGTCGATCCCGTGACCTTGCAGACCAGCGTGCCGCACATCTACGCCGCCGGCGACGTGATCGGCTTTCCGAGCCTTGCCTCGACCTCGATGGAGCAGGGCCGCGTCGCGGCCTGCCATGCGCTCGGCATGGAGCCGCTGGCGCCGCCGGAATTCTTTCCCTACGGGATCTATTCGGTGCCGGAGATCTCGACCGCCGGTCTCACCGAAGAAGAGGTCCGCACGCGCGGCATTCCCTACGAGGTCGGCATCGCCCGCTTCCGCGAGACCTCGCGCGGCCACATCATGGGGCTGAACAGCGGCATGATGAAGATGATCTTCTCGACCAAGACGCGCCGCCTGCTCGGCGTGCATATTCTGGGCGAAGGCGCCACCGAGCTGATCCATATCGGCCAGGCCGTGCTGAATCTCAAAGGCACGATCGACTATTTCATCCAGAACACGTTCAATTATCCGACGCTGGCCGAGGCCTACAAGATCGCCGGCCTGGATGCGTGGAACAGGATGACGCGGTAGCGGCGGGCTTTCGCCTCTGCCCGCGCGCGGGGAGAGGCCGGAATTCAAACGCCGTTTGAATGCCGGGTGAGGGGGACTCTCCGCGAGTCGCGCTGTCCATTGCGACGGTGCTCTCTCAACACGTCATTGCGAGCGCAGCGAAGCAATCCAGAATCCCTCCGCGGAAACACACTGGATTGCTTCGCTGCGCTCGCAATGACGGTGTGGGGCATCTCGAGAACCCAATTACCTCCGTCTCCGCGGAGACTGCCCCTCACCCCAACCCTCTCCCCGTAAGAACGGGGAGAGGCAGAAGCGGCAGCATCAGCACATAGCTGCATTCCGCTGCGCGGGACATCGCGCGATTGCGTTCGCTTGTTTCAGCACGTAGCCTCACCGCACCAACAAACAGAAAATTCAGCCGGAGAGAACGCCATGGCGCGCCTGAAGTTCGGAGCCTTTCTTGCCCCGCATCACCCGATCGGGGAGCATCCGATGCTGCAGTTCCGGCGCGATCTCGACCTCGTCGAGCGGCTGGACGCGCTCGGCTATGACGAGTTCTGGTGCGGCGAGCACCATTCCTCCGGCTGGGAGATGATCGCCTCGCCCGAGATGTTCCTGGCCGCGGCCGGCGAGCGCACCAAGCGGATCAAGCTCGGCACCGGCGTCATCTCGCTGCCCTATCACCATCCCTACAACGTTGCCCAGCGCATGGTGCAGCTCGACCACATGACCGGCGGCCGCGCCATCTTCGGCTCCGGTCCCGGCGCGTTGGCTTCCGACGCGCACACGCTCGGCATCGACCCGATGACTCAGCGCGACCGCCAGGACGAGGCGATCGGCGTGATCCGCCGCCTGTTCAACGGCGAGCGGGTCACGGCGAAGAGCGACTGGTTCACCATGAACGACGCCGCGCTGCAGATCCTCCCCTTGCAGGAGGAGATGCCGTTCGTGGTGGCCTCGCAGATCTCGCCGTCGGGCATGACGCTCGCCGGCAAATACGGCATCGGCATCATCTCGCTGGGCTCGATGACGACGCAGGGCCTGATGTCACTGCAACAGCAATGGCAGTTCGCCGAGGATGCCGCCAAGAAGCACGGCACGAAGGTCAACCGCGCCGACTGGCGCGTGCTGCTCACCTTCCACATCGCCGAGACCCGCGAGCAGGCCCGCAAGGAGGCCGGCGCCGGGCTCATGCGCTGGCACAACGAATATAATGTCGGCACGCTGCAGCGGCCGGGCCTGACCGCATTCTCCTCGCCCGACGAGGCCGTGGACAAGACCGCGTTCGTCGAAGGCGCGGCCTCAACCATCGGCACGCCGGACGATCTCGTCAAAACCATCAAGAACGTGATGGAGGTCTCCGGCGGCGTCGGCGCCATCATCGGCTTCGTGCACGACTGGGCCAATCCGGAAAACACGCGCCGGAGCTGGGACATGGTGGCGCGCTATGTGGTGCCGGAGATCAACGGCTACATCGCCTCCCTACGCAAGTCGCAAAAATTCGTGATTGAGAACCGCGCGATCTTCGAGCGTGCGGGCCAGGCCGTGATGGCCAAGATCATGGAGAACGAGAAGGCCGCCGAGGCGCTGAAAGTGACCGGCCCCGGCCGCGTCGCCATTCCCGCCGTCAACGCACCGGATCTGCAGAAGGAAGCGGCGAAGCGGTAGGCCTGCGAAACAATCTCCACGTCGTCCCGGCCTAGTGCGCAATTGCGCACTAGGCCGGGACGACGAGGAGTGTGTGACGATTTTGTGCGCAAGACGACCGCAGCGTCATCGCGCCCCGATGTGCTATGTTGTCCGGGTCTGCCAACGGAGCAATCCTCATGTCGATGCAGAATGTGGCCGCCCCTGCGCTTCCGTTCACCGCACCGAGGCGTAACGAGCTGACGCATATCCCCGGCGACGAGGGCTGGCCGATCATCGGCAAGACCTTTCAGGTGCTGGCCGATCCCAAGGGACATATCGAGGCCAACGGCGCCAAGTACGGCCCGGTCTACCGCACCCATGTGTTCGGCGAGACCAACGTCGTGCTGCTCGGACCCGAAGCCAACGAGCTCGTGATGTTCGACCAGCAGAAACTGTTCTCCTCGACCCATGGCTGGAACAAGGTGCTCGGGCTGTTGTTTCCGCGCGGGCTGATGCTGCTCGATTTCGACGAGCACCGTCTGCATCGCAAGACGCTGTCGGTCGCGTTCAAGTCCGGACCGATGAAATCCTATCTCAGCGACCTCGACCGCGGCATCGCCGCGCGCGTCGCGCAGTGGAAGGCGAAGCCCGGCGAGATGCAGCTTTATCCGGCGATGAAGCAGCTGACGCTCGATCTCGCCGCCGCGTCCTTCCTCGGCGCCGATATCGGGCCGGAGGTCGACGAGATCAACCGCGCCTTCGTCGACATGGTCGCGGCCGCCGTCGCCCCGATCCGCAGGCCGCTGCCGGGCACGCAGATGGCGCGCGGCGTTGCGGGGCGCAAGCGCATCGTCGCTTATTTCCGCCAGCAGATCCCGCTCCGCCGCGGCAATCACGGCGGCGACGATCTGTTCTCGCAGCTCTGCCGCGCCACTCATGAGGATGGCGCGCTGCTGTCCGAGCAGGACATCATCGACCATATGAGCTTCCTGATGATGGCCGCGCACGACACGCTGACCTCGTCGCTCACCTCCTTCATCGGCGAGCTCGCCGCGAACCCGGACTGGCAGGACAGGCTGCGCGCGGAGGTTCTGGCGCTCGGGCTTGCCCCCGGCGCGCCCAGCAGCTTCGACGATCTCGAAAAGATGCCGCTGTCGGAGATGGCCTTCAAGGAAGCGCTGCGGATCAAGCCGCCGGTGCCCTCGATGCCGCGCCGGGCGATGCGCGATTTCACCTTCAGGGGCTATACGATTCCCGCCGGCACCGCGGTCGGGGTCAACCCGCTCTACACGCACCACATGAAGGACATCTGGCCGGAGCCGGATCGCTTCGATCCCCTGCGTTTCACCGAAGAGGCGCAGCGTGGCCGCCACCGCTTCGCCTGGGTCCCGTTCGGCGGCGGTGCCCATATGTGCCTAGGCCTCCACTTCGCCTATATGCAGGCGAAGTGCTTCGCGCGGCACTTTTTGCAGAACATCGAGGTGTCGCTGGCGCCGGGCTACAAGCCGGACTGGCAGATGTGGCCGATCCCGAAGCCGCGAGACGGGCTGCGGGTGACGGTGAAGGCGATTTAGGGCCGCCACCGTCATTGCGAGCGAAGTGAAGCAATCCAGGCTGTCTCCGCGGAAACGGTCTGGATTGCTTCGTCGCAAGGGCTCCTCGCAATGACGGAAACCCAGCCTCGTAGGGTGGGCAAAGGCGCGGAGCGCCGTGCCCACGATCTCTCGTGAAGGAAGCCGTGGTGGGCACGGCGCGCGAAGGGCGCGCCTTTGCCCACCCTACGGCACCGTCGCCGTAGCTCCTACGTCCCCTGATCGAACGCCTTGCGCAAGGCGCTCAAGCCCTGCTGCTGCTGGCTCCAGTTGCGGCCGCCGGTCATGGCGCCGTCGATGACGAGGTCGTGGCCGTTGATGAAGCTGGATTCGTCGCTGGCCAGGAACACCGCGGCATGGGCGATGTCATCAGGGAGACCTGCGCGCGGGATCGGCTGCGCGGTCTTGTAGACCTCGCGCATCACCGCCGGCGTCTTCTCCGCGGCGTCGGTCGATAGCCCCAGAGCCTTGCCGAAAATTCCGGTCGCGATCGCGCCGGGCGAGATCGAGTTGACGCGCACATTGGACTCGCCGAGCTCCATCGCCACGCATTTGGTAAGATGGATCACCGCAGCCTTGGCCGCGCCATAGACGATCGACGAGGAAAACCCGGCGAGGCGGCCAGCAATGCTGCCATTGTTGATGATGCTGCCAGATCCCTGCATCTTCATATAAGGTGCGGCGTGCTTCATGCCGAGCATGACGCTGCGCACCAGCGTCGCCATCGCCGCGTCGAAGCGGTCGACCTCGAGACCCTCGATGCCGCCGGTCTGCGCCGGGCCGCCGGCATTGTTGAAAAGGCAATCGATGCGGCCGAACCTCTCCACCGCAAGCGCGATCAGCGCCTGCATCTGCGCTTCGACCGTCACGTCGGTCTGGCGGAAGACGCAGTTTTCCCCGAGCTGCCGCGCCAGCGCCTCGCCTTCCGGTATGCGCCGCCCGGCGATCACAATTTTGGCACCTTCGGCAACGAAGACTTCCGCAGTCCGCAATCCGATCCCGCTGGTCGCGCCCGTGATCACCGCCACCTTGCCGTCTAGCCTGCCCATGGAATGTCCCTGCTTTCGAACCCCTTGACGCCAAACGGCGAACACCGATCGACGACGGCACCGCGACAGTCGGCGCCGCGACAGTCACTATTCCTGCCGGCTTCCGACAAGGCAAGCTTTGCTTGCGCGCCCGACATGCGTAACATTCAAGGCGGCCGCACGTCGCAACCGGGCTGCGCATGGAGAAGCTGATCGAGGAGTTCCGCAAGGGCTGGCAGGGCGCGGCACCGCCGTCGCTCGGCCTGAGCGTCGCCTTTGCGATCACCTGCCTGCTGGTTGCGACGCTGACGCGCTGGGGCCTCGCCCATGTCCGGCCCGACGTCTATTTCACCCCCTATTTTCCGGCCGTGTTCTTCGCCGCTGCCTTCGGAGGTTTTCGGATCGGCATCGTGACGGCGATCATCGGCGGCGTGCTCGGCGTGGTCCTGAATTTCAGCGATGCCATTGCCGACAACGCCCGCTTTGCCCTGCTGGCGCTGTACTGGGTGGTCTGTGCACTCACCATCTGGGGCGTCGAACATTATCGCACGCTCCTGATCGAGCAGCGCCGGATCTCGAAGCGCCTGATCGAGGAGGAAGAGTATCGCAAGCTGCTGGTCGACGAGCTGCAGCACCGGCTGAAGAACAAGCTCTCGACCGTGCACGCCGTGATTCATCAGGTGCTGCACGACCAGCCACAGGTCTGGGCCCGGATCGATCCGCGGCTGCGTTCGCTGGCCACGACCGACGATCTGATCTCGCGGATCGACAAGGGGGGCTGCGATATCCGCGACCTCTTGATCGCCGAGCTCGGGCCCTACGGCCATGTCCGCTTCACCCTCAACGGCGACCGGCTGTTCCTGCCGCCGAAGCTCGCGGTCACGCTGTCATTGATGTTTCACGAGCTCGCCACCAATGCAGGAAAGTATGGCGCATTCTCCGCGCCCCGCGGTCTGTTGCAGGTGTCATGGACCGTCAGCGAGGACCGCCTGACCGTCACCTGGGACGAAACCGAAGGGCCGAGCGTGGACAAAGTGTCCGAGCCCGGCTTCGGCACCAAGCTGCTGAAATCGGCACTTTCGGCTTTCGATGGCAGAACCGAGATCTCCTATCTCAAGTCCGGCCTGCATTGCATCATGCAATGCCGCATCCCCAAGGGCGGCTAGACTCGAAACAAACGAAAGAGATGCGCGAAGGTCACGCGCGCTTTCGCGCGTGCCGTTGACGCTCTGTTAATGACGATTTTCTGCGCGCGTCGCATCGCCGCAAAACACCCCCGTATTTCTCCGCACCCCTTAACCAAACTTAAGAGGGAACTACGCATGATTGCGTGCATTGCAAAGGCGCGCTGAACAACAAGATTCATGACTTCTATGAACGACAACAAATATTCCGGCGCGAATGAAGCCGAACTCGGATTTCTCAAGGAAATCGTTAGAATGCTGCCGGCCGGCCTGACCGTGCAGGACGCCCATGGCGAGCTTCTGCTGGTTAACGATGCCGCTGCGGCCCAGCTCGGCATGGACGGCAGCCGTCCGGCGCCGGATCTGGCGCCGCGCCGCGAAGCCTGCCGCAAGGCGCTCAGCGTCGGCCAGGCCGTCGTCACCGAGGAAGCGCTTCACGACGGCGCCGCACGCCAGGTGCTGCTCACGACCCATCGTCCCGTTCGCCTCGCCGGACGCGAGCTCCTGATCTCGGCCTCCTCCGACATCACCGAGCAGAAGAATTTCGAGGATCAGCTGTTCCGCTCGGCCTATTTCGACGAGCTGACCGGCCTGCCCTCGCGCCGCGTGATCGAGCATCGCGCAAACAGCCTGCTCGCGCGCGATCGCAGCAGCGAGCGCTTCGCGCTGGCCTTTCTCGACGTCGACAATTTCAAGCACATCAACGACTATTACGGCCACGCCGTGGGCGATGCGCTGCTGGTCGAGCTGTCGAAGCGGCTCGGGCGGGACTTGCGCGATTCCGACATGCTGTCGCGCATCTCCGGCGACGAATTCCTGCTGCTGCTCTCCCCGATCCAGGGCCAGGAGGAAGTCGCCGAGTTCATGCAGTCGACGCTGGAACGGCTGACCGCGCCCTTCTTCATCGACCATTCGGAAGTCTTCGCTTCGACTTCGGTCGGCATCAGCCTCTATCCCGACCACGGGCGCAGCTTCGAGACGCTGCGGCAGAACGCCGACATCGCGATGTACCGCATCAAGAACAACGGCAAGGGACTGGTCGCGTTCTTCGACGCCAGCATGGAGCGCGAGGCGCTGGCGCGGAGCAAGATCGAACAGTCGCTGCGGCTCGCCATCCTGGAAAAGCGCTTCTGCTGCGCCTTCCAGTCCAAGGTCGACATCCGTACGCAGGCCGTGAAGGGCATCGAGGCCCTGGTGCGCCTTCGCGACGACGAGGGCGTGATCCAGGCGCCGGGCTCGTTCATCAACCTCGCCGGCGAGCTCGGCCTGATCGACGAGCTGACCCATCTCGTGCTCGCCGAGATCGTCAAGTCGATCGACCTGATCAACGACACCTTCGGCGCGGAAGCGACCATCAGCATCAACGTCGCCGCCAAGCAGGCCGGCAATCCCGAGTTCATGCGCAGCTTCGCGCGGGCGCTGGAAGATACCGGCTTTCCGCAGCGCTTCATGATCGAGGTGACGGAAGACGCCTTCGTCGCCAAGAATCATTTCCAGGCCGAGATCCTGCCGTTGTTCCGCAAGCTCGGCGTCGGCATCTCGATCGACGATTTCGGCACCGGCTATTCCTCGCTCTCGGCGCTCGCGGACATCACCGCGGACGAGATCAAGATCGACCGCTCCTTCATCACTGACATCCACAAGCGCCCGCGCAGCCAGGGCATTCTGCGCGCGATCGAATCCTTAAGTGAAGCGCTCGGCATCACCGTGATCGCCGAAGGCCTCGAATCCTACGAGGAGCTGGCTTATCTCCAGGCCGCGACCAAGATCCGCTACGCGCAGGGCTATTACTTCTCCCGCCCGATCTTCCTGGAGGAGCTGAAGCTCGCAACGCCTGCCTCCAGCGAGGCGCGCGGCAGCGTCGCCAGCCGCCCGATGCAGCAGAACCGCCAGGGCTATTCGCGGGCGAGCGGGTATCGACGGTAGGTCGACAGCGGCGCACCAATCTCCGTGTCGTCCTGGCGAAAGCCAGGATCCCATTACCCCAGGGAGATGTCGTGATGCGGGATGGTAACCACGAGTCCTCGCCAAACCTCTCCCTGGGGTAATGGGTCCTGGATCGGCGCTCGCTTTGCTCGCTTGTCCAGGACGACGGCTGAGAATGAGTTGCTCCTTGACCCACCAATTCCCCCTTTGAAATTACTACCCTTTTGGTAATACACAGGCGGGCTTCCCGCGAGGCACGCCATGTCCGTCCCTACTTCTGCCGTCAGCGATCCCGCCTATCTCCGTGCCCGCGCGATGGTGACGCTGTTCGAGCGGCTGGAGAACCTCTGCGAGGGCGCGATTGCGATCGATCGCGGCGGGCGCGTCGTCTACGTCAACGAGAAATATCTGGCCTCGCTCGGCCTCAAGCACACGGCGGAAGCGATCGGCCGGCCGATCGAGGAGATCATTCCGAACAGCCTGATGCGGAAGGTGGCCGAGACCGGCGAGCCGATCCTGCTCGACATCATGGAGCTCGGCGGCGAGCAGCTCGTGGTGACGCGCATGCCGATCGAGGACGAGAACCGCAAGGTCATCGGTGCGATCGGCTTCGTACTCTATGACCATCTGGAGAGTCTTAAACCCCTGCTCGCCCGCGTCGCCCAGCTCGAAAGTGATTTGCGGCTGGCGCGACGGCAGTTGTCCAACGCCCGCGCGGCGCGCTTCACCTTCGCCGATTTCGTCGGCACGACGCCGGGAATCGCGCAGGCCAAGGAGCTCGCGGGCCGCGCCGCACGGCAAAGCGTCACGGTGCTGCTCACCGGCGAGACCGGTACGGGCAAGGAAATGCTGGCGCAGGCGATCCACAACGCCTCCTCCCGCGCCGACAAGCCGTTCGTCAGCGTCAATGTCGCGGCGATCCCGGAAACGCTGATCGAGTCCGAATTCTTCGGCACCGTTCCCGGCGCCTATACCGGCGCCGACCGCAAAGGCCGAGAGGGCAAATTCCGGGTCGCCGACGGCGGCACGCTGTTCCTCGACGAGATCGGCGAGATGCCGCTGCAGCTCCAGGCAAAACTCCTGCGCGTGCTGCAGGAGCGCGAGATCGAGCCGCTCGGCTCGGACAAGATCAGCAAGGTCGACGTCCGTGTCATCGCCGCGACCAATGTGGACCTGCGCAAGCGCGTCAGCGACGGCGCGTTTCGCGCCGATCTCTATTATCGCCTCAACGTGCTCTCGGTCGACCTGCCGCCGCTGCGTCAGTGCCTGGACGATCTCCCCGACATCTGCGCCCGGCTGCTCGACGACATCAGCGCGTCCGGCGACTACGTCAAGGCTAAGATCACGCCGAGCGCGCTGGCCGAGCTCGCCCGCTATGACTGGCCAGGCAATGTCCGCGAGCTCCGCAACATCCTCGAGCGCGCGCTGATCCTCAGCGATTCCGGGCGGCTGACCGGCGACGACTTCCTCCGCATCCTCCCCGTCGGCGCCGAGGTCAGGCTTGCAGCACTGGTGCGGCCGGCCGGTCTCGTCGTGCCCTATGCCGAGGCCGAGGCCGAATTCGAGAAGCACACGCTCGAGCAGGCGCTCGCCGCCAGCAACGGCCAGATCTCGGAGGCCGCCAAGATGCTGCGGATCTCGCGCGCGACCTTCTACAAGAAGCTCGCCAAGTTCGGCCTCGCCGCGGGACCGGCCTCCGTCTGAGTTTCGAGACTCTGGGTGTCCGGAGTCTCGGAATCCTGACACGCGATCTGGCCGCTCTTTCCCATAGCATTCACTGAATCTGCTGGGTTTTCAGCCAATTTGGCAAACCTGCGGCATCTGGCGCGGAGCTTGCTCTTCGCTCCGCACAATGACGCATGCTGCACATGCGCATTCGCAACCAGGGAGGACGCAAGATGAGTGAAGCGATCTCGGTCCATCAGCTTCAGACGAGACAGCCCTCGCACGTCACGGTCGCCACCGCGAGCCTGATCGGCACGGCGATCGAGTGGTACGACTTCTTCCTCTACGGCACCGCCGCGGCGCTGATCTTCAACAAGCTGTTCTTTCCGACCTTCGACCCGATGATGGGAACGCTGCTGGCGTTCGCGACCTACGCGCTCGGCTTCATCGCGCGCCCGCTCGGCGGCGTCGTGTTCGGGCACTACGGCGACAAGATCGGCCGCAAGACCATGCTCTATCTGACGCTGCTGATCATGGGCGCGGCGACGGCGGCGATCGGCTTCCTGCCGACCTACGAGACCGCTGGCATCTGGGCCGCGATCCTGCTCGTCACCTGCCGGCTGATCCAGGGCTTTGGCCTTGGCGGCGAATGGGGCGGCGCGGTGCTGATGGCGGTCGAGCACGCGCCCGCAGACAGACGCGGCTTTTACGGCAGCTGGCCGCAGCTCGGCGCCCCGCTCGGCCTCGTGCTCGGCACGCTGGTGTTCTCGGTGGTGTCGGCGCTGCTGACCGACGCGCAGCTCTATGCCTGGGGCTGGCGCATTCCGTTCCTGTTCTCGATCGCGCTGGTGCTGGTCGGGCTGTGGATCCGCTTCACCATCGCGGAATCGCCGGAGTTCCAGAAGGTCAAGGACACCAAGCAGGAAGTGAAGATGCCGATCCTCGAAGCGATCAGGATGTATCCCAAGAACATCCTGCTCGCGATGGGCGCGCGCTTCGCCGAGAACGGCTTCTTCTACATCTACGCGACCTTCGTGCTCGCCTATGCCACGCAAACGCTCGGCATGAACAAGCAGGACATGCTCAACGGCGTGCTGATCGGCGCGGCGATCGAGACCTTCACCATCCCCGCCTTCGGCGCGCTCTCCGACCGGCTCGGGCGGCGGCCGATCTACATCTTCGGCGCGGTGTTCTCGGCGCTGATGTCGTTCCCGCTGTTCATGCTGCTTGCGACCAAGAACGCGCAATACGCCTGGATCGCGATCGTGCTCGGTCTCGCCGTCGGCCATGCCGCGATGTACGGGCCGCAGGCGAGCTTCCTGTCGGAGCTTTTCGGCACCAAGGTGCGCTATAGCGGCGTCTCGCTCGGCTACAACCTCGCCTCGATCTTTGCCGGCGCGCTGTCGCCGCTGATCGCGACGGGGTTGATGACGGCCTATGCGCCGGCGACCTGGCCGATCTCGCTCTACATGATCGCACTGGCGCTCATCACGATCGTCTCGGTCTATTTCGCCACCGAAACCCGCAAGGTCGCCCAGCCCTGAACGGGCTGAATGCGCCCCTCCGCGACGCCGGAGCGGCTGGTCGCCAGCCGCTCCACGCGATACGAATAGAGGCAAGCGAGAAGAACCGGCATGCGGTCCGCAACAGACATAGGAGGGAATGCCATGAGCCAGCATCCTGCCTTGCCCTATTTGCGCAACGCCGAGAAGGGCAAAGTCGTCACCGCGGCGGAAGCCGTCATGCTGATCCGTGACGGCGACACGGTGGCCACCGGCGGCTTCGTCGGCATCGGCTTTGCCGAGGAGATCGCGATCGCACTGGAGGAGCTCTATCTCTCCAACGAGGGCGATGCGCCCTACACGCAAGGCAAGCCGCGCAACCTGACGCTGGTCTATGCGGCCGGCCAGGGCGACGGCAAGCACCGCGGCCTCAATCATTTGGCGCATGAAGGCCTGGTCCGGCGCGTGATCGGCGGGCATTGGGGCCTTGCGCCAAAACTGCAGCAGCTCGCGATCGCCAACCAGATCGAGGCCTATAATCTGCCGCAGGGCGTGATCACCCACCTGTTCCGCGACATCGCGGCGCGCCGGCCCGGCCACATCACCCGCGTCGGCATGGGCACCTTCGTCGATCCCCGGCACGGCGGCGGCAAGCTGAATGCGCGCACCACCGAGGACATGGTGGAGCTGATCACGCTGCGCGGCGAAGAGTGCCTGCTGTACAAGACGTTCCCGATCAATGTCGGGATCATCCGCGCCACCACAGGGGATCCCGACGGCAACCTCACCATGGAGAAAGAGGCGCTGACGCTGGAGGCGCTCGCCATCGCCATGGCGGCGCATAATTCCGGCGGCATCGTCATCGCCCAGGTCGAGCGCGTCGCCGAGAGCGGCAGCCTCAATCCGCGCCAGGTCAAGATCCCCGGCATCCTCGTCGACTGCGTCGTGGTGGCGAGACCCGAGAACCACTGGCAGACCTTCGGCACGCAATACAATCCCGCCTTCAGCAGCGAGATCCGGGTCCGCGCCGCCTCCCTGCCGGTGATGCCGGTCAGCGAGCGCAAGATCATCGCCCGGCGCGCCGCCCTGGAGCTCAAGGCCAACAGCGTCGTCAATCTCGGCATCGGCATGCCCGAGGGCATCGCTTCGGTCGCCAATGAAGAGCGGATCATCGACCTCATCACGCTGACGGCGGAGCCGGGCGTGATCGGCGGCATCCCGGCAAGCGGCATCGATTTCGGCGCGGCGATCAACACGCAGGCGGTGATCGACCAGCCCAATCAGTTCGATTTCTACGACGGCGGCGGCCTGGATGCCGCGTTCCTCGGCCTCGCCCAGGTCGACCGTGCCGGCAATCTCAATGTCAGCAAGTTCGGGCCGAAGCTTGCCGGCGCCGGCGGCTTCATCAACATCAGCCAGAACGCCAAGGAGGTCGTGTTCGTCGGTACCTTCGGCGCGGGCAAGCAGCGCGTCGCGGTGACTGACGGCAAGCTCGCCATCCTCGACGAAGCAAAGTCGCGCAAATTCGTCGACAAGGTCGAGCACGTCACCTTCAGCGGCCCGTTCGCCGCCGCGCGCAAGCAACGCACGCTCTATGTCACCGAACGCTGCGTGCTCGAGCTCAGGCCCGATGGGCTCGAGCTCACCGAAGTCGCGCCCGGCATCGACATCGAGCGCGACATCCTGCGCCTGATGGATTTCAAGCCGCTGATCCCGCGCGACCCTGCCCTGATGGACGCCCGCATCTTCCGCGACGGCCCCATGGATCTGCGCGAGCGCCTGCTCACCATCCCGCTCGACCAGCGCTTCACACTGGACGAGCAGCAGAACCTGTTCTTCGTCAATCTGGAGCGCTATCCGCTGCGCAGCAAGGCGGAGATCGATACCATCGCAGCCATCGTCGAGGCGAAGCTCGCGCCGCTCGGCCGCCGGGTCTACGCCATCGTCAATTATGACAACTTTTCCATCCTGCCGGAGCTGATGGACGATTATTCGGCCATGGTGCGCGGCCTGGTCGACCGTTTCTATTCCGGGGTGTCGCGCTACACCACGTCGGGCTTCCTGCGCATCAAGCTCGGCGAAGCCCTGGAGAAGCGCGGCGTCGCGCCGCATATTTTCGAGAGCGCGGAGGAGGCGCAATCGGATCGACGTCAGGCCGAGGGGGCCGACGTATCGCACACCATGCGGCAAGCCCAAAAATGATGCAGGCTCGAAAGGCCGACGCGCTCGGCCGGAGGTTCAATTGCAATGTTCGTAGTGTTGTGCAAATCGCTGTTGCCGAGAAACTTTGAATCAGGAGGGACCATCGTGCGTCGATCATTCATCATAACAACAACCATCCTCGCCCTCGCCGCGAGTACCTCCGCACAGGCCGACGATCTCAAGGTCGCGCTGATCTACGGCAAGACCGGTCCGCTGGAAGCCTATGCCAAGCAGACCGAGACCGGCCTGCAGATGGGTTTTGAATACGCCACCAAGGGCACCATGACGCTCGACGGTCGCAAGATCGTCGTCATCACCAAGGACGACCAGGGCAAGCCGGACCTGTCCAAGGCCGCGCTCGCGGAAGCCTATCAGGACGACAAGGCCGACATCGCCATCGGCACGACCTCGTCGGCTGCGGCGCTGGCGATTCTTCCGGTCGCCGAGGAGAACAAGAAGATCCTGATCGTCGAGCCCGCCGTCGCGGACCAGATTACCGGCGAGAAATGGAATCGCTACATCTTCCGCACCGCGCGCAATTCGTCGCAGGACGCGATCTCCAACGCGGTCGCGATCGGCAAGCAGGGCGTCACCGTCGCGACGCTGGCACAGGACTACGCCTTCGGCCGCGACGGCGTCGCCGCCTTCAAGGAGGCGCTGGCCAAGACCGGCGCGACGCTGGCTGCGGAAGAATATGCGCCGACCTCGACCACCGACTTCACCGCGGTCGGCCAGCGCCTGTTCGACGCGTTGAAGGACAAGCCGGGCCGCAAGGTGATCTGGGTGATCTGGGCCGGCGCCGGCAATCCGCTGGCAAAGCTTCAGGACATGGATCCGAAGCGTTACGGCATCGAGCTGTCCACCGGCGGCAACATCCTGCCCGCGCTCGCCGCCTATAAGGGCCTGCCCGGCATGGAAGGCGCGACCTATTACTACTATGAGATCCCGAAGAATCCGGTGAACGACTGGCTGGTCGCCGAGCACCAGAAGCGCTTCAAAACTCCGCCGGACTTCTTCACCGCGGGCGGCTTCGCCGCCGCGATGTCCGTCGTCGCCGCCGTCACCAAGGCGAAGTCGACCGACACCGAGAAGCTGATCAGCGCGATGGAAGGCCTGGAGTTCGACACGCCGAAGGGCAAGATGGTGTTCCGCAAAGAAGACCATCAGGCGCTGCAGAGCATGTATCACTTCAAGGTCAAGGTCGATCCGAACGTCGCTTGGGCCGTGCTCGAGCCGGTGCGCGAGCTGAAGATCGAGGACATGGACGTCCCGGTCAAGAACAAGCGCTGACGTTTCTTACTTCACCTCCCCCGCTTGCGGGGGGGGGGAGGCCGGGAGAGGGCTCTCTCCCCTTGGGGGTTCTCGCGTGCGGAAACACCCTCTCCCCACCCCTCCCCCGCAAGCGGGGGAGGGCGCCCACTGTGATCGCGGATACTTCCTCATCTCATCATTTGCCAAACAATGACGCTCACCCTCGAAACCCGGGACCTCACCATCCGCTTCGGCGGCCATGTCGCGGTCAACAACGTCACCTGCACGTTCCGCCCGGGCGAGCTCACCGCCATCGTCGGGCCGAACGGCGCCGGCAAGACCACCTATTTCAATCTGATCTCGGGCCAGCTCCGCGCATCGAGCGGCAGCATCCTGTTTGACGGCACCGACATCACCCAGCACTCCGCGCCGCTGCGGACCCGTGCGGGTCTCGGGCGCGCGTTCCAACTGACAAATCTCTTTCCGAACCTCACCGTGGAAGAGAACGTCCGCCTCGCGGTGCAGGCGGCGAACGGCACGCATTACGACATGCTGCGGCCCTGGATGGTGCGCGGCGACCTGATCGCACGTGCCGACGCCATCCTCGACCAGGTCGCACTCGGCAATCGCCGCGGCGTTGCCGCAACCGCGCTGTCGCATGGCGACCAGCGCAAGCTCGAGGTCGCGCTGATGATCGCGCTGGAGCCGAAGGTGTTCATGTTCGACGAGCCGACGGCCGGCATGAGCATCGACGAAGTGCCTGTTGTCCTCAACCTCATCGCGCAGCTCAAGCAGGACGAGAGCAAGATCATCCTGCTGGTCGAGCACAAGATGGACGTGGTGCGCTCGCTCGCCGACCGCATCATCGTGCTGCATAACGGACAACTTGTTGCAGATGGCCCGCCTGCCGAGGTGATTGCCTCGCCGATCGTGCAGGAGGCCTATCTCGGCGTTGCACCGAAGAGCGCAGCATGACCGACCTGCTCAAACTCTCCGGCGTGCACACCCATATCGGGCGCTATCACATCCTGCAGGGCATCGATCTCGCCGTCCCGCAAGGACAGGTCACGATGCTGCTCGGCCGCAACGGTGCCGGCAAGACCACGACGCTGCGCACCATCATGGGGCTGTGGCAGGCGTCCAGCGGTGAGATCAGCCTCGCCGGGATGCGCATCGAAAGCCGCGCCACGCCCGACATCGCCCGGCTCGGCGTCGGCTACGTTCCGGAGAGCATGGCCGTGTTCTCCGACCTCACGGTGAAGGAGAATCTCGTGCTGGCGGCCCGCGACGGGCCGCTGGACGACACCCAGCTCGACTGGATTTTCGGCTTCTTCCCGGCGCTGCGCCGGTTCTGGCTGTCGCGGGCGGGAAGCCTCTCGGGCGGGCAGAAACAAATGTTGTCGATCGCGCGCGCCATCATCGAGCCGCGCAAGCTGCTCCTGATCGACGAGCCGACCAAAGGGCTGGCGCCGGCCATCGTGATGGCGCTGATCGAGTGCTTGAAGGAGATCAAGCGCAAGGGCGCGACGATTCTGCTGGTCGAACAGAATTTCTTTGCCGCCCGCGAGCTCGGCGACAATGTGCTGGTGATGGACAACGGCACCATCGTCCATCGCGGCGAGATGGCGGCGCTCGCCGCCGACGTGCCGCTGCAGGAGCGGCTGCTCGGCCTGAGCCTGGAGGCACATCAGTGACTGACCTTGCCGCAAACGATCCCCTGCCGAAGCCGAAGCGCGACATCGCGCCGGTGCTCCTGCCGATCGCGCTCGCGCTGCTGATGATCCCGCTGATCGGATCGACTTCTTCCTGGCTGACGCTGACCGCCGCGAGCCTTGCCATGGGCATGATGATCTTCATCATGGCCTCGGGCCTCACGCTGGTGTTCGGCCTGATGGACGTGCTGAATTTCGGCCACGGCGCCTTCATTGCCGTCGGCGCCTATGTCGCAACCCTGGTGCTGGCGCCGTTCGCGGCGTCGATCCAGGCGGATTCGCTCTGGATCAACCTTGCGGTGCTGGCCCCGGCCGCGCTGCTGTCGATGGCCGTGTCGGGCGCGCTCGGCCTGGTCGTCGAGCGCGTGCTGATCCTGCCGGTCTACGGCCAGCATCTGAAGCAGATCCTGATGACGACCGGCGGCCTGATCGTCGCCGAGCAGACGCTCTATGCGCTGTGGGGGCCGCAGATCATCCCGATGCCGCTGCCCGCCTCGCTGCGCGGCTCCTTCATCCTCGGCGACGTCGCGATCGCCAAGTACCGCGTGCTGGCGATGCTGATCGGGCTCGCCGTCTTCATCGCGATCCAGCTCGTGCTCAACCGCACCAAGCTTGGCCTGTTAATCCGCGCCGGCGTCGAGAACCGCGAGATGGTCGAGGCGCTCGGCTATCGCATCCGACGCCTGTTCCTCGGCGTGTTCATGACGGGATCGGCGCTGGCCGGCCTCGGCGGCGTGATGTGGGCGCTCTATCGCGAGCAGGTGCACGCCTCCATGAGCGACGACCTCACCGTCTTGATCTTCATCGTCGTCATCATCGGCGGCCTCGGGTCGATCGGCGGCTGCTTCATCGGCGCGATCCTCGTGGCCATGGTCGCCAACTACGGCGGCTTCCTGGTGCCGAAACTCGCCCTCGTCTCCAACATCCTGCTGATGGTCGCCATTCTGATGTGGCGGCCGCGCGGCCTCTATGCGGTGACCAGCCGATGATGATCCTCTCCGGCGATCCGCCGCGCAGCCGCGTTCTCACGCTCCTCCTCGTCGTCATCATCCTGGCGCTGGCGGCAACGCCGTTCCTGTTTCCGGGCGCCAAGGCACTGAACGTCGCGGCCAAGATCTGCGTCTTCGCCGCGCTGGTTGCCTCCTACGATTTGCTGCTCGGCTATACCGGCTCGGTGTCGTTTGCCCACACCATGTTCTACGGCATCGGCAGCTACGCCATCGCGATCGCGCTGTACGGCATGGGCCCGAACTGGGCGGCGGTCGCAACCGGCATCGTCACCGGCCTGCCGCTGGCGGCCCTGCTTGCGCTTGCCATCGGCCTGTTCTCGCTGCGGGTCGCCGCGATCTTCTTTGCCATGATCACGCTCGCGGTCGCCTCCGCCTTCCAGGTGCTGGCCTCGCAGCTCTCATGGCTCACGGGCGGCGAGGACGGGCGCAGCTTCCAGCTCCCCGAACTGCTGCGTCCCGGCACGGTGTTGATCTCCAAGAACCTGTTCGGCTTCGAGGTCAACGGCCGCATCCTGACCTTCTATCTGGTCTTCGCGATCTCCGCGCTGATGATCCTCGCCTTGCTGCGGGTGGTGAACTCGCCGTTCGGGCGCGTGCTGCAGGCGATCCGCGAGAACCGGTTTCGCGCCGAGGCGCTCGGCTTCCGCACCGTCTTCCATTTGACTTACGCCAACTGCCTCGCGGCCCTCGTCGCCGCCAGCGCCGGCATCCTGAACGCATTGTGGCTGCGCTATGCAGGTCCCGACACCTCCCTCAGCTTCTCCATCATGCTGGACATCCTGCTGATGGTGGTGATCGGCGGCATGGGGACGATCTACGGCGCGATCATCGGCGCCACCATCTTCATTCTCGCGCAGAACTATCTGCAGTCGCTGATGGGCGTCGCCTCGAAGGCGGCGTCGGAAGCCGGCCTGCCGCTGCTGCCGGGACTTTTGCATCCCGACCGCTGGCTGCTGTGGCTCGGGCTGCTCTTCATCGCCAGCGTCTATTTCTTTCCGACCGGCGTGGTCGGACGGCTGCGTCATGGCGGCGGCAAGAACACCGCAGGCGCCTCGCATTAAGCATTGATTAATGATGCAGCGCAGCGATTGCCGCGGGCGCAACGCAACTGCGGCGTGCTTCGCGCCTCGCGGCGCGCGGGCGGGACAGCGCAACCGGATTTAATCCTTAGGTAACTGGTTTTCCTAAGGTTTGGGCCATTTGTGCGGTGTATTCGTGTTCCTCCAGGGAGGGGGAATGCGCCAGGTCATTGCTAGGGTCGCAACCGGAATGTTCCTGGCCGCCAGAGGCGGCTGGGAGGCAGCGACGCGGCGCGGTCCGGTGCTGTGGCTGACCCTGTGCGGCGTGCTGCTGGTCGCGGGAATCTTCGCCGTGACCGCCATGGCCGTCGGCGAATTCCGCGAGCGGACCCTGGTCAACCGCGAGCGCGAGCTGGAAAACACCGTGCAGCTGATCGCGCGGCATTTCGATCAGCAATTCGTGGATTCGGACGTCGTCGCCGCCGATCTGATCGGGCAGATGAACCTGCCGGAGATCACCTCGCCGGCGATGTTCCGCGAGCGCATGTCCAGTCCCGCCACGAACCAGATGCTGCGCAGCAAGATCAGTTCGATCTCCTATCTCGGCGACATCGCGATCTACGACGCCGATGGCGAGCTGATCAACTGGTCGCGGAGCCAGCCGCTCCCCAAGATCAATATTTCCTCGCGCGCCTATTTCCAGACGCTCAAAACAGACCCGATGTCCGAGCCGGTGCTGCTGGAATCCGTCCGCAGCTTCATCATCGGCAAATGGACCACGGTCGTCGCGCGCCGGCTCAACGGCACCGACGGCACCTTCTTCGGCGCGATGGTCCGACGGATCGATCCGGACAGCTACCAGAACTATTTCGCATCCGTGACACTTGCGGAAGGAACGGCGATCTCGCTGTTCGACCGCGAAGGCAAGATGCTGGCCCGCTACCCTCATGTCGAGGAGCTGATCGGCAGGAGCTTCAAGGATGCACCGCTGATGCGGAAGGTACTGACCAAAGGCGGCCAGCACACGCTTCGCGTCAAGAGCCCGGTTGACCACGAGGAGCGGCTCGGCTCGGCGGCGTCGCTGAAGCATTTCCCGCTGGTCATCGTCGCCACCAACACCACGGCTGCAGCGCTTGCGGACTGGCGGCAGCAGACCGGCTTCATGGTCACCACGGCCGCACTTTCGGCCGCGGTGATCGCGCTGATCCTCTATCTGATCATACGCCAGATCCACCGGCAAAACCGCGAGGCCCAGGAGCGGATCGAGGCGGAGCGGCTGCGGCTCGACACCGCCCTCAACAACATGTCGCAAGGACTGATCCTGTACGACGCTGCCGGCTACATCGTCACCTGCAACCGCCGCTACGCCGACATGTTCGGCCTCTCCCACGACGTCATCAAGCCCGGCTGTCACATCCGCGAGGCGATGTCTCATCGCAAGGAGCGTGGCGCGTTCGGCGGCGACGTCGAGGCGTTTTGCGCCGATGTGATGCGGGTGGTCGCCGAAGGTACGGTCTCCACCAGGATCCACGAGTTGCCCAACGGCCGCGCCTTCCAGGTCATCAACACTCCGCTCGCGCAGGGCGGCTGGGTCGCCACGATCGAGGAGATCACCGAGCGGCGCAATCTGGAGCAGGAGCGCGACCGCAACTACATGTTCCTGCGCGAGATCATCGATCATATTCCCTCCCAGATCACGGTGAAGGACGCCGGAACGCGGCAATATCTGCTGGTGAACCGCACCGCCGAGGAGCAGTTCGGCCAGTCCAGTGACGAGATCGTCGGCAAGACCCCCTTCGACCTCTACCCGGACGAGGAGGCCAGGCTCGTCACCGAGGACGACAGCAAGGCGCTTCAGGCCGCCGAGGGATTATTCAAGGACGAGCATGCCTGGCGAAGCCAGACCAAGGGAGCGCGCTACATCACCTCGACCCGGATCGGCATTCGCGACAAGTCCGGCGAGCCGCGCTACCTCATCAGTGTCGTCGAGGACGTCACCGAGCGGCGGCGTGCCCACGAGAAGATCGCGCATATGGCGCATTACGATGCGCTGACCGACCTGCCGAACCGGACGCTGTTCCGCGAGCAGATCGAGCGCGAGCTGGCGAAGGTCGCGAGCGGCGCGCAGTTCGCGCTGCTCTATATCGACGTCGACGAATTCAAGGGCATCAACGATTCGCTCGGCCATCACGTCGGCGACGAGCTGCTGAAGGCGATCGCGACCCGCCTGCGCGGCTGCCTCAAGAAGGGCGACCTGATCGCGCGGCTCGGCGGCGACGAATTCGCGGTGATCCAGACCGGAATCCGGTCCTCCGCCGACGTGCTGTCCTTCGTGACACGAATCTACGAGGCGATCCGCCAGCCCTATAACTGCCTCGGCCACCAGCTCTCCACCGACGCCAGCATCGGCATCGCGCTGGCGCCGCAGGACGGAGCTGATCTCGACCAGCTCATCAAGAATGCCGATCTCGCGATGTACGGCGCCAAGGCCGAGGGGCGCCGCACCCACCGCTTCTTCGAACCGGAGATGGACGCGAGCGCCAAGGCGCGCCTGACCATGGAGCAGGATCTGCGCCAGGCCCTGGTGAATGGTGGCTTCGAGATCCACTATCAGCCGCTGGTCGATCTGCGCTCGGGCGAGGTCTCCGGCTGCGAGGCGCTGCTGCGTTGGCGCCACCCCGAGCGCGGCATGGTGTCGCCGGCGGAGTTCATTCCGATCGCAGAGGATACCGGCCTGATCAACGAGCTCGGCGACTGGGTGCTGCGCACGGCCTGCAACGAAGCCGCGACCTGGCCGGCGCATATACGCGTTGCAGTCAACGTCTCGCCGGTGCAGCTCAAATGCGACACGCTGGCGCTCAGGATCGCCAGCGCGCTCGCTGCCTCCGGACTCGACCCGCGCCGGCTCGAGCTCGAGATCACCGAGGCCGTGCTGATCCGCGACGACGAGGCGGCGCTGTCGATCCTGCACCGGCTCCGCGCGATCGGCGTACGCATCGCGCTCGACGATTTCGGCACCGGCTACTCCTCGCTCAGCTACCTCAAGCGCTTCCCGTTCGACAAGATCAAGATCGACCGCTGCTTCGTCGCCGACATCGCGGAGACCAGTGGCGCGCCCGTGATCGTGCAGGCGGTGGTGAACATCGCCGCCGCCAGCAGCATGACCACGGTCGCCGAGGGCGTCGAGACCGATGCCCAGCGCGAGATGCTGCGTAATCTCGGCTGCACCGAGATGCAGGGCTACCTGTTCAGCGCGCCGAAGCCGGCCGCCGAGGTGCGAAAATTGTTCGGCAAGGGCGATGCCGCGCCGGTGGCGGCGGTGGCCTGAGATGGCGAAGCCAGGCAAGACGCAGACCGGGAGCGTCGACGTTGCGGAATCCTATGCCGCGCGGCTGATGCAGCACCTGGTGGTGCCGACCTTCGTGATCGACCCGAAGCGCCGCGTCGTGATCTGGAACAGGGCCTGCGAGCGGCTGACCGGCGTCGCCGCCTCCGAGGTGATCGGCACCAGCAAGCACTGGCAAGCCTTCTATGAAACCAGGCGTCCCTGCCTTGCCGACCTTGTCGCGCGCGACCGTCCCGAGCAGCTGCCGGAGTTCTATTCGGAATATGCCGCGCGCGGCCATAACGGGCTCGGCTTTTCCGCGGAGAACTGGTGCGTGATGCCGAAGCTCGGCAACCAGCTCTATCTCGCCATCGACGCCGGCCCCATCCACGACGAGGCCGGCCAGCTGATCGCCGTGGTGGAGACGCTGCGCGACCTCACCGACCAGAAGCGCGCCGAGATGGCGCTGAAGGAGCTCGCGACCAAGGACGGGCTCACCGGCCTGTCGAACCGCCGCTCGTTCGACCAGATGCTGATGAGTGAATGGGCCCGCGCGGAGCGTACGCAGAAGCCGATGGCGCTGCTGTTCGTCGACGTCGATCATTTTAAGCTGTTCAACGACCACCACGGCCACCAGACCGGCGACGAATGCCTGCGCGCGATCGCCGCCGTCGTCAGCCGCCACGCCGTGCGCCCGCTCGACCTCGCCAGCCGCTATGGCGGCGAGGAGTTCGCCCTGATCCTGCCGGACATGGATTGTGATGCCGCCTGCGTCATCGCCGAGGAGATCCGCATCGCCGTCATGGCCTTGCGGATCGTCCATGGCGCCAGCGGGGCCGGCGAGCACGTCACCCTCAGCGTCGGTGTCGCCAGCCGCATGCCCGGCGCCGCCGACGGCGGCCCCGACCGGTTGCTGGGCGAGGCCGACGAGGCGCTCTACGTCGCCAAGCGGCTCGGCCGCAACCGCGTCATCTGCGCCGAAAGGGTACTGGCCGAGTTCGTGCGAGCCGATCGCGGCGCGCACCGGCTTCCAGTCGCCGCAAATCGTCGCTCCAGCCGAGGCTGACACTCATCCCACCGAAGGTTGTATTGCGTTCGGGCTCGCCAACGGGTGATGTTGCACCGGTACAACACGCACATTTTCTTCTCGAACAGCCGCAATTTCTCGGGCGCTCGTTTGAATATAGATAAGCCATTGCCTGGAGCCGTATTCGCTTTGAAGTTTCCCAATCCATCGCGCAGTGCCCTCACCTGCCCGGCCGAACCCGGCCCTGCCATCAAGACCAACCGCTGATGTCCGAGGAAGCCGGTTCGTTTCGCGGACGTGTCCACCGCGGAACGCAGCAAATTGGTGGCACCTGCATTGAGCTCGAGGCCGCGGGCGAGCGAATCCTGCTCGACCTCGGACTTCCGCTCGATGCCGACGGCCCGTCCGATGATCTGCTCCCGCCCGTGGTCGGGCTTCGCGCCGAGGATCCAGCCTTGCGTGGAATCGTGCTGTCGCACGGGCACGGCGATCATTGGGGCTTGCTACCCCTGTGCAGACCCGACGTCCCTCTCGCCATGGGCGCCGCGACGGCGCGCATCATGCGTGCGGCAGCTCCTTTCGTGCCCAATGCCTTCGTGCCTGATGTTTCGTTCGAGCTGGCCGATCGCAAGACCTTCCAGATCGGTCCGTTCAGCATCACGCCCTATCTTGTCGATCATTCGGCCTATGATGCCTATGCGCTGCTGATCCAGGCCGCCGGCCGGCGGCTGTTCTATAGCGGCGATATCCGTGCGCATGGTCGCAAGGGCGGTCTGTTCGAGCGATTGGTGAGCAATCCGCCCCGCGGTGTCGATACGATGCTGATGGAGGGGTCGAGCCTCGGCCGCCTTGACGAAGACACGCAATTTCCGACGGAAGACGACATCGAGGCGAGGCTGACCGAGAGCCTCGGGCCGCCGGGCTTCGTCATCCTCTCCGCCTCCGCGCAGAACATCGATCGCATCGTCAGCATCTATCGCGCCTGCAAGCGCAGCGACCGAACGCTGCTGCTGGACCTCTACGCGATGGAGATATTGCGGGCCACCGGCAACGAGCGCTTGCCGAACGTCGGCTGGCCCAATCTGTCGGTCTATGTGCCGGAATATCAGCGGCAACAGATCGTGCGGAACAAGCGCTTCGATCTTCTGGAGCCGTACAGATCTGCGCGCATCTACCGCGAGCGCATCTCCGAGATCGCCGATCGCACTGTGATGTTGTTTCGTCCTGCAATGGCCCGCGATGTGGAGACCGCAAATCTCTGGACCGGCACCAGGGCGATCTGGTCGCAATGGGACGGATATTTGAAGGATGGTCCTGGAGCGAAGCTGAAGGCGGATCTCGCGACACGCGGCGTTCCCATGGAAATCATCCATACCTCGGGTCACGCCAGCATCAAGGATCTCAAGCGGCTCTCGAACGCAATTCAACCGGACAGGCTGGTGCCCGTTCACACGTTCGAAGGCGACAGCTTCGGCAAATATTTTGGCAACGTCACGCGACGCCGCGATGGCGAATGGTGGGAGGTATGAGATGAGCTTCAGGCGTGGAATCCGGCAAGACGACTTTCGCGAGGCACTTGAGGCACTCGCCCAGCAGGATGGCTGGTGGCGCGACGTTCTCGCCGATCCTTCCCTGATCATCGGCGTACGGGACGAGTACCTGAACGTCTATTGGCAGGGACAATCCATCTTCAAGGTGTCGTTCAAGGGCGGGAAAGTGACCGCCACGACGCACGAAAAGTATCTCCTGAATCCGGACTTGAAGGATCAGATTTCGCTTGTCGACGGGACGTTCGCCTTCGGCAAGGCCGAGCAAAGAATGCTGACGCGCGAATACGAGGGCGCAATGACCCTGGACAAGCTCAAGAGGGCTGCATCGCTCTATTCCGGACGAGAGAAGGAAGGTGTGCACGAGATCGCGACGTCCAATCTCTCCGTCGTCGACGTCGAGATCGCGATCAACGCATCCGGCGTCCCCGGCGTCGAGCGGAACCTTCCGCGCATGGACCTGGCGAACTTCGAAACGACGGCGAACGGCCTGGATCTGGTGTTCTGGGAGGCCAAGACGTTCAGCAACCCCGAGCTGGAAAACGGTGATATTGTCGGTCAGATCGCGGACTATCAGAAGGTGATCGACCTTCACAAGACGGAGATCGATGACAGCTATCGATGCGTTGCGAAGAATCTGGCTGACATGGCGAAATGGAGCAACGGACATCGCAATGTGGCTGCGGCGATCGGCGCCGTTGCGGACGGGGCCAAGCTCAACGTGAGCAGTGCCAATGTCGGGTTGCTCGTCTATGATTTCACCGCGGTTCAACGCGATCGCAAGGATGACGACGGCAAAACGCTGAAGCATAGAGTCATCGAATCGCTCACGAAGGTCGGCGTGGGTCGGGAGCGGATCAAGTTCAAAGGCACGCCAAGGGGTCTCACCATCTGAGCTGGCGTGCGGGAGGAATCCTATTTTGCCCCTTCCCAAGGACGAAATGCTCACCTTCGCGATCGGCGACATTCACGGCTGCTTTAACAAGCTGATATCGCTGCTCGCCGCGTGCGACGAGATTCGCGGCGAGCGGGTTGCGCAGTTCGTCCTTGTTGGAGACTACATCGACAGGGGCCCCCAGAGCCGCGAGGTGATGGAGTTTCTCGTCGGCAGCGAAGGAGAGCAGAACCGCCCCTTCGTTTGTCTCCGGGGCAACCATGAGGAGATGCTGCTTCGCGCGGCCGACATCGAGCGCACCGACCAGGACCTCATGAATTGGTGGGGAAACGGCGGCGAGCAGACGCTCGACAGTTACGGGATCGACGATCCCGTCGATTTTCCCAGCGAGCATCTCGACTGGATCCGCGCACTTCCGCTCATGAAGATCGAGCACGGACGACTTTTCGTTCACGCCGGAATAAGGCCAGCCGTGCCGCTCGCGGCGCAATCCGAGCGAGACTTGCTCTGGATCCGGGAACCCTTCTTGTCGTCCGATCTCGACCACGGGCTGTTCATTGTCCATGGCCATACGCCACTCCGGTCCCGGACACCTGATCTGCGAGCGAACCGGTTGAACCTGGATACCGGCGCCTGCTTTGGCGGCCCGCTCACGGCGGCCGTGTTCGCCACCTCGGAGGCGGGCCCGTTGATGTTTGTGAACGATTCCGGCGAGATCTCGGGACCGGCCGCCCTCCGGGACTGAAGAGCGAAGCATAAGACCGGGAATCGGGCGATACCGGGCGCCTGAGCCCGGGCAAAGCTAGCGGTTGCCCACCCCTCGCCAATCGGCTAAATGAACCCCATTGCACCCGTAGCTCAGCTGGATAGAGCGTTGCCCTCCGAAGGCAAAGGTCACACGTTCGAATCGTGTCGGGTGCGCCAGTCTTGCAGTCGTATTCCTACCGACATCTACGTCAGCATCGAAACGATCGCCTGGATCTGGTCGGAGGCGGACGCCACCAGTCCGTCGTATGACGTCTGGCCGTGCGCGGCGGCCTTCAGGATGCATTCGGCGACGGCCGCTTTCAGGCCGAAGACCGACTGATGGGCCGGCACGCTCGCCATCACGGTCTCGAGTGCCTGGCGCATCGTCTGAATGAGCTCGGAGCTGTATTGCATGGGCTGTCCTCCCCGGGGCTCATATGGGACCACATCCCAGGGCTTGCCACTCACAAGGCTGAGATTGCTCTTTGAATGCGTCGAGACTGAACGCCTCAATTCAAACGTCAGATGGCCGTATTGAGCACGCGGGCAAACGCGACCGTGGCGACGACGACCGGCGACACCTGAAGCATTTCAAATCGCGCCCGCGACCGGTGACACGACCATCTCCTTGCCGCATGCGCTGCACCGCGCACTCGTGCCGACCTCTTCGCAGGCCGGGTCGCCTGATGCGATGCGGCGCCGGCATTTCGGACAGACATAGAAGTCGCCTGTCTCGACGAAATCGCTGGACGGCCCGACATAGGCGCAGATCATGTGATGCAGGATCCGATCGAACGCGAGACGATTTCGGCAGACCGGGCACATCGTTTCATCCGCGCTGATCTGCACCTTCGTTTCCTTTCGATGCGACGTCCCCGGCCTATTGCAGGCCCAGCAGGCGGACCAAGGCTGCGGCAAATCGGGACGTCAGGCTCGTGTAGTACATGTGAACGTAAACCGTCGAATTCAGCGGCGGCGGAACGGCGTCCGCAACGAAGCGGATGCGCGCGATCTGGGCAGCCGTGCGCTCGCGCGTTAGCGGTTGCCGGCCTGCGGCATACACGACCGAGACCGGCAGGATCTCCGCGATCGTTCCCGCGATGCGGCGATTGCCGAACACCACGAGCACCTGATTGCCGACCCTGGGCTCGACCAGGCGCGCATTCGGAATGTACCAATCGACGAAGACGTCGGTGGGATCGAGGATTTCGGCGATCGCCGTGCCCGCCACGAGCGATTGACCGACATTGGCGAGATTGGTCGAAACGATGCCGGCGATGGGCGCCAGCACCTGGCCGCCGGCGAAGTTCCGCTCGACGTCGTCGAGATGGTCGCGCAGCTGCTGGCCGAAATCGTTCAGGTCCGCCAGTTGGGTGATGGACTCCGCGATCTCCGCCTCCTGCGAAATGACGGACTTGCGCGCGAGGCCGCGTTCACGCAGCAATTCGAGGCGGAACGCCAGGCTCGCTGCGCTCGACGCTTCGATCTGGTCGACAGCCTCTTCCGTCAACGTCCTGTACGCCTTCGCCGCTTCGAGCGTTTCCTGCGCGACGTGGGCCCGGATGCGCAACTCCGATCGCCGGCTCGCGATGTCGGCCAATGCGCGCATGTAGGTCGCCACGATGTTGTCCCGCTCGGGCGATCGGATTTGTGCGATCCGGTCACCGGCCTTGACCGTGGTGCCCGGCGTAACCATGACCTCTGCGACCTGCACCAGATAGGGAAGTGAAACGACGTGCGGCGGGGACGAAACCGTCCCAGGTCCGCTCAGATAGACCAGTGGCGCGCCAAAATAGACGACCAGGAAGGCGAGCACGCCGAAAACGCCCGTCGCATAGGCGAGGCGCACGAGCCGTCCCGCGGCGCTCCGACGGCTTTCCACGGGATCGGGGACATTCGGGTCCAGCCTGTTGATCGCGACATTCATCGGCGTGCTCCTTCCGGGCCGGAAAACAGTGCGCGACGTACGCGCGGCGGCACGAAGTCATCGTCCTTGGACGCGGCGAAGATGATCTCGGAGGAGTAGGAGACCAGCCGGGCGCATTTCAGATAGGCGCTCTGATAGACCGGGAAGACCAGCGCGGCCCCGAGATCGAGGACACGCGGCGCGCGCTTGAACAGGGCGAAGGCGAGGCCGAGGTTGAAGAAAGAAATCCACGTCAGCAGGACGTAGATCGCGGCGAGAAGCCAGAAGGCGTCGGTGCCCAGCAAGGCCAGGAGATAGACGAGGTAGAATGGAAAACTGAGCGTGGGAATCAGGTCGAACAGGATGAAATCCAGCCTCTGCAGCGTATCGGGCAGCCGCTCGAAGCGATGGAAGAACCGCAATTCGCCGTACATGATGAGGCGGATTCGCAAGGCGTCGCGATCCCAGCGCGCGCGCTGGCGCAGCAGACCGAGGCCGCTCACAGGTCCTGCCGTTTCGACCCAGGCTTCGGGCACGAAACGAACGAGATAACCCAGCCGGCGCAGCCGCAGGCTGAACTCCAGATCCTCGCCCGGACCAACGTCAAGCCCGCCATGTCGCATGAAGACATCGCGACGGTACATGGAGCAGGCGCCGGACAGGCAGGCGATCGCATCGACGGTGTCGAGAATGGTCCTGCCGGCGCTGATCGACATCAAATATTCGATGCTTTGCAGCCGCGTCCAGATCGAACCTGTTTCATTGCTGATCGCGATATTGCAGCTCGCGCCCGCGACGCGCGGATCCGTGAATGCGGATGCGAGCCCGGCGACGGCCGCCGGTTCGAACATCGTGTCGGCATCCACCGTCAGCAGCAGCTCGCCGCTGGCGAACCGCGCGGCGGCGTTGATCGCGGCACTTCGGCCGCAGCGCGTGCCGTGGCAGATGACCATATCCACCAGCCCCGCCGCGCGTGCCTGCTCGGCAATTGCGCGCGTGTCGTCGGTGGAGCCATCATCGACGACGATGATCTCGAGCGGCGCCAGGGTCTGCCGGCGCAGCGCTTCGATCGAACGAAGCAGCCCGGGACCACCGTTGAAAGCGGGCACAATCACGCTGACCGATGCGCGGATCGGCGTTTCGCGTTGAGACAGCGCGCCGGTCAGGCCGAGCAGGGAGAGCGACAGCAGCGAAAACGTATAGCGGGGAATATCTAAGATAATGACCGCGAGCGCGAGCTGAATCCAGCTCATATCGGCGATCAACTGCAATGCCTCGAGCATGCTGACCTACCCTCCCCGGATAGCGAGCCGTGCCAGATCCGCACCTGGACGAAAAGAAGCCAGCGACTCGCACGAGACCGAGGAAATATCGGTGGACCGGCCCAGCTTCGTCTGCGTCAATTCCGAAGCCCCGACCGTCAACTCGGAGTTTAGCATATCCCTTTGCGGCAACCGGGCGAAGGGCTTTGCGAAGCGCGATCGCGCGGGAACCCGATCGGTTCGAATTCGCGGCAAATCTGTAGGGATACGAAATCGGCCGCGGAGGCTTTGAGGCGAGCAACGCGCGGGCGGTCGAGTATCCGAGGCGCCCCCCGTCGAGGCCGAACGCCTCAATTCAAATGTCAGATGGCCGCATTGAGCACGCCGGCAAACGCGACCACGGCGACGACGGACATGGGCAGCTGAAGCATCCATCACCTCGCGCTTCGCTTTGCGCGATTGTATCATCATGGCATGAGCGATTCCGACACGGTGACGGGCGACGCCTCGCCCGTGCGCAAGATCATCCATATCGACATGGATGCTTTCTATGCGTCCGTGGAACAGCGTGACAATCCGGAGCTCCGCGGCAAGCCGGTCGCGGTCGGAGGCTCCGCCGAACGCGGCGTCGTTGCGGCCGCGAGCTATGAGGCGCGCAAGTTCGGCGTTCGCTCGGCGATGCCGTCGGTCACTGCGAAGCGGCAATGCCCCGACCTGATCTTCGTCAAGCCGCGCTTCGAGGTCTACAAGGCGATCTCCAGGCAAATCCGCGAGATCTTTGCCGAGCACACGCCTGTCATCGAGCCGTTGTCGCTCGACGAGGCCTATCTCGACGTGACCGAAAACCTGCAAGGCATCCCGCTGGCACGGGACGTCGCACGGCGAATCCGCGAGAAGATCAAATCCGAGACGGGCCTCAATGCCTCGGCCGGCATCTCCTACAACAAGTTTCTGGCAAAACTCGCCTCCGATCATCGCAAGCCCAACGGCCAGTTCGTGATCTCGCCGGAGATGGGACCTGCCTTCGTCGAGACGCTGCCCGTCGGCAAGTTCCACGGCATCGGTCCGGCGACGGCTGCGAAGATGAACGCACTCGGCCTGTTCACCGGCCTCGACATCCGCAACCAGACGCTGGAGTTCATGAACGCGAATTTCGGCAAGTCGGGTGCGTATTACTACTGGATCTCGCGCGGCGTCGACGAGCGTCCGGTCCGGGCCAACCGGATCCGCAAGTCGATCGGCGCAGAGACCACGTTCTCGATCGACCTCGACGCCTTCGACGCGCTGGCGGCCGAGCTCAAGCCTCTCGTCGACAAGGTCTGGCGCCATTGCGAGGCGACCGGCAACCGCGGCCGCACCGTCACCCTGAAGATCAAGTTCGCCGACTTCGAGATCATCACGCGGAGCAGGTCCGTCGCCGCGGCGATTGCAGGCCGGGACGAGCTGGAGCGGCTGGCCTGCGGCCTGCTCGAAATCGAAATGCCCCTGCCCAAGCGCGTCAGGCTGCTGGGCGTGTCGCTATCCTCCCTCCAGGACGGGAACGATGCGGAGCCGCAGCTGACTCTGGGCATCTGAACCGGGCTCGGCCGGCCCTCGGCAAACGCGACATCTTTATCCGCGACGCGGCGGCCGACCTGTCGTAGAGACACCGGATATGCCTTTTTGCCATTGATGCCGGAATGCTCGCCTTATTGATACGCCTGGGACTGCGCTTCGAAGACCGGATCGAGGAGCGGCGGTTTGTCGACCAATACGTCCGCGGCAGCCTCGGGTGGACGCAGATTGCGATGCTGCTCGGCGCCGCCACCTATGCCGGCTACACGCTATGGGATTGGGTGCTCTACCCCGAGGTGGTCCCGACCACGCTGGCCATCCGCGGCGGCACGGCGGTCTTTATTCTGCTGCCGCTGACCGCGCTGTTGTCGCGGCGGTGGATGAAGCCTTGGGCGGAGACGATCTTCCTCGTCTATTGCGTCATTCCCGGCTGCATCCTGCCCAGCATCTACCTCGTCCTTCCGTCGGGCTTCACCTTTGCCGCGCCCGGCATGATGATGATCATCCTGTTCGTCTCGACCATGCTGCCGCTGCGGATCGGCTCGCTGGCGATCTTCTGCCTGCTGTCCTGGGTGGCGCTGATCGTCGCCGAGACGTTCGCGCCGACGCTGCCGATGGGCTTGCGCTTCATCAATCACTCCCTGGTCGGAAACGCTTATGCGCTGTCGCTCTACGCCGTCGCGGCACGCGAGTACCGGGCACGAAAGCAGTTCCGGACGTCCGAGGCGCTGCAGCGGGAAAAAGAACGCTCGGAGAAATCGCTGCGCGATCTGCGAGCAACCCAGGAGCACCTCGTGCAGGCAGAAAAGCTCGCCTCCCTCGGTCAATTGGTGGCAGGCGTCGCCCACGAGGTCAGCACCCCGCTCGGCCTGGCGCTGACGACCTCGACCACCATGCAGACGGACCTGCAGGCCATGGCGGACGCGTTGGGTGGAACGTCGGTGCGGCGATCCGATCTCACGAAGGGAATCGACCGGCTCAGGCAGGGGCTCAACCTGACCTTCGATAATCTGCACCGCGCATCGGAAATGGTGCACAGCTTCAGGCAGGTCGCCGTCAACCAGGCCGACGAGGACCGGCGCACATTCGAGCTCAGGGATTGGCTGTCGGAGTTGGTGTCCAGGCTCGGGCCGCTGCTGTCGCACCATGCTCTAGCGGTCGATGTCCGGTGCCCGGCGGGAATCAGGCTCAACAGCTATCCTGGTGCACTGGCGCAGGTGATCAGCAATCTCGCGCTCAATACGGCGGGGCACGCCTATCCCGACAAGAGGGGCGGCAGGTTTGCGATCACGGTCAGCCAGCCCGAGCCGAAATCGGTCCGCCTCGTCTGTACCGATGACGGCGTCGGGATCCCCGACGAATTGCAGGCGCACATCTTCGATCCGTTCGTCACGACGGGGCGCGAGCGGGGCAATGCCGGCCTCGGCCTGCACATCGCGTTCAACCTGGTGGCGTCATCGCTCAACGGGCGCCTGCGGCTCGAGAGCAAGACCGGTCCGGGCACCCAGATCACGATCGAGATCCCGGTCGAGGCGTGACGGTGACGGGATGTTCGAGCCCGTCACCGACGAAAGCGCCGGCCCTGGCGGACCGCTCAATGCCTCATCTGCTCGAACACTACGATCACGCCGGTCGGCTCGGGCTCGTGCGCCATCAGGCGCGTGAGGTCCGAATCGCTCCAGTCGGCGAGACTGACGACCTCGCCGCTCTGACGATCTGCTCCGAGTGACGGGGTGGGTTCGAGCACCTTGAGGCCCATCTCGTCGACGAAGAAAGTGTGCTCGCCGAACATGCTGTTGAGCTGAGGCATGGCGGGATGTTCGTCGGGCAGCACCTGGGCGCCGAGTTGATGAACGGTCTGCTTCACCTGTTCGGATGTTAGCTTCATGCGCTGCTCCGTTGCTGTCCTGTCCGGTTTCATCGGCTTGGGCCAGAGCGGGCGTTCCCTGCGCCTGTGCCGCCTGGCTCAGACTTCCGAACGGGTGCTGCGCACAAATGTTCCAGTGAAATGCATTTCGTGATCGCGCGTTGCATCTGCCGCGCTGGCGGCACGAGATCGCCACACGATGCACACGATCCGGCGGCGGACCGCGCTAATCGGCGGCTTCGACGATCCGGATGTCGCGATCGGCACCGTCGCCGAGCAGGTCGTGCGCGGCCTGATAGGCCGGGCTTGCATAGGCTGCCTTGGCCTGCTCGACACTGTCGAACTCGATGAGAACGACGCGTTCCATCTGGCCGAGCTCGAAGGCCGCCGCCGGCACGCCGCGCGCGAGTACCCGGCCTCCCGCCGCCTCGATCGCCGGCCGCGACAGCTTGGCGTAGGCCGCCATCGCGTCGGGATTCTTGATCGCGCGGTAGGTGGCAACCCAATAGGCTTTGGCCATTTTGCTATTTCTCCGAGATTTTCGTGACCTAATGCTCGCTGCGGTTCTCGCCGACCGACAGCGCGCAGATGCGTGACAGATATGTGTAGGGCAGTCCGGTCTCCTCGGCCCAGGCGTTGAACTGCGCCTGCACCTTTGCGAGATCGCCCTTCGATTTCACCTCCTCGGCGATGTCGAGGCCGGCATCGCGCAGGCATGCGACGACGTCCTTGGAGGTGACGAAACCGTCCCAGCCGACGAAGCGCAGCAGCATCTGGCCGGTATTGCCGCCCAACCGGCTGCCGCGCTTGGTGAGCAGGTCGAGCAGGCCGACCTCGTTCGACGGCGGCCACTTCGCCAGAAACTTGCCGAAGCTGCCGTGCTCCTTCGCGATCTCCTGCACGAAGGCGGCATTGTCGCGCACCGACATGATCTTGGCGCCGTTGCGCACGATGCGCGCATCGCGCAGCAGGCCTTCCCAATAGTCCTCGGGCTGGAAGCTGAGCTTGGCCGGCTGGAAATGCAGGAAGGCAGCTTCGAAGCCGTCCCATTTCGAATCGATCACGCTCCAGGCAAAGCCGGCGCAAAACACCCGCTTGGTCATCTCGGCGAGGATGCGGTCGTCGCCGAGCCTCGCCAGCCCCTTCAGGTCGGGCTTGTCAGGCATCAGCTTGTCGAGCGCCTTGGGCCCGCCCTTGCGCTTCTCGGCGCGGGCACGAATGGTCTTGAAGGAGGTCATGTGGACACGGGGTGTTGAGGGCAGGCCACGACACCAGAATTCGGCGATCCGGTCCAGCCCCGGGATGTCGGGCGGCACCGGCGCGCCAGGAGCATATTGCGGGCTTGCCGACGAGACCGTCGGCGACATTCTGTTGATTCCACTTCAACGTTGTTATTTTATATCGCTCTCGGCCTCCGCGCACGAGCCCCGCCCCACGCTTCGATTGTTTCGTTGTCCAGACCAACTGAATTGTAAGCGGCCCCGCCCCACCGCTCAGATCCGAGAGCCTCTCCTACGATGTCCTTCGTTTCCGTGGCGTTCCTTTGCCTGGTCCCCGCGTCGTTCCTGCTCTATCATGCCACTTCGAGGCTGGCGGTTCAGAATCTGATCATCCTGGCCGCGAGCTACGTATTTTACGGCTGGTGGGACTGGCGCTTTCTGCCTCTGCTTGTCGGAATTTCCATCGTCAACTATGTCGCCGCGATCCTGATCGCGACTGCTCGGCAACCGGTCCGAAAGCTTCTGGTGTTCGTCGCCGTTGCAGCGGCAATGGTCGTTCTGGCGATATTCAAATACTTCAACTTCTTCGTCGATTCGTTCGGGGCGATCGTTCACCGCGCGGGACTGAATCCGAACCTCCCGACATTGCGCATCGTCCTGCCGCTGGGCATTTCCTTCATCACGTTCCAGGGCATCGCCTATGTGGTCGACGTTTATCGCGGCAAGCATGCCGCCGAGAAAAGCCTCGTCAAGTTCCTCGCCTTCAAGGCGTTCTTCCCGCAACTCGTGGCGGGGCCGATCGAAAGAGCCAGCAACCTTCTCGATCAGTTCTCGGCGCCGCGACGCTTCACCTCCGATCACGCCGACCGCGCGCTCTGGCTATTGATCTACGGCTACGCCATGAAGGTCGTGGTGGCGGATAATCTCGCGCCCATCGTCGACACGCTCTTCATTCCACAGCAGCCCTTCGGCTGGTCGGTCGTGCTCGCCACGCTCGCATTCGGCATCCAGATCTATGCCGACTTCAATGGATACAGCCTCATCGCCAAAGGCATCGCACTGCTCTTCGGCTTCGAGTTGATCTGGAATTTCCGCTATCCCTACTGGTCGGTCTCGATCAGCGAGTTCTGGCGTCGCTGGCACATCAGCCTCAGCACCTGGCTACGGGATTATTTGTACATCCCCCTTGGGGGCAACCGCGGCGGCGAGTTGATCACGAACCGGAACTTGCTGCTGACCATGGCACTGGGAGGCCTTTGGCACGGCGCGTCGTGGACATTCGTTCTTTGGGGACTGCTCCACGGCGCAGCGCTTGGGATACGGCGCAAGTTCTCCGGCGGCGACGAGCCCGGCTCGAAAGCTGGTCGCGCGGCCGGCTGGGCTCTTACCATGCTGGTCGTATTCGTCGGCTGGTTCCTTTTTCGTGCGGCAGACTGGAATTTGCTGATAGGCATGCTCAGCGCACTCAAGAGATGGGAATGGGCACCGGTGCACGGCGCCGTCGTGCTCGCCATTCTGTCGTTGACCTGCCCGTTGATGCTGCTTGAGTGGCAACTCCAGTCACGCGGAGACTATTTCCTGCTGCGCTGGCCTGCTTGGATGAAGTATCCGCTGCTTGCGGTACTCGTGGCTGCGACGGCCGCGGCATCCGGGCACGTCAACGCAACCTTCATCTATTTCCAGTTCTAGCCCATGCCCCTGAAGCGCACGATCCAGGCGATTGCAAGCTGGCCGCTCATCGATGCCATTCGAATCGTCGCCCGCAAATTCGTTCCGGTTGCCGCATTGGCGGCACTCGTTCTCGGCGTCGCGCATTACATCTACCAGCAGGGCAAGCATCAATGGTCTCACGGCGTCGAGACCTACATCGTCCTGGAACAGATCAGACGTGCGGAGCGGCTGCCTGCAGCGGATCTCGCGTTTCTCGGCGACAGCTCGTGCCTGATGGGAATCCACATTCCGACGCTGTTGCAGGCGTTCCCGGGATCCGATGTCGAGTCGTTTTGCACCATCGGATTCGTCGGTCCGGACGGCTACGGCGCGATGCTCGACAAGATGATCGCCCGCGGACATCAGCCCAGGAAACTGGTTCTGGTGTTCAATCCGATTCAATACGAGCGCGATCCAAGATGGAATGAATGGGCGAATTTCATCCGGACCGACCACTTCGAAGCTCCTTCCAGCCTGTCGTTTCCTGCCGGAGGCCTCGAGTACATCCGACGGCTGATGGAGCGAGCGGTGTACAATCCGCTGCCCGGCGGTTACGCGGTCTACTACGGCGGCAAGGACCAGTTCATTTCAACGATCTGGCGCGAGCACGGCAGCGCGATCGATCCCAATCGGATGCTCGATATTCCATCGCTGGAGGCCTACAAGGCCACGCTGCCCGGGCACGTCTTCTTCAAACCCGATCCCAAGATCAAGCCGTTCGTGATGAATGCGGAGTTCGAGAAGGCGCTCGGCGCCTTGTCGAAGACGCTCTCGAAGTTCGACCGCTCGAAGGTCTATCTCGTCATCACGCCGGTCAATTCCCTCTACGCCCAGGGTGGTCCACAAAGCTTTCATGTCGAGGCAGGTGAAAGGATTGCCGCCCTGCTCGGCATCGACAGATCCCAATTTCTGAACACCCCGGATATGATGCTGGACATCATGTATGCCCATTACCCAGCACATCTCCATCGATGGAGCCGGATCATCTACACCGAGGAGCTTGCCAAGGCTCTGGCCGATCGCGGCGTCCTTGGCAGCGCCACAGACGACTGATCGACGGCTTCGGCCCGAGCAGCTAACCGCGGTGCGGCAGTGTTGGTTTGTTTCTTGCTTCGGACGTTAGTCTTGGCAATATTCTCTTATTCGCAAGCCTTCGATTGCTCTGACCTGACGGATTTTCCATGCGCTGCCTGGTGGTGGCCGACCTCCATTACTCGCTGCCGCAGCTCGACTGGCTGGTCAATGCGGCACCACAATTCGACCTCTTGATCTTCGCCGGCGATGCGCTCGACATCGGCTCGATGGTGGATTTTCGCGCGCAGATCGTGGTGGTGAAGAAATACCTCTCGCTGCTCGCCGCAAAGACCCGCGTGATCCTCTGCTCCGGTAATCACGACCTCGACGAGCGCAATGCGGAGGGCGAAAAGATCTCGCGCTGGATCTCGGAGGTGCGCGAGCTCGGCATTGCCTGCGACGGCGACAGCCTCAGCATCGGCGACATCCTGTTCACGGTGTGCCCGTGGTGGGACGGGCCCCAGGTCAAGCAACGCCTCGTCGAGCAGTTGCGCGATGCCGCCGCCAGCCGGCCGCAGCGCTGGATCTGGGCGCATCATGCGCCGCCGGCGGACTCACCGACGAGCTGGGGCGGCAAGCGTTTCTTCGGCGATGTCGAGCTGGTGCAGTGGATCATGCAATACCAGCCGTCGATGGTGATCTCGGGCCATGTGCATCAATCGCCCTTCATCAGCAATGGATCGTGGTTCGACCGGCTGGGCCAGACCTGGGTCTTCAACACCGGCCTGCAACCCGGGCGCCCCCCGACCTACATCGTGCTGGATTTCGATGCGGACAAGGCGTTCTGGCTGGCGGCCGGCGAAGCGCAGTGGATCGACCTGGCCGCGCCGCTGAAGCGGCCCGCCGCTCCGATCGAGTCGCCGCCCGACTGGCTCACATTCTTGGATCAGATTGCCGATCCGAGCCTGGCGAGACCTCAAGCGGCGGCAGGTTGATCATGCTCTGGAGCACCTCGCCGACCATGGCCAGATGCGTGCCGTGGCCGGCATATTGCCGCTTGAGATCGGCAAGATAGGTGTTGGCGACGTTGAGCCGCTGCGCCAGCATCTTTGCGATCAGCAACGCGATGCCCGGCTCCTGCTTGAGGAACGAGGCGGCGTCCTCGAACTCATAGATGACGGCATCGGAGCAGGCGCGCACCGTCGCCGTATGCGGCACGCCCAACAGCACGGACATCTCACCCAGCACCGCCCCGGGTTCGGTGACGGTGGCGACCACCATCTCACCCTTGAGCACCTCGAGCTTGCCTTGCATCAGCACGTAGAGATGGCCGCTGGTGCCCCCCTCGGTGACGACGAGCGTACCGGCCGCCACCTGCCGTTCCGTTCCGCCGGTGCAATGATCCAGGACTGCGCGCATCTTGCGAAAGCTCCCATCGCTGGGGATACCCCGCCCTATACTAGAGCACGATCCGTGCCAGGCGGCAAATCAACGCGGGAGCGACTGGCGCGGGAGGCGCTTGGCGAGACCGCCTGCTCGCGGCTTGGACATCGCTGCCAATCATGCGGCTGAAAACGAACAGCTCGTTTCCCGTGCCGCACGTCACACACGAGAGAGCGAGGGCACCTCTTCGGGCAGGATGGCCTGCAGGCCGCCAAAGCGGCGCTCGCGGTTGTGGAAGGCGGCGAGCGCCTCATCGAGATCGCTCGCCTCGAATTCGGGCCACATCCGCTCGGTGAAGTGCAGCTCGGCATAGGCGCCTTCCCAGAGCAGGAAGTCCGACAGCCGCTTCTCGCCGGAGGTGCGGATGATGAGGTCGACATCGCGAAGGCCGGCCTCGCCGGTGACGAGCTGCGAGAACGCTTCGCGGGTCAGGCTGGTCAGCGCCGCCGCCTTGGCCGCCGCGTTGAGGATGGCATCGCGCGCGGAGTAGTCGACGGCGATACGTAGATGCAACGTGCCGCCCTGGGCGGTCGCCTCCTCGGCGCGCGTGATCGCGGTGGCGATGCCGTCAGGCAACCGGTCGCGGCGACCGATCACGGTGAGACGCACGCCGTTCCTGACGAGGCTCTGCACCTCGTTGGCGAGATAGAAGCGCAGCAAGGTCATCAGCGCGGCGACCTCGGCCTTGGGTCGCCGCCAATTGTCGGTGGAGAACGCATAGAGCGTCAGCGTGCCGATGCCCTGCTTGGGCGCGGCCTCGACGATGCGGCGGATGGCTTCGACGCCGGCCTCGTGACCGCGCACGCGTGACAGGCCGCGGCGCGTGGCCCATCTGCCGTTGCCGTCCATGATGATGCCGACATGAAGCTTCTCGTTGCGGGACGTGGTTTCACTTTGCATTGCAAAGTCTCCGGTCAAAAAAGGGGAGGATCAGGTCGAGATGATGCCGAGGCGGCCGAGCGGCGGCGCCTCGCGCCCGGCGGCTTTCGCCGCGTCGCGCACCAGGCGTTCGAGCACGGCGAGATAGTCGAGGAAGCGACGGCGGCCGGCTTTCGTCAGGCGGCAGGTGGTATGCGGGCGATTGCCCTCATAGCCCTTGGTCACCTCGACGAGGCCGGCCTCCTGGAGCACGGCAAGATGCCGGCTGAGATTGCCGTCGGTGAGGCCGCAGAGCTGCTTGAGATCGGCGAACGCCAGCCCTTTGGGATGCGCCATCAGCGAGGTCAGCAGCCCGAGCCTTGCCTTCTCGTGGATCACGCGGTCGAGCCCTTCATAGGAAAAGGGCGCGCTGTCAGTCTTCGACATCGTTGTCTCCGGACGCGAAATACAGAATGCCTGCCATCACCGACTGCCCGATCACGAAGGGCAGCCCCATGGTCCATGGCGACAGCGTATGGGTTCGACTTGCGAGCAGCACGACCGCGAAGCCGGACACGAAATACCAGGCGCCGGCGAGCGCGACGGTGCGCGGCAGCGAGCGGACCGAGGCGAAGATGCCGAGCGACACCAAGATCTGCCACAGGCCCGGCAGCAGCCACAGCGTCTCGCTCGCGAACTTCCACATCACCACCGCAAGCAGCACGCCGGCGACGCCGGCGGGCAGAAACTGCTCGACCGCCTGGTGGATCATGGCATCGGCCAGGCCCGAATGATGACGGCGCGAGCGCGCCCGCATCTCGATCCCGATGATCAGGCCGGACAGCACGGCGGCGATGAGCCAGCCGAAGAAGAAGCCGACCGGCTCGCTGGTCGGATCGCCAAGCAGCCAGAATTGCAGGATCGCGGTGATCAGCGCGACGGCGCCCGTCGCCGCCATCGTCGCCGGGCCATAGCCGCGGAATGCCGTGCCCGCCGCGATCTGGCTGCGGATCGCCACGATATCAGCCAGTGCCTTGTCGAGATCGCGCATCGGCAACGCCAAAACCTCGCTCCGCCACAGATTTCCGAGGGCAAACGCCTCTTACTTTGTATTGCAAAGTATATAGGATTGCAAAGTAATGGCAAGCGCCAAAAGTCGCGGCCGGCGAATTCGATCCGCTCAGACAACTGTCGGTTGCGCGGCGCCCGTCCCCGCAGATAAGATGCACGCAAAAGCGTTCCGAGGGCTGGCATGTGGCTTAAGTCGTTGATCGTTGCGTCCGTGTTGCAGGTGGGTGTCGTAGCGGCGCATGCGGCAGGGCCGTACGGTTCCGTCAATGTCGGCAACTGGATCGGCGGCGCCTTCAGCAATGACGAGACGGGCGTGTTCTCGCATTGTGCGGCGACGACGCCCTACGCCAACGGCGTCATTCTCGTGGTGGGCTACAATGCCACCGGCACATGGTCGCTGGCCTTTGCGAGTCCCAGCTACCGCTTCAAGCAGGGCGAGAGCGCCGCGATCGACGTCATCTTCGACGGCCAGGAGCAGGCAAGGTTGTTTGCCACCGCCAATCAGCCGAACATGCTCACGGCCGTCATGCCCGCCAATGTCGTGCGAACGTTTCAGAAGGCCAGCCTGATGGTCGCGACGAGCGGCCGCACCGTCCTGAATTTCGACCTGACCTCGACCGGACCCGTGATCGCGGCCCTCTCCAATTGCGTCACCAGGGTGAAAGCCGACGGGCTCAATAAGGCCGGCGATTTCACCAAGGGCGCGGCCAAGCCGGCATCGGTAGCGGAGAAGCAGGCGCCGCCGCCGGCCAGCGGCAAACCTGCGAGGGCCAAGAGCGGCACCGGCTTCGTGGTGAGTGCGAACGGCCACATCGTCACCAACAACCATGTGATCGACGGCTGCGTCGGCGACATCAAGGGCAACCTCACCGGCGAGGCTTCGATGGTGCTGCGCGTCGTGTCGAGCGACGCGAACAACGATCTCGCTCTCTTGCAGGCGCCGTCGACGACGACATTCAAGGACTTTGCGCGCATTCGCGACCGTTCAATCCGCTCCGGCGATGCCGTCACCGCAATCGGCTTTCCCTTCCATGGCCTTCTAAGCTCGGATTTCACCGTGACTACCGGCATCGTCAGCTCGCTCAGCGGCATGCGCAACGATTCGCGTTTCCTGCAAATCAGTGCACCCATACAGCCCGGCAATAGCGGCGGGCCGCTGTTCGATACCACTGGTCAGATCGTGGGCGTGGTCACCGGAAAGATCCCGGCATTGCGTATCGCCGCTGCGACCGGCAACATTCCTGAAAACATCAACTTCGCCATCAAGACCGGCGTGCTGCGCGACTTCCTCGACAACTCCGTGGTGCCCTATCAGACCGCCGAGCCGAAGAGCGAACTCAAGACCACCGATATCGCCGGCAACGCCCGGCCCTATACGATGCTGATCTCGTGCAACGGGACGGAGCAGGTGGACGCGAAGCGGTAGTGCGAGCTACGCTTCAATCTCGGCTGTCATTCCCGCGAAGGCGGGGAATCCAGTACGCCGCGACTTATCGGTTCAGGCACTGCCGTCTCGGAGTACTGGATCGCCCGGTCAAGCCGGGCGATGACACCTCCGATGTGCGCCGAGCGTGGCCCTCACCCGTGGCAGCACGCCGCCTTCGTCGCCTGCGGCTCGTACTGGTCGCGCAGGCGGACCCAGTCCATCGGATAGGGCAGACCGTCCTCGTGGCGGCCGAGCGGGGTGAGATCGAGATACTGATAGGCGGCGTTCATCATGTCGAGGCCACGGGCGAAGCAGGAATAGGTGTGGAAGATCTCGCCGGCCTCGTTGCGGTAGAACACGCTGATGCCGGGCAGCTCGGGCCCATAGATCGGCGTGGTGCCGAAATTGTACATCGGCTTGCCGGTCGCGATCTCGTCCGGCGAGAAGGTTACGCCGTAATCGCGGTTGAAATCGTTGTCGCCTGAGGAGACCCAGTCGAAGGTCCAGCCCATCCGCTTCTTGAAGGCCTCGAGCTTTGCGCTTGACGCCAGCGACAGCGCGGCCATCGACGTGTCGCGCGCGGCCAGATGCGGCACCATGCGCTCGAAACCGTCGGCCCAGAACGAGCAGCTCTTGCAGGCCGCGTCCCAGTCGGGCGCGAACATCACGTGCTGGACGACGAGCTGCGGACGTCCCTTGAAGAGATCGGAGAGCGTAACCTTGCCGTTCGGCCCGTTGAAGACATAGGTCTTGTCGACCTTCACCCAGGGAAGCTGGCGACGCTCGTCGGCAAGCCGTTCGCGAGCCTGCGTCAACTCCTTCTCACGAGCGAGATGAGCCTTGCGCGCCGCAATCCACTGCTCGCGCGAAACGACCTGATGTTGCTGCATGGCGTTCTCCTTTGGAATTCAGGCGACGAAGGCATCGAGCTTGTCGAAGAACGAGCTCCATCCGCGCAGGTGATTGTCGCGCGCCGTCTCGTCGGCGAACTGGGCGTGATGGAACACCATCAGGGTGCCCGCACTGTCCGGCTTGAACGAGATCGTGACCAGCGATTCGCGCTCCGGCGTCGAGTGCCAGGCCCAGGTGAAGACCAGGCGCTCGTTCGGCACCACCTCGCGATAGGTGCCGCCGGCCTCGAAATACTCGCCGTCGTCGCGGACGAAGCTGATGCGAAAGCTGCCGCCGGTGCGGACGTCGAGCTCGGCTTGCAGCGTCGCCGGCTTCATGTTCGGCGGCCCGAACCACTGCATTAGCTTTTCGGCTTGCGTCCAGGCGGCGAAGACTTTTTCCGGCCGCGCGCGGAGCCGACGCGTAAGCGTGAGGCTTGGGCGTTCCGCTGGTCGTTCGGCGGTATTGATGGCTGCGTCGGCCATGTCTCTTCCTCCACGAAGGCGGCAAGACGATCGAATTTGTCGGACCAGAATTGAGCGTAGCGATTGAGCCAGTTCATGGCCTGCTCCATCGGCTGCGCCGTGAGCCGGCAGGAGACCGTGCGTCCGGTCTTCTCCCGCACGATCAGGCCCGCATCCGTGAGCACGTCGAGATGCTTCATGATCGCCGGCAGCGAGACCGGAAACGGCGCAGCCAGCTCGCTCACCGACAGGCCGTCCGCTTCGCCAAGGCGCGCCAGCAATGCGCGCCGCGTCGGATCAGATAGCGCCGCAAAGGTCCGGTCCAGCGTCTCGTCTTGATACTTAACCATATGGTTTAGTATAAGCGCAAACGAAAATGCGTCAAGCAGGAACCCGCGCGCGCGGGTCCGCACGACTGCGTGATCAGGCAGAGGTTAGTGAGGCGCGACTAGTAGGGCGTGACAGGCCGCGCGCGGCGCTGTGCCCGTGGCTGCGGCCGGGGCGCCTGACCATAAGCAACCAGCGGATTCGGGCCGCAATACAGCAAGCGGCCGGAGACGCTGGCCAGGCACTGCTCATAGGTGCTGTAGGCGCATTCGCCGGGATAGTCATATTCACCGCCCTGGGCGCACCAGGGATAGTCGCGGGCAGCGGCGGGCGTGACAGTGACAGTGACAACGCCGGCAAGGATCGTCGCACCCAACGTCAGGAGTGCCAATTGCGTCTTGCGCATGATCCCAACTCCTTTGCTCACGGCGCGAGATACGCGCCACCCATCATCAGGTTTCGCCGCGGCGTTTTATTCCAGATCAAGGAAACCAGGCACGCAAGAAAAAAGCCCTGCCGGATGGCAGGGCTCCCATTTCCGATCATCACAAGATCGCTACTCGACCTTCAGGCCGGCGAACTCGACCACCTTCTTCCACTTCTCGGTCTCGGCCTTGATCTCCTCGCCGAATGCCTCCGGGGTCTGCACCCGCGGCTCGCCACCGAGCTCGACGAGACGCTTGGTCATGTCGGGCTCCTTCATCAGCGTGTTGATCTCGCTGTTGAGCTTGGCGATGATCTCCTTCGGAGTGTTCTTCGGCGCGCCCATGCCGAACAGCGCGCTGGCCTCGTAGCCCTTCACAGTGTCGGCGATCGGCTGCACGTCGGGCAACTGCGGCGAGCGCTCCGCGGTGGTGACGCCGATCGCGCGCAGCGAGCCTGAGCGGATGTGCTGGATGATCGAGGGCATGTTGTCGAAGATCACCTGCACCTGGCCGCCGAGCATGTCGGTGATCGCGGGCGCCGCGCCACGATAGGGCACGTGCTGCATCTTGCAGCCGGTCATCGCCATGAACATCTCGCCGGACAGATGCACCGAGGTGCCATTGCCGGACGAGGCCATGTTGACCTTGCCGGGATTGGCCTTCACATATTCGATGAACTCGGCGACGTTCTTGGCCGGCACGTCCTTGTTGACGGTCATCACGTTCGGCACGCGCTGGAACGAGGCCACCGGCGCAATATCGCGCACGAAGTTGAACTTGAGATTGCTGTACAGCGAGGCGTTGATGTAGTTGGCCGGATTGACCAGCTGCAGCGTGTAGCCGTCGGGCTCGGCATTGACGACCGATTCGGTGCCGATGTTGTTGCCGGCGCCCGGCTTGTTCTCGATCACGAATTGCTGGCCGAGCTTTTCCGACAGACGCTGGCCGATCAGCCGCGCCAGAATGTCGGTGGCCCCGCCCGGCGGATAGCCGACCACCCATTTCACCGGACGGGCCGGATAATCGGCGGCAAGGGCCTTCGACAGCGGGGTGGCTGCAAGCGGACTGGCGGCGAGCAGGCCCAGCGCGGTACGGCGAGTGATCATCTCAAGGGTTCTCCCACGTGTTGTTCTTGAAAGCGGCGTCGGCGCGGTTGTAACAAAGCTTGCTGCGGGCGGAAAGTGCGCGGGGCGCATCGCGACGAAAGGATAAGGCATGCCGGTCAAGGTCGAAGCCCTCGATCATCTCGTGATCAACGTCGCCGATGTCGCGGTGACAGCGGAGTGGTACCGCAAGATTCTCGGCATGGAAGTCAAGGTGTTCGAGCCCGGCGGCGGCAAAGCGCCGCGGACTTCCCTTCATTTCGGTAACCAGAAGATCAACGTCCGGCCGCGCGATGCCGACAAGGTCGAGTGGTTCACCGCGGAACACCAGGCCGCCGGCAGCGAGGATCTCTGCTTCCTCACCTCCTCCGCTCCGGACGAGGTGGTGATGCATTTAAAGGCACATGGCGTCGCCATCGAGGAAGGCCCGGGCCCCAGGCAGGGCGCCCGCGGCACGCTGCGCTCGGTCTATTGCCGGGATCCCGATGGCAGTTTGATCGAGATCTCGTCGTACGAGGATGGTGGCCGTTAGGGCCTCCGCTGCCCACCCCGAACACCGTCATTGCGAGCGCAGCGAAGCAATCCAGACTGTCTCCGCGGACGCAGTCTGGATTGCTTCGTCGCAAGAGCTCCTCGCAATGACGGCGGAGAGAGCTCGCCCCCCGATTTGCGCCCCGCGTCATCCGATGGCAGGAAGACGCAATAATAAAAAAGCAGCCGCCAGCAAGATGCGGGCTGCACGGGAGGTCGCCATGCCTGTTCAACACACCGCAGCCGGAATCGTGGGTCCGTTCGACGGGCTCGACGTGCCCTGGCTCTTGAGAATGCGCGCCGAGGTCCGGCGTGATCATCCGTTCCTGATCTGGGCACCGTTCGACGCGCCGGCGCGCCGCTGGAGCTATGGCGAGTTTCACGAGCGGGTCGGCGCGCTCGCGGCCGGGCTCGCCGGGCGCGGCGTCAGGCCGGGCGAATATGTTCTCATTCATCTCGACAATTGCATTGAGGCGCTGCTGGCCTGGTTCGCCTGCGTCGAGCTGGGGGCCATCGCCGTCACGACCAACACGCGCTCGGCACCGGCGGAGATGGCATATTTCGCAGATCATTGCGGCGCAGTCGCCGCGATCACGCAGCCCGCCTATGCGGAGATCGTCGCGCAGAACTGCCGCGATATCCGCTGGCTGGCGGTGACCTCGCATGATGCCGGCGCACCAGCTGCGCAAGCGGTCTCGCGCGGCGACAGTTTTGAATCCCTGTTCGCCGACAGCTCCGACCGTCCCAGGCGCGCGACCGATCCGCTGGCGCCGTGCAGCGTGCAATACACCTCGGGCACGACGTCGCGCCCCAAAGCGGTGCTGTGGACCCATGCCAACGCGCTGTGGGGCGCCAAGATCAACGCTGCGCATGAGGACCTGCATGCGAGCGACGTGCACCAGGCATACTTGCCGCTGTTCCACACCAACGCGCTGGCCTACTCCATGCTGGCGACGCTGTGGGTCGGCGCCACCTGCGTGATCCAGCCGCGCTTCTCCGCGAGCCGGTTCTGGGGCGTTGCGCGCGAGCATGGCTCGACCTGGACCTCGACGATCCCGTTCTGCATGAAGGCGCTGCTCGAGCAGGAGATCCCGACGGACCATAAATTCCGCCTGTGGGGCACCGCGATCAACGAGCCGCCGGCCTTTGCCGCCTTCGGCGTCAAGATGATCGGCTGGTGGGGCATGACCGAGACCATCACCCACGGCATCGTCGGCGAGGTCGACCAGCCCAACATTCCGATGTCGATCGGCCGCGCCGCGCCCGAATATCAGATCCGCATCACCGACGATGACGGACGGCCGACCGAGGTCGGCGACACCGGCAATCTCGCGATCAAGGGTATTCCCGGCCTGTCGCTGTTCGCCGAATATCTCCACAACGAGAAGGCGACGCGCGAGAGCTTTGACGAGCACGGCTTCTTCCTCACCGGCGACCGCGTCGAGCGGCTGGAGAACGGCTTCATCAAGTTCGGCGACCGCGCCAAGGACATGCTGAAGGTCGGCGGGGAGAACGTCGCGGCGTCCGAGATCGAGCAGGTGATCGCGGTGGTGCCAGGCGTGCGCGAGGCTGCGGTCGTAGCGAAGAAGCATCCGATGCTGGACGAGGTGCCGGTCGTGTTCATCATCCCGCATGGCGGCGTCGCGGCTGCGCCGCTCGATTTCCATGACCGCGTGATGGCCGCATGCCGCGCCGGCCTCGCCGACTTCAAGCTGCCGCGCGAGATCAGGCTCGTCGACGACATGCCGCGCTCGACGCTGGAGAAGGTGGCGAAGGCGGAGCTGCGGAAGATGGTGGGGTGAGCGGCGTCGCCAAACGGCAAACTGCCGTAGGGTGGGCAAAGGCGCGTCAGCGCCGTGCCCACGTTCTTGGAAGTGGCGGGCACGCTTCGCTTTGCCCACCCTACGGCAGCAGCGGAGAATGCCGCGCTAGAACGACCCCAGCGCCACCGGGCGGAACGCCTGCAGCAGCTGCTGGTCGAGCTTGCCGCCCATGCCTTCCATCATGGTGAAGGCGCGGGAGTGGGTGAAGGGCATGCGGTAGGCGCGCTTCTCCACCAGCGCGGCGTAGATGTCGACGATGGTCGTCAGCCGCACGATGTCGCTGATCTGGTTCGACGACAGGCCGTTGGGATAGCCCGAGCCGTCGAGGAATTCGTGGTGATGCAGCACGACGTCCAGCATCTCCGGCGGGAAGCCGCCCTGGGCCGCAAGCGCGTCATAGCCGCGGCGCGGATGCTGGCGGACCTCGGCCATCTCCTCGTCGGTGAGCTTGCCGGGCTTGTCGAGCAGCACGGAGGGAACGAAGGCCTTGCCGACGTCGTGCAGCAGCGCGGCACGGGTCAGGCGGCGCTGGTCATCCTCGCGCATGCCGAGATGCTGTGCGAAGGAAACTGCAAAGCCGGTGACGAACAGGCAGTGCCGGTAGCTGCCGACATGGTGGCAGCCGACCGTGGTGAGCCATTCCCGCAGCGAGGAGTGCTTGATCGCCTTCAGGATCTTGCTCTCGGCGGCGATGACGTCGTCGAAGGTCAGGGGCACGCCGAGCGGCAGCTTCTCGAACATCTTCTTCAGCACCGCATGCGCCGCCTCGACGCCGCGGTTGAGCGTCTTGCCGCGATCGGTCGCGTCATAGGTGGCGGTGTCGGGAAACGCGGCGCGGATGCGCTGCAGGATGGCGTCGGGCTGCAGCGGACGCGAGATCGTATCGGTCGCGCCCAGCGCCCAGGCCTGCATGGTGCCGTGGTGCAGGGCGTCGGCAAGCACGAACAGCCGCGGCATGGAGCGATAGGCATCGCCGCGCAGCTTGTTGCGGACCCGCTGCACGCTCTCGGGCGAACGCAGGTTGATGTCGACGACGAGACCGGAGAGATCGCGCGACGGCTGCTCGGGGATGTCCTGGGTGGTCACCGTCGAGACCTCGCCGACCGCCTTCAAAATGCTGGCGAGCTCGGTGCTCTCGTCGCTCCGGTCGGAGGCGAGCAGAAGCCGGCGTTTGGCGGCGGGTTTGGCTGAGGCGTTCATGGCTTCCCCAAAGGCACGGGTCGGGATTTGGCGTCAGCCTAAGCCGGATCAGGTTCTCTGGCCCTTAAGAGGCGTGCTCAATGGAACCCTTCGGAATTGCGTGCAATTTTACCGGTTTCGGGTTCCCCGACGGGAACAATAAAAACCGCGAAAACAACCCCATGCACAGTAGAAGACCCTTGTAAATGCTGAGGTTTTTCGAAGCAAAATGCGCGAAGGGAGATCCCGACCGCGACCGCGGTCTTCCGCATCTGCTTCATGCGCCAGGGCGTGTGGCCATCGAACCCATCGCGACTAGAATGACCGGAAAACGAAGGGGCGGAAAACCATGCCTGGGATCAATCGGGACGGCGTCGGGATCTACTATGAGGTTCACGGCGAGGGTCCGCCGCTTCTGCTAACCCACGGCTACTCCTCGACCTCGGCGATGTGGCATGGCCAGGTCGATGCGCTCGCGAGGGATCACAAGCTGATCCTGTGGGACATGCGCGGCCACGGCCAGTCCGATTATCCCGATGATCCCGCGGCCTATAGCGAAGCGCTCACGGTCGGCGACATGGCGGCGATCCTCGATGCCGTCGGCGCGCCACGCGCCATCATCGGCGGCCTTTCGCTCGGCGGCTACATGTCGCTCGCCTTCTATCGCGCCTATCCGCAACGCGCTCGCGCGCTGCTGATCATCGACACCGGCCCCGGCTTCAAGAAGGACGACGCGCGCGAGGCCTGGAACGCGCGCGCGCTCGCCACCGCCGACAGGCTCGACCGCGAGGGCCTCGACGTGCTGAAGCAGGCGACGCGCGAACGCGCCACGGCCAGTCATCGCAACGCCAAGGGATTGGCGCTTGCTGCACGCGGCATGCTCACCCAGCGCGATGCGCGCGTGATCGAGCTGCTTCCCGACATCAGGGTGCCGTCGTTGATCGTGGTTGGCGCCGATGACACCCCGTTCCTCGCCGCGTCCGATTACATGGCGGCCAAGATCCCAGGCGCACAAAAGGTCGTGATCCCCGCCGCCGGACACGCCGTCAACATCGATCAGCCCCAGGCTTTTGTTGACGCGGTCGCGCCTTTCCTGAAGAACTTGCCGGGATAGGCCAGAGGGATTTTGGGCAATGAAGCGGGCGATGGTTGTTGCGGGCGCGGTGTTGCTGTCGATGTCTGCGCAGGCCGAGCCGTTCGGCGCCATTCCGCCGCGCCAGCCTTTCGTCACCACCTTGTCGAACAACACGCCGCTTGCCTTCGGCATGGATGCCGAACAGACCGCGCGTGCTCTCGGACAGCCGCTGCAATATGTGCGCGGGCGTCCCGGCAACGAGATCTACCTCGCATTACGCAATCTCGGCGGCAGCGGATTGATCCCCTACCGCCATCGCCTGTTCCTGCAATTCCGCCACGGACGGCTGGCGGGATGGAAGGAGGACTACGGCGAGAACTGGATGTGGGAGTAGCGCCCTGCTCTCTGAAACAACAAAGATCGTAGCCCGGATGGAGCGGAGCTAAATCCGAGACCGGTCTCGTTCCGGCGCACACTTGCCCCGGATTGCCCTACGCTCCATCCGGGCTACGGCACTTCGTGGTGAGGAGGTGCAGGTCTATCCACCCGTCATTGCGAGCGCAGCGAAGCAATCCAGACTATCTCCGCGGCAAGATTCTGGATTGCTTCGCTACGCTCGCAATGACACTGGTGATGGGCGAGACGGCTCGGAAGCAACAACGAACAATAGAGGATCATCCTGTGGGACAAGACATCGAGCTGACGGCTTCCGATAACTTCCAGTTCGGCGCCTATCGCGCCGATCCCGCCGGCGCGCCGAAGGGCGCTATCGTGGTGATCCAGGAGATTTTCGGCGTCAACCATCACATCCGCTCGGTCTGCGATCGCCTCGCCAAGGAGGGCTACGTCGCGATCGCGCCGTCGATCTTCGACCGGACCACGCCGAACTTCCAGTCCGGCTATACGCCCGATGAGATCGCCGAGGCGCGCAAGTTCGTCGCCAATCCGGACTGGGCCGCGATGCTGCGCGAGACGCAAGCCGCGATCGATGCGGTCAAAAGCGTCGGCCCGGTCGGCATCATCGGTTTCTGTCTCGGCGGCAGCATCGCCTTCGTCGCGGCGACGCGACTCTCGGGGCTGAAGGCCGCAATCGGCTATTACGGCGGCGCGGTCGTGCGCTTCGCCGACGAGATGCCGAAGGCTCCGACGCAGCTGCATTTCGGCGAGAAGGATGCCGGCATTCCGCTGACCGATGTCGAGACGATCAAGACCAAGCGGCCGGACGTCGAGGTCTTCGTCTATCCCGGCGCGCAGCACGGCTTCCATTGCGACGAGCGGCCGAGCTACGACAAGGCGAGCTCCGACCTCGCCTGGCCGCGCAGCATGGAATTTTTCGCGAAGCATTTGAAATAGCGCACGTCTCTCTCCACCGTCATTCCGGGATGCGCCGCAAAGCGGTGCAGACCCGGAATCCATCGTGCGTCAGAGTTGGTGGAGGAATGGATTCTCAGGTGCGCAATTGCGCACCATAGCTCGCGCCCAAGCGGGCGCGCCCCGGAATGACGAGAGGAGAAAACAGGAATCGGGTGGCTGCAGCCTGACGCCCGGCGATAGAGCTTGCCGATCACGCCAACTCACGCCGGGAGATCGCCATGCAGCAGGCCATCACGCACCTCATCATCCGCAATCCGTTCGGAACCATGGACGTGCCGGAGCCCGACGATCAAGAGGTCATGGACTATGCCGCGACGGCCGCGCTGGCAGGCGATGCGGAAGACGATAACGCGGCTCATTGGGCAACCCTTGCCACGCCCGATCCCCTCGAAGGCGTCTGGGCGAGCCGCTGGAACGGCGGCGCCGATCCGACCATTGCCGGCGACACGCCTGACAAATGGAAACAGGGGCGCGCTGAAATCCGCATCGCGGGAAGCCGGATCTATCTGCGCTTCGACTGGGACAACGGCCGCCGGCACGGCCTGATCGACGCCGCGCGCGACGGCGCGCGCCTGGTCGGGAAGTACATCAACCTGACTACGCCGGCGATCATGCGGCCATGGGTTGGGTGCGTGGTCGATGCCGCGAGGATCGACGGATGTTTTCCGAACGGGCGGCTGGATTTCCGGAGGTGAGCGCGGACGTAGCGCGCTCTTCCATTCCGCTGTCATTCCGGGGCGCGCGAAGCGCGAACCCGGAATCTCGAGATTCCGGGTTCGATGCTGGCGCATCGCCCCGGAATGACGGGGGTTTCAGAACCAGCGTTCGCCGACGAACACGGTGTCGCCCGGCGCCAAGGGGGTTCCGAGCGGCACCACGGCGCGCATGGCGCCGCCGTTCTCGCTGTGCGTCACGGTGACCACGTCGCGCTTGGCGCGCGGCGAGAAGCCGCCGGCAATCGCAACCGCGCTTTCGACCGTCATGTTCGGCACATAAGGATATTGGCCGGGCGCGGAGACTTCACCGAGAATGAAGAACGGACGATAGGTGTCGATCTCGACGGCGACCGAGGGTTCGCGGATGTAGCCGTTGCGCAGGCGCGCGGCGATCTCGCCGGCGAGCCCTGCGGTGGTGCGGCCGCGCGCGGGCACCGCGCCGATCAGCGGCATGGTGATGGAGCCGCCGGCATCGATGGCGTAGCTGTTGGTGAGACCTTCCTGGCCGTAGACCACGACGCGGAGCTTGTCGCCGGCGTCGAGATGATAGGAGGCGTCGTAGCGCACCGGCCCCGCCATCGGCGCGGCGTAACCGACCGGCATCGGCGCGGGCGAGGAAGCGAAGGAGTTGCGCAAGGCGCCGATGGCGCCGCCACCGTCGGCGACGACGACCGGCTGCGGTGCGCTGTAGGGCTGGCCATAGGCCATCGCGTCGAGATCGGGGCGGGGCTGCACCATCGCGACGGGGCCGGCGGTCTGCATGCAGCCGCCAAGGGTCAGCGCGGCGGACGCTGCCAAGATCGACCATCGAAACGCGCGTGCAACCGGCACCGGACCAATCCCTCGAAACGAGATGGCTCCAGTGATGCACCGGTTATGGTTAATAAAGGGTTGAGGGGGTATTGCGCTGCCACCCTCCCCTGGAGGGGGAGGGTCGATCGCGCGGAGCGCGAGCGGGGTGGGGTGATCTCTCCTCTCGGGCGGTGTGGACGTGGAGAGACTGTCACCCCACCCCGTCTCACATTTTCGCTGCGCTCAATGTGAGCCGACCCTCCCCCTCCAGGGGAGGGTAAGGGCCGCGCGCTTCGGCGACTTACAACTACGCGCTCACACCCACGCCGATCGGGCAGGACACGCCGGTGCCACCCAGGCCGCAATAGCCGGCGGGATTCTTCGCCAGATATTGCTGATGATAGTCCTCGGCGAAATAGAACTCACCGGCCGGCGCGATCTCGGTTGTGATGGCGCCGAGGCCCTTTGCGGCAAGCGCCTTCTGGTAGAGCGCCTTCGATTCGTCGGCCGCTTTCTTCTGCGCATCCGCGTAAGTGTAGATCGCGCTTCGGTACTGCGTGCCGACGTCGTTGCCCTGGCGCATGCCTTGCGTCGGGTTGTGGCTCTCCCAGAACGTCTTCAGCAGCTTCTCGTAAGAGATCTTGCTCGGATCGAACGCGACCAGCACAACTTCGGTGTGGGCGGTGCGGCCCGAGCAGACTTCTTCATAGGTCGGGTTCGGCGTGTGGCCGCCGGCATAGCCGACAGCGGTCGTATAGATGCCATCGCCGAGTTCCCAGAACTTGCGCTCGGCGCCCCAGAAGCAGCCGAGCCCGAACACCGCCTGCTCGAGGCCGGCGGGATAAGGCGGCTTCAACTTGCTGCCGTTGACGAAATGGATGGTCGCGGTCGGAATGGCCTGCGCACGGCCCGGCAGCGCTTCAGCTGCGCTCGGCAATGCGGTGGTCTTGCGCATGAACAGCATGATGGGTCTCCGAATCGAGCTGGCCGTCGCGTGAGCCAGATGCTCAGGCGGCGTGCTCGCGATCAGGTGGGAATATAGGTGTTTACGCAGGAAGGGGCAGCGTTGTTACGCCGCGCCCCATGACGTGCTTAGTCCCGGCGGGAATTGAAAGATCAATCCCGGCGGGAATTGAAGATCAATCCCGGGAATAGCCGATCAGCGGCTTGCGCGGCCGGAACAGGACCATCAGCAGGATGCCCAGAATGCCGAGGACCGCGAAGACCGGCTGGTCCAGCACGAGGCGGATCACCGAGGTCCAGAGCCAGGGCGCCTTGGCCTCGACCCAGGTCCGGAAGGCGGTCTGGCTCGCCTGGTTGATGTCGTTCCAGAATTGGCCGAACCGGGTGAACTTGAGGGTCTGGTCGGCGACCCAGCGGGCGCCGTCATAGACCATGAAGATGAACCCGCCGGCGAGCAGCAACAGCCCAATCAGTCGGAAAAAGCCGCGGATCATGCCTCACCCTATACGGTCGTCCGATCGGACGATCCCTGGAAACGCCGATGAAATGCCGCCAGCCAATAGCCGGGGGACGGCAGAAATTCAACCTGTTCAGGGCGTTACGACCCCCGTTCGGCCCACCTGAGGCCTGTTTTCCAGCCCGGAAAGCGTTGACGGTGCCACAGACCCTCTCTATAAGGGCGCCAACTGGCGGTGGGCGCAATCCTGCCGCCGCTGTTCTTTGAGCTGTTGCAGGCTTTTTGAGCCTCATGTTCCGGGAACGGCCCAGCAACCGAACACCCTAAATCCGAGCGTCGATTCCGCGGTCAAGCAAGCCGGCGCTACCCGACCAAGACGCGACCGGTACCCGCAAAGGATATTGAGACCATGGCCAATACCACTTCCGCCAAGAAAGCGACGCGCAAGATCGCCCGCCGCACCGCCGTCAACAAGTCGCGCCGCACCCAGATGCGCGGCGCCGTTCGCACTGTCGAGGAAGCCATCGCGACCGGCGACCGCGCCGCTGCCGTGAAGGCGCTGGCGAATGCCGAGCCCGCCCTGATGCGCGCCGCGCAGCGCAACATCATTCACAAGAACAACGCCAGCCGCAAAGTCTCGCGCCTCACCGCGCAGATCGCCAAGCTCGCCAAGTAAGCTTGCAACTAAACTTGCGAGTGAGCTCGCAAGTGAGCTAGCGACATCATCCGATCGGTTGATCCGATCAGCACGACAAAGAGCCCGGCATCGCGCCGGGCTTTTTTGTTGCCTGTCATATTCACGCAAGCGGTCACGCGCCTCGCAACCTCCGCGTGGAAGATTTGCATCGTGCGCACCATGATGCGTTCCGCGGTTCTACCTGCGGGTGATTTTGCAACAGCGGAAACTTTCACTGCGTTGCGAAAAACCCCTGCGGCGCGGGGCTAAGATGAATTCTCGCGCGGAAAAGTTCTGCACACCGTAGATTCACCGGGATGCTGCCACAGGTGGAGTTACCCTGTGAAACGAGACTCAAAAAACGATGTCTCGCTAATCACTTATCGACATAGCTGGGACAAGCATTTGGAAAATTCGCTCGCGCGTCGGATGCGTGACGCTTTTGTAAAAATTTTTTGGCGTTGGCGAGGAATTGTCACACGAAGCGCCGCATTTTCGAATCTGTGCACGAATCCAAAAACTTGCTCCGGAGCCTGTGCACAAGTCACGCGCGGCGTTAACCGAGGTCAAGTTTTTTGATGCCTCAAGTGTGAATCAATTCCGTTGCGAGTCTTTCCGCATAGTGTATTCCTTAAGTCGTTCGCGGCGCCCACGATCTTGAGACCAGCGCGGTATCGGAAACGGGGCGAGCGTGCAAATCGGCGGCGGTGTGCACGTTGGCGACGCTTCAACAAGCGATTGTCGGTAAAAAACCCATAGCAATGTGGGAACGGTAGCTCTTTGTCTGAATGTCTCCAAGCGGGATCTCAAGCATCTCGCTCGCGCCAGGCGCATATGAGAGACATCTCACAGCTACCCCGACAAGAGCGATGGCGAAGCCGAGTGGACGACTAGTGCAGACGGGCAGGCATCCGCGACAGGAATACGGCGCGGTTGTCTTTTACGCAGGACCTTGCCGTGAGCGATCACGGCAGGACGGGGAGGGTATCATGTCCTACGGATTCAACGCGGTATTGACTCAAGTTCCATCGTTCGACGATGCCGTTTCCGATCCGTCCTGCGTTCAGCCTCCTACATGCACGGGCGCGTCGAGTACGCGCTGACCTCGCGACCCCTCCATCAAAGACATCGCTGATCTGACCCGCGGCGCTTCGCGCCGAACGGTCGAGCCATGCCTGACGATGGACTCGCTCGAGGTCGCGTCATTCCGGGGATTCCGGCAGGAACCCTGCATGGCGCTCACAAATTCAATCTGAGCTCTCAAGAGAAGTTTTGACG